>JBJTBP010000065.1:0-40209 GCA_046091385.1 Solirubrobacterales bacterium | reverse complement strand
GTCGCCGGGGGCCGTCTGACGCACCCCTGGGGCGCGCGGGTCATTTCGTCGGGCATCACTAGACCCTCCAGCGCGGGTCCTGGCAGCCGGGGGCGCACTCACCCTCGTCGTCCCCTCCTCGGTGAGCACATCCCCCGTCTACCTCCCGCGCACGGGGAGTCCGGAACTCGGTCCCCCATTCGATGTCACCAACGCGCGAGGGAATTCAGTGGGAGACGGAAGAGCAGCGGACCCCCTGCGAGTTCATGGCAGGGGGGTCGGGTAGGTGCGAGTGGGAACTGGTGGGGTAGGCGGGAGCACCTGCCCGAGCCCCCGCCTGACTCAACGCGGTCGGTCGATCACCGGGGCAGATGGGTCCGAAGGGGAGGGACTGGGAGAACGCGCGCTAGAGGGCAGATGGGTCCGGCGGAAGGGATCGGAGGGGCGGAGGCGACTCGGGGTGAGTCAGTTCCGCTCGATGTCGAGCGGAGGACTTTGGGCCGGCAGATCGGCAGGCGATTCCGGGGTGTCGGGCATCTCGGGCTGTTCGACCCCGAGCGTCTCGGCCAGCTCGCCCGAGGCGAACATCTCCTCGACGATGTCGCACCCCCCAACGAGCTCGCCCTTGACGTAGAGCTGCGGGAAGGTTTCCCAGTCCGAGATTTCGGTCGTCACCTCACGAAGTGGCTGAAGTGCGGGGAGCACATCGATCGCCCCGTACTCGACTCCCATCCGGTCGAGGATCTGAACCGTCCGGAGCGAGAAGCCGCACCGCGGCTCGGTCGGCGTCCCTTTCATAAGGAGCAGCACCTCGTTCTCAGTGATCAGCTGCTTGAGGCGTTCAGTCAGTTCCTCGTCGGCCATCAGGCGATTCTAGGTAATGGGGTGGCCGGGGAGGACCGAGACCCGTTCAGGCGGGATCACCGGGACGAAGGGTGGTGACCGAAAGGGCATGGATCGTCCCGTCGTCGAAGCGGTCCCGAACGGCCGCCTTGACCAGGCGGTGTTGCTGGAGCCTCCCGATCCCCTCGAACTGCGGCGCCCTGACGACCGCACGGAGATGGTCCCCGGTTCCGGTCTCGTCGAGCACGACGACCTCGGAGCCGGGCAGAGCCCGCTCGATCATCGCCTTGATCTCGTCGAGGTCGGCAGCCATCGGCACTCAGTCCCCCGATCCCTTTCCGCTCGATGCCGCGAGGAGCTCTTCCCGAGAGGCGAACTTGACCCGGGGCCTCCCATGCGGCTCGCCCCGTCCTACCTCCGCCTGGTCGATCCGCTCCCAGCCGGAGAAGCTGACCTGGTGCACCTCCCGGCCGGTGAGGATCTCCTCGACGGACCCTGGTGAGGGGTCCGAGGGCGAAAGCAGGTTTCCGTCGGCGACGTCCTCGATCAACATCTGCACAGTCTCGGTGGCGCACTTCTTGTTGGTCCCGATCACTCCCGAGGGCCCCCGCTTGATCCACCCGGCCGTGTAGTGGCCAATACGTTGGGGACCGTCTGCGCCCTCGGTCACCCTTCCGGCCCGGTTGGGGATAGTCCCCGAGTCCGAGTCGAACGGGACGCCGGCCAGTGGGGCGCCGCGGTAGCCGACCGACCGGAAGATCAGTTCACACTCGAGCTCCTCTCGCTCACCCGTATCCTGGGCCCTGAGCGCGCCGTCTTCCTCGACCAGCTCGTTTCGGCCGAGGACGATCCCCTCCGTCCGATCCTCGCCGAGGATCTCGACCGGGGACAGCAGGAACCTGAGTGAGATCGTCTTCGGTTTACTACCTGGCTTCCTCCCGACGTAGCCCTGAACCGTCTCCACGTTCACCCTGGCTGTCTTGTCGGCCTCCTCGGACTCGACCCAGGCCTTGCTGACCGGATCGAGTTCGACCTCCCCGGGTTCCACTACGACCTCGGCTTCCTCGAGTTCGCCGAGTTCGATCACTTCGGGGTTGGTGAAGGCGGCCTGCGCCGGCCCCCGGCGGCCGATCACGACTATTTCCTCGATCGGGCTTCGGTCGAGTACATCGATCGCGTGGTCGGCGATGTCCGTCTTTCGGAGCTCCGCGTCGTCGAGGGCGAGCATCCGGGCGACGTCGAGGGCGACGTTGCCGTTGCCGATCACCACTGCCCGCCGGGCCCGGTCGATGTCGAACTCCAGCTCGGCGAAGTCAGGGTGGGCGTTGTACCAGCCGACCAGATCCGAGGCGGGGTGGACCCCGGTGAGCTCCTCCCCGGGTATGCCGAGCTCGCGGTCGTCCTCGGCGCCGAAGGTGTAGAAGATCGCGTGGTAGTGGCGTTCCAGCTCCTCGACCGTCAGGTCCCGCCCGATCTCGACGTTGCCGAAGAAGCGGAACCCCTCCAGCCCGGCCGTCCTCTCGTAGACCCGGGTCACCGCCTTGATCTTCGGATGGTCCGGAGCGACCCCGCCCCGCACAAGTCCGTAGGGAGTCGGCAACCGGTCGAACAGGTCGACCTGGGCATGGAGTCCCTCCTCACGCAGGATCCGGTCGGCAGCGTAGAAGCCGGCGGGCCCGGCTCCGATGATCGCCACCCTGAGTGGCTCTGCCTCTGTCCCTGGCCGATCGCTCAAGCCCGACCGAGTCTAGACCTGGCGATGCGCATTCGCCTCGATCTCGGCTGCGAACTGCGGCCAGAGCTGCTCGGGAAGGTCATGGGCCATGCCCTCGTAGATCCGGAGCCTCGCCTTCGGGACGGCTTCGGCGGTCCGGCGCCCGCCCCGGGGGAAGACGAGGCGGTCGGCCGCTCCGTGGATGACCAGGGTTGGGGCGCGCACCTGACCTAGCGCCTCGGTCCTGTCGGGCTGGGTGTTGACCGCATGTAGCTGTCTCGCGGTTCCCTCCTGATGGATGCCCCGGTACCAGGCGATCGTGGTCAGCCGTCGCAACCGCTCCGGGTCCGGTGGGTAGACGGTCGAACCGATCGTCCGGGCCAGCATCTCGACATGGGCGATGAACTCATCGAGTTCGAGCGGACGGGGCCTCAGCAGGGCGAGCCCCTGCCTTGGGGCCGGGAAGGCGTCTGCCCTGGCACCGGTCCTGGACATGATCGAACAGAGCGAGGCGACCCGTTCAGGGTTTCGGATCGCCACCGTCTGGACGATCATCCCGCCCATCGAAAAGCCGGCGAAGTGGGCACGCTCGATGCCGAGGTGGTCGAGCAGGGAGACCAGGTCGTCGGCCATCTCGTCCATTCCGTACCGAAGTCCGCGCCTCAGGCCGAAGAAGAGCGCTCGGCGATCCGGCGGTCCGAGGTCGTCGAGGACGGTCGAAGCGCCGGAGTCCCGGTTGTCGATCCGGATGACCCTGAATCCCCGCTCGACCAGCATCCCGCAGAGGCCTTCGTCCCAGTAGATCATCTGGGTTCCGAGCCCGGGGACGAGCACCAGGGCCGGGTCGTCCGGGTGGCCGAGCTCCTGGTAGGCGATCTCGACCTCACCCGCCCTTCCGGCAGGGGCGAGGGAGACCTCGGGGAGTGGAGGAGCCCCGTTGGGCTCCGATCCACCTATCTTGCTGGCCGCCTCCATACCTCCTTCCACCGTACAGGGCCACGGGATCAGCCTCCACTATCCTCATCGGGGTGCGGATCGCGCTCGTCACGCCATAGTCCTGGTCCTATCCCGGGGGGGTCAACCGCCACGTCCAGTCGCTCGCCGAGCAGCTCCTGGAGGAGGGCCACCACGCCCGGGTAATCGCCCCGTTCGACCCCCCGGGGAGGCTCTCGACCATCCTCCACAGCTCGGCCCCAGAGCAGGTCGAACTCCCCGACTACCTGATCCCGGCGGGACGTACGGTCGGCATCTCCTCGAACGGCGCGGTCTCGAACATCCCGGTATTCCCGGAGGCGATCAGGGGCATGAGACGCGAACTCGAACGGGGGGACTACGACGTCGTCCACGTTCATGAGCCGATCACGCCCGTGAACGCCTGGGATGCCTGCCACTCGACCGAGGCACCAGTGGTCGGGACCTTCCACGCCTACTCGACCAAGCCAGTCCCGAACCGGCTGGCGACGATGGTCGGGGCCAAGCGCACCCTGAACCGACTTTCGGCCAGGATCGCCGTTTCGGAGGCTGCCGCCTGGACCGGGCGACGCTGGTTCGGCGGCCACTACGAGGTGATCCCGAACGGGGTGGACCTCGACCTCTCGCCCAACCTCGAACGGGAGCCCTCCGACCACCTGCGACTCCTCTTCGTCGGCCGGGCCGAGGAACGGAAAGGCCTGCCGATCCTGCTCCGTGCTTTCGAGGCCCTGGTGGCCAGGACTCCTGCCCGCCTGGCAATCGCCGGGTCCGAACCGGACGAGGTGAGGCGGCTCCTGGCAGACCCGGACCTCGAGCGGCATCTCGACCTCCACGGTCGGGTCGAGCGTCAAGAGCTGGGGCGGCTACTGGCCGCATCCGACCTTCTCTGTGCGCCGTCCCTCTCGGGCGAGAGCTTCGGCATGGTCCTGACCGAGGCCTTCGCGGCCGGAACCCCCGTGGTCGCCTCGGGAATAGCCGGTTATCGGGACGTGGTCACCGATGGGGTCGATGGAGTCCTCGTCCCCCCGGGCGATCCCCAGGCATTGGCCGAGGAGCTCCAGCGAGCCTCCGAGGAGCCGGAACGGCTGCAGACGATGGGTCGAGCGGCCAGGGAGTCCTCCAAGCGGTTCGCCTGGCCGGAGGTTGCGCGCCGGGTCGTCTCGGTCTACGAGAAGGCGATCGAGGTTGCGAGGCCGGAAAATGTCACCGCCCGGATCCGTCAGCGGGTCGGTCTGGACCCCTCCGACGGCCTCGCCAGGTCACCGGCGGAACGTCTTCCCTCGATCGACCCGGTTTTGCCGGGGGCGAGTCGATGGACCAGGGCCCGAAAGGCTGCGCTGGGAGTGGTCGGCGTGATCGCCCTCGCCCTCACGGTCATCGCGGCAGAGAGGATCGGGGTCGACCAGGTGGCCGGTGCGATCGTCCGGTCGGATCTCTCCTGGGTCTTCGTCGCCCTCGCCCTGATGGCTGGGTCACTGTTCGTCAGGGCCGAGGCCTGGCGCTTCATCACCAAGGCCGCGGTGCCGGGTGATTCCCTCAGGCGCCGGGACTTCGCCTCGGCGACGATGATCGGGGTATTGATGTCGGCGACGCTCCCGGCACGGCTTGGTGAGCCGGCTCGTGCCGTCGCCCTTGCCCGACACACCGGGCGGGTCCGCCAGGCATTGCCCGTGATCGTCGGCACGATCGTCTCGCAGGCGATGTTGAACCTGCTCGCCCTGCTGATCCTCGGCATAGTGATCGTCGCCTCGACCGACCTGTTCGCCGGCAGTTCGAGGACCCTGATCACCTTCAGCCTCGTGCCGGTCGTCCTCCTGGCGGCAGTCGTGATCCTCCCGCTGATCGTCGGTCGAGGCAACGGTGAGGGCCGGATGGCCCGGGCGCAGGCAGCGATCCATTCCGTCCTGCTCCAGGTGCGCTCGGGGCTCTCGATCTTCCGTCATCCGAAGTACGGACTTCCGGCAGCGATCCTCCAGATCCTGGCCTGGGCCATTCAGGTCGCAGCCTGCTGGGCCCTGCTGCTCGCACTCGGACTCGATCTCGACCGGGCACTCGCGGCGTCGGCCGCGGTCCTCTTCGCGGTGAACGTGACCGCGGTGATTCCGGCGACGCCCTCGAACATCGGCATCTTCCAGCTCGCTGTGATCACGGTCCTGACCACCGGTTTCGGGGTCTCGGCTGCAGATGCCCTCGCTTACGGCGTGATGCTCCAGGCGGTCGAGTTCGCCACCGCCGTGGTGCTCGGGGTTCCGGCGCTGCTTCGCGAAGGACTCTCCTGGGGTGACCTCAAGGTCCAGGCGATGGCTGCCTCCCCGGTCGAGCTCGACTCCTCCCGACCGCGGCGTGGGTCGGCCCTCGATTCGACTATCTGAGCCTGCTCAGCTCGGGGTGCTGACGTTGCCGGGTAGCTCCTCCTCGACCTCGTCGTCGGGCAGGCCGCTCCTGTCGGACCCGGCGATCACTTCGTCCGGAGCTTCGTCTTCCGGCACGAACCCCGACTTCATCCCGAAATAGACGGCCTGGGGGTGATGGGCGATGATCGCGACGGTCGACTGCTCCGGCATCACCGCATGGCCGTCCGAGAGGGACATCCCGATCTCCTCGAGCTCGAGCAGGCGCCACACCTTTTCGTGCTCCGACTGATCGGGGCAGGCGGGGTAGCCCCAGGAGTACCGGCGCCCCTGCGCCTCTCCGATCCCGAGGTCCCGTCGCACCTTCGAATGGAGCCACTCGGCGGTGCCTTCGGCGGCCTGGACCCCGAGTCCGTGGGTGTAGAGCTGCTCGGCAAACTCGCCCTCGGCTTCGAGCTTCTCCAGCAGGTCGGTCACGTCCGCCCCGACGGTCACGCCCTGCAGGGCGACCACGTCCCGGGGTCCGCCCTCGTCTATCGGGCGGAAGAAGTCGGCCAGGCAGATCCGGTCGTGCCCCGGCTGGCGGGGGAAGGACAGCCTTTCGAGCTCCCGCGACGGGTCGACCGGGTCGAAGATGACCAGCTCGTTCCCGTCTGAGGTGCAGGGGAAGTAGCCGAGGCGGGCCCGTGGTTCCAGGTAGTCCTGTTCCTCCCACATCCGCTCGAGTCGCGGGCGGAATTCCTCGCCGACCAGGCGATCCCACTCGTCGCCCTTGACCCCGCGCCCGCCCCAGTGGAGCTTGAACAGCACGTGGAGGTCGAGGTGGGGGAAGACCTCTTCGAGTCCGACCGGGATCTCCCGCACCCCGAGGAATGGGGGCTCTGGGATCGGGGTATCGATCCGGACGGCAGAACGGACCGAGTCATCGTCGACCCCTGGACCGTCGGTTTCCTCCTTAGGCTTTGCCCTCAGTTCGGCGGCGCCCTCCCGTGTCCGGGTCAAGAGTCCCTCACGGGCCTCCGGATCCATCAGCTCATCCATCGTGTCGAGGCCCTGGAAGGCGTCCTTGCAGTAGAAGACACCCGGCTCGTAGGTCTCTTCCGAATCCTTGCCGTGCGGGTAGAGGGCCCGGCGACCGAAATCGCGGTTGATCGCAGCTCCCCCGATCAGGACCGGATAGTCGAGGCCCCGGTCATGGAGCTCCTCGATGCAGATCGGCATCTGCTTGGAGGTCGAGACCAGAAGCGCCGACAGTCCGATCGCGTCCGCGTCGTGCTCCCGGGCTGCGTCGATTATCTGTTCGACCGGTACCTGTTTGCCGAGGTCGATCACGGTGTAGCCGTTGTTGGTCAGGATCGTGTTGACCAGCGATTTGCCGATGTCGTGGACGTCGCCGAAGACGGTCGCGATCACCACTTTGCCCTTCGTATGTCCCTCGATCCGATCGAGGTAGTTCTCCAACCTCGCGACGGCCCGCTTCATCACCTCTGCCGACTGGAGGACGAACGGCAGGATCAGCTCTCCGGCCCCGAACAGGTCACCGACCTCCTTCATCGCGGGGAGGAGGACCTCATTCAGGGTCGGTACCGCCCCGATCTTCTCGACCGAGCGGTCGATCCACTCCTCGACGCCGTCCTTCTTCCTCCTGAGGATGTGCCAGTGGAGGGCCTCCTCCGGCGACATGTCGGCCGTGGGGTCCTCGCCCTCGTCCTCCTCACCCGACTCCCCCTTCGACTCGAAGTGGGCGACGAATCGCTCCAGCGCCTCGGGCGACCGGTTGAAGACGAGGTCGTCGGTCAGTTCCCGCTCGGCCTCCGGGATCTCGCTGTACGGGGTGATGTGGTTCGGGTTGACCATCGCCAGGTCGAGTCCGGCCTCGACGGCGTGGTGGAGGAAGACCGAGTTGAGTACGGCCCTCGCCTGTGGCGACACCCCGAAGGAGACGTTCGAGACCCCCAGCGAGGTCTTGACCCCGGGAAGTCGCTCCTTGATCAGTCGGATCCCCTCGAGGGTCTCGGTCGCCGACTCCCGCCACTCCTCGTCCCCGGTGGTCAGGGTGAAGGTGAGCGCATCGAAGATCAGGGCCTGCCGGTCGAGTCCGTGCTCGTCGCAGGCGATCGAGATGATCCTCTCCGCTACTTCGAGCTTCCGCTCGGCGGTCTTGGCCATACCCACCTCATCGATCGTCAGGGCGATCACTGCCGCCCCGTGGGCGGTCGCGAGCGGCACGACCTCGTCCATCCGGTCCCGGCCGGCCTCGAGGTTCACCGAGTTGACGATTGCCCGGCCCGGTATCTGCTCCAGAGCGGCCTTGATCACTTCCGGCTCGGTCGAGTCGACCTGGATCGGGGAGGGCTGGGTCAGGGAGATGCGCTTGACCGTCTCCCTCATCTGCTCGGCTTCGTCGGGGCGCTCGACCAGGGCGACGCAGACGTCGAGGACGTGGGCCCCGCCTTCGACCTGGTCCTCGGCGATCCCGACCAGCGAGTCGTAGTCGTCGGCGAGCAGCAGTTCCTTGGCCTGACGCGAGCCCTGGGAGTTCACCCGCTCACCGACCAGGGTCGGCCTCGGTTCCTGGACCAGGTCGGTCGAGGTCATCATCGACGAGACCCGGGGTCGACCGGGCTCCGGCCTCGGGTCTGGCACCAGGCCAGAGACCCGTTCGGCGATCGCCGCGATGTGCTCCGGCGTTGTGCCGCAGCAACCCCCGACGATCCCCACTCCGTACTTCTCGACGAACTCCCCGAGGGTCTCGGCAAGCGGTCCGGGTTCCTCGGGAAAGATCGTCTCGCCGTCCGGTCCCTGCTCCGGCAGTCCGGCGTTGGGAATGCAATGGACCGGTACCGGGGAGTTTTCCCCGAGGTAACGGATCGCATCGCGCATGTCCTCGGGGCCGGTCGAGCAGTTGAGCCCGATCACGTCGACGTCGAGTGCGCCGAAGGTGGTCAGGACGGCCGAGATATCGGTACCGAGGAGCATCTTTCCCCCGTTGGGGAGCAGCGAGACGGAAACCTGGATCGGGACCTTCCTGCCGATTTCCCGGAAGGCCTCCCGGGTGCCGAATATGGCCGCCTTGACCTCGAGGATGTCCTGGGCGGTCTCGATGTAGATCAGGTCCACTCCGCCCTCGACCAGGCCGCTCGCCTGTTCCCTGAACACCTCCGCGAGTTCGCCGAACTGGATCGCACCCAGGGTCGGTTCGTCGGAGGCCGGGAGAAAGCCCGTCGGGCCGATCGAGCCGGCCACGAACCTCTCCTCACCGGCGGCGTCACGGGCGATTTCGGCAGCCCGGCGGTTTATCTCGAGCGTGTGGTCGGCGAGGCCCCACTCGTCGAGCTTCAGTCGGGAAGCCTGGAAGGTGTCGGTCACGATGACCTCGGCACCGGCATCGAGCATCGAGCGGTGGACCCCCTCGATCACGTCGGGACGGTTGAGGACGAGTGCCTCGTGGCACTTGCCCTCGAGACCCCCATAGTCCTCCGCGGTGAGGTCGAACTCCTCGAGGGTAGCCCCCATCCCGCCGTCGAAGACGACGACCCGCTCGCGGCATGCCTTCAGGAAGTCCCGCTCGGCCATTCGCCCATTTTAGGGAGCCGACTAGAATCGCTGGTTCCCTTGGCGATCGAGGAATTCCTTTTCTCCATCTCGGACGCGCTCCGCTGGCCGGTGCTCGTCCTGGCCCTGCTCGCCCTGGCCTGGTCGATCGTCGAGGTCGGCATCCTCCTGGCCGAGATCTGGCGTCGCAGGCTCCGCTCATTCATCGGCCTGGAAGGGGCCGTCGGACAGGCGGGGGACCTGCTCGCTCGGGGTGACGCCGCGGGGGCAGCCTCGGAGCTCGTCTCGGTCTCCTGGAACGGCTCGATGGCCGAGGCGATGAGGTCGATAATCGTCTACCGGGACTTCCCGGATGCAGACAACCGGATCGCAAAGAGCCTGGCCGACTACGACTACCGCTCGATGAAGCGTCTCGAGCGGACCCGGATCCTCGTCCGGATGGGCCCCGCACTCGGACTGATGGGGACCTTGATCCCGCTGTCGCCTGCACTGGCCGGCCTCGCCGAGGGGAACGTCGACCAGCTGACCGAGAATCTGCGGATCGCCTTCGGGGTGACCGTGGTCGGCCTGTTGACCGGAGCGGTCGCCTTCGCGGTCTCCCTGGTCCGCGACCGGCTCTACGCGCAGGACTTCTCCGACGTCGAGTTTGCCGCCGCCGAGCTGACCCCCCAGGCCGTCGAGTCACCGCTCGTACCGCCCCCCGTCGGGTCGGCCGGCCCGACCTCCGTCTCCCTGGGGAACCCATGAACCGGGTCGGGGGAAGGGTTACGGCCAGGGCGAGGACCCGTGAGGATCGGGCCGGTGACCCCCTCGACGGGCTGGTCAACCTGTTCGACATCGGGATCGTCCTCTCGGTCGCCTTTCTCCTCGCGGCACTCTCCTCGCTCGATCTCACCTCGGTACTGACCGACCCTGGCAAGGCGAAGACCGGTCAGACCGTGCCGGCCGACTCGGTCATCGTCCCGCCCGATTCGAAGGTGAAGACGATCGTGATCGAACCCGGCCAGAAGGTCGCGGGCCGGGGCAAGGAAGTTGGAACGGTCTACCGGCTCGAGGACGGCCGGACGGTGATCGTCAGGCCGGACGGGACCTCCGGCCAGCCGGCGCCCTGAGTCAGGAGCCGATCCGGTCCCGGCCGCGGGCGGTCACCAGTCGGGTGATCCGGTTGATCACCGATCGGCGCTCCGCCGTGTAGGGGAACCAGAAAGGCTCGGGGAGGTTGGGGAAGCGAGCCGTGACTATCGCTTCGGAGCGACAGTACTTCCGGATCCCGGCGCTGCCATTCCTCCAGCCGATCCCTGATTCCTTCCAGCCGCCCATCGGGATCCCCGGCGTGAGTGCGTTGAACAGGACGTCGTTGACGTTTACCGCCCCGCACTCGACCCGCCGGGCGACCTCTTCGGCTTTCCGCCTGGGACCGAATACCGTCGCCGAAAGTCCGTAACGGGTGTCATTCGCGAGGCGGATCGCCTCCTCCTCATCGCCGACCGGCATCACCCCGACGACCGGCCCGAAGGTCTCGTCGCGCATCACCCGCATCGAGTGGTCGACGTCGACCAGCACGGTCGGCTCGTAGTAGTCGCCCTGGCCCTCGCGGCGGCTTCCCCCGGTCAGTGCGTTCGCCCCCTCCCGGACCGCATCTTCGACCTGACCCTCGACGATCTCGGTCTGGTTCGGAGAGGTCATCGCGCCGACGTCGGAGCCGTACTCGGCACCGTCCGGGCCCTGCTTCAGGTCTGCCACCTTCTCGACCAGTTTCTCGACGAAGGGTTCGTAGGCCGGTCTCTCGACGTAGATCCGCTCGACCGACATGCAGATCTGGCCCGAGTTCATCATTCCGCCCCAGGCTGCCGCTTCCGCGGCGCGGTCGATATCGGCCCCGTCGAGGACGATCATCGGATCCTTGCCCCCCAGCTCGAGGCTGACCGGGGTCAGGGTGTCGGCCGCCCGCTTCATCACAAGTCGTCCGGTCCGGTCGGACCCCGTGAAGCCGATGAAATCGGCCTCGTCGATCAGGGCCGTCGCCGGTTCGGCAGTTCCGTTGACCACACTGATCACGTCCGGGCCACCGATCTCCTCGCGCCATGCGTCGACGATCATCCCGAGGGTGAGCGGGGTGAACTCCGAAGGCTTCATCACCACGGCCGCCCCGGCGGTCAAGGCCGGGATCGCGTCACCGAGGGAGAGGATGAGTGGGAAGTTCCAGGGGCTGATCAGGCCGACGACCGGGTAGGGGGTGTAACGGATCCGAAGCTTCCGGCTGAAGGTGACCAGTGAGTGGGGCCGGACCTTCTCCTCGCCAATCCAGCGCGCCGCCCGGGATCCGTAGAAGTTGATCTGGTCGGCGACGTAAAAGCCCTCGTTCGAGGCGTCGGCCCGGACCTTGCCGGTCTCGGCCTGCATCGAATCGGCGACCTGCTCGGCGTTCTCGACCAACCAGTCGCGCAGAAGGCCGAGCCATTTTGCCCGCCCGGCGATCCCGAGCGCCTCCCACTCGGCCTGGTTCGCCCTGACCCGGGCGACCGTCGCTGCGACCTCCGCGGGCGAGTCCTCATGTACTCGGGCGATCTCCTGGCCCGTGGTCGGGTCCATCACGGGGAAGGTGTTCCCCCCGACGGCCGCGCCGTTGGTCGACCCTGCCTCCTCCGAAATGACTCCCTCGCTTGTTTCCTGGGTCACCTTCTATCCCCCTCCTCGTTGGCTCTTGGCCTTACCCCGGGGAAGATATACCCGGAAGGGCTGGGGCCCCGGATTCGGCCCCTCTTGCCCGCAGGCGACTCGCTACTTGCCGGCAGAGAGCCTGTAGAGCCAACCCTCGAGTGAGGTCGCGAAGACGGTTCGGTCGGCCCGTTCGGTAAAGGAGGTCACCTGGGGGATGGTGATCGAGGTCGCCTGGGGGGTACTCGGTCCATCCGGTCGACCGGGAAGCGAAAGCAGGCGGCTCCGGCAGAAGTCTCCGAACAGGTAGCGACCCTCGAGCGATGGAAGGGCCGGATCCCTGACCACCAGACCACCGGTGACCGAGCAGTAGCCGGGGTGGCCGAGGGCTGCGATCGGTCCTATCGGATCTTCGGGCCTCGGCCCGTTCCCGGGGTAGGGCTCGAAACCCTCGAAGTAGCTCCAGCCGAAGTTGCCTCCGCGGGCCCGCTCGAGGGAAACCGAGTCGATTTCCTCCCAGGCGTCCTGGCCGACGTCACCGATCGTGATCCGGGGAGCATCCGGCCGGCTCAGGTCGAAGGACCAGCGGAATGGGTTCCTCAAGCCGACCGCGAAGATCGGAGACCTGCGCCCCCCGTCTCCCGGGAATGGGTTGGTATCCGGTACGGAATAGGAGGCCCCGCCTTCCGGCCTGGGGTCGATCCGAAGCAGCTTGCCGAGGAGGGAGCCACGGTCCTGGGCGTTTCCGTCCTGGTCACCGCCACCACCGCCGTCCCCGGTCCCGAAGTAGAGGTCGTTGCCGAGGAAATGCATCTGGCCGCCGTTGTGGTTCGAATAGGTGGGGTGGGGGATCCGGATGACGACCCGCCTCGAACCTGCCGCAGCACGTAGCGGCCCACTCCGCCGGTACTCATCGATCTCGATATTGCCGTTCCGGTTGGTGAAGTAGACGTAGAAGCGGCGCGTCTCTCTGTAATCGGGGGGGAAGGCGATCGAGAGCAGGCCCTCCTCGCCGCCGTAATTGACCCGCGAGCGGAGGTCGAGGAAGGGCCTTGCGACCTTGCGCCCTCCGGAGAGGACCCGCACCAGGCCACGTTGCTCGACTACGAACAGGAGGCGGGGGAACCCCGGTGCCGTCTTCACCTCGACCGGCTGGTCGAACCTGGCGACTCGTACTGCCCGCGGCCCTGCGGCCCGGACCTCGGTCCCCCGCTCGCTCGCCCGGGTCGTTGCATCGTTGGCGGGCGCGTTGGCGCAGGCGGCAGCGCCTACCGTTGCCAGGGCCGCCAGCGCGGTGGCAAGGGCCAGGCCGGACCCGAAGGACCGGCCGGCAGCTTCAGTCCGAGTTCTCTTCCTCGATTTCGACTCGTCGCTGGACATCTGGGGGTAAGGGTACGACTTCGCCCTCTTCGTTAACCCGGGTGAGGGTCGGTCTGTTGCTTATCCTCACCCCGAACAACCCCTCAGGTGGCGCTCCGGTTCGGTCCAGGGCCCGGACTTCCGGGGACAGGCCCGCATCGATGATCCAGGCGACTTCCTCTACCCCGGGCTGGACCGCGGTGACCCTCCAGACCATCGTCACGGACTCGCCGGGAGGCACCGTGCCGAACTGGAAGGTCCGTCGACTGGCAGTTCCGGCCCCTCCGCGTCCCTCGGTCCCGGCCAGTTTCGGGTAGCCCTCTTCGACCACCCAGACGGGGCGCTGGGGTGCGGCGACCCCCTCCTGGTCTGAGCGATAGGCGAAGGCGAGGGTCGAATCCTTGCCTGGCAGGTCTATCGAAACGTTGATGTCCGGGACCGCCCTATCGCCGACGTTCCGCACGGTCAGGGCCATGTCGTAGGTCTCGGCCACGGTCTGTTTCTCCGGGAAGGTTGCCGATTCGACCTCGACGGTGTAATCCCCCGGTCGCTGGTCCGGGAACTGGTTCGGCTCGCCCCCGCTCGAGCAACCGACTGCCGCGGAGGTGAGCCCCGCCGCTGCGAGCGATACGGCCGCCAGTCGAATCCCTTTTCGCCGTGCCTCGCGCAAGCCGATCCGAACATTACAGGGGGCTTCCACGACCGCTCCTGGGCCGGAGCATCCCCTAGACTTCGGCGCAAGGAGGAGACCTCGGGAGTCGGATACCGGGGGCGAGGAGATGGTCAGAGCAGCAGCAGACAGGGCGTTCGCCCCGGCTCGCGATTTCTTCACCGAGATCGGAGAACTGGTCCTGCTCACCGGTCGGACGATCGGCTCGGCGGTAAGGGCCCCGTACCCCTACGGAAATGAGTTCATCGGCCAGTTCCTCTTTGCACTCCAGCTCTGCTGGTTCCCGCTCCTGATCTCGACCGTGGCCTTCGGCTTCGGCGCCCCGGGACTCCAGGCCGCAAACTTCCTCTCCCTCTTCGGTGCCCTCGATCGGCTCGGCGGCTTCTTCGTCCTCGCATCGATTCGTGAGTTCGCCCCGTTCGTGACCGCCGTCGTCGTGGCCGGGGTCGCCGGTACCGCGATCACCGCCGACCTCGGGGCACGGAAGATCCGCGAGGAACTCGACGCGCTCCAGGTCCTCGGGGTCGATCCGATCAAGAACCTGGTCGTCCCGCGTTTCCTGGCCCTGATGCTGGTCACCGGCCTGTTCGACATCTTCGCCCTCCTGTTCGGAATCGCCGGTGGCATCGGCGCCGAACTCCTCTACCAGCAGCCGCTCGGCGGCTTCTTCGGCACCCTCTTCGCCAATGCCTCGACCCTCGAGCTCGGCGCATCGGTGCTCAAGTGCACCCTGTTCGGGGCGATCATCGCGATCGTCTGCTGCTACAAGGGCATGACTGCCACCGGCGGCGCGGCCGGCGTCGGCCGGGCGGTCAACGAGGCGGTCGTGATCTCCCTGCTCGGGGTATTCGCCTTCAACTACGTGTTCACCCAGACCCTCCTGGCGACCAACCCGTCGCTCCAGACGATCAAGTAGATGGGAAGCGCCTGGCTGACAGTTCCGCGTGACTGGATCGAATCCCTCGGGGAGATCACCCGGTTCTGCGGGATGGTCCTCGGTCAGGTCTTCTCCGGTCGGGTCTTCAAGTACTTCGGTGAGGCATTGAGCCAGGCCGGGATCCTGATCCTCGGATCGACCGCGGTGATCTTCGGGCTGGTCTTCACGATCGGCTTGACCTGCGGGGTCGAGGGGGCCTACTTCAACCGATCGGTCGGCGCC
This sequence comes from Solirubrobacterales bacterium, assembly GCA_046091385.1. Lineage (GTDB taxonomy): Bacteria > Actinomycetota > Thermoleophilia > Solirubrobacterales > 70-9 > 67-14. Next base: position 24,949 of record JBJTBP010000065.1, on the reverse strand, counting down.
CCGGCTTATGCCGGCGTGTTCGCTGCCTGGTGCAATCTGAGGGAGGCGATCCCGTATGCCTTCGGCTACATGCTCGCGGCCAAGGTCGGGACCGGGATCGTCGCCGAGCTGGGCGCGATGCGGATCTCGGACGAGATCGACGCGCTGGAGGTAATGGGCGTGCCCCCGGTCACATTCCTCGCCGCGACCCGGATGCTCGGGGCCTTCATGACCCTCCCCTTCATGTACATCGCTGCGATCGGGGTCGGCTACATCGCCTCCTACCTGGTCGTGGTCGAACAGATCGGCGACGTCTCGGCCGGTGGCTACCTGCTGATCTTCTGGATGTTCCAGAACCCGCCAGACGTGCTGTTCTCGTTGATCAAGGCGATGGCCATGGCGACCGTGATCGTCCTGGTCGGCTGTTACTACGGATATACGGCGTCCGGCGGGCCGGTAGGAGTGGGCACGGCTACCGCAAAGAGCATGGTGCTAAACATTGTCATGGTCCACATCATCGGGATGTTGGGCACGCTTGTGATCTGGGGCGCCAATCCGCGCGCCCCGATAGGAGGGTGAGGTTTATGGACGGTGAGCGACCCAACGGGGCAATGGGCAATCCGGAAGACGGACCGGAACTCTCGCCCGAGATCGAGGAGGCGCTGGGAGACCTCGGTCCGAACGAGGAGGCGGTCGCCACCGAGATCGAGGAGTATGACGAGACGGCGGCCGCCGATGCCGGGCCGGATGTCCCGGTCGGAACCGTGCCGCAGGTTGCGGCCGGGGACGAGAAGTTCGTCGCCTCCGACGGTGCCGTCCTCGGACGCGATTTCGTGATCCCCGGTGTCGGGTCCAATGACACCGATCCCTACCGGTGGCATACCGGCACCAAGCGCGACCACGGCGGCACCAACGCGATCGAGGTGATCGACCTGGTCAAGCAGTTCGGCCGGACGCGGATTCTCAATGGCCTGAACCTCGGTCTTCCCGACGACCAGATCTCGATGGTGCTTGGGCCGTCCGGGACCGGGAAGAGCGTGCTGATCAAGCATATCGTCGGTCTGCTCTACCCCGACTCGGGTGACGTGATCGTCAAGGGGGAGTCGATTCCGGCCCTGTCCGACGACGAACTGTTCGAGACCCGGAAGAAGTTCGGTCTCCTCTTCCAGGACGGTGCCCTGTTCGGCTCGATGAACATCTACGACAACGTGGCCTTCCCGCTCCGCCAGCACACCGACAAGGGCGAGGAAGAGATCGAGTCGATCGTCACCCGGCGGCTACGCGAAGTCGGCCTCGGCGAGGCCCACTTCAAGATGCCGAACGAGCTCTCGGGCGGCATGCGGAAGCGCGCAGGGTTTGCCCGGGCGCTGGTCCTCGATCCCGAGATCGTGATGTTCGACGAGCCCGATTCCGGCCTGGATCCGGTCAGGACCGCGCTCCTTTGCGAGCTGATCAAGGAGGTCCACGCCGAGAGCGGTGGCTGCTACCTGGTGATCAGCCACGACCTGGGCACCGCACGGCGGATCGCTGACTTCATCGCGGTCCTCTGGAAGGGGCGGATCGTCGAGAGCGGTCCCAAGGAGGAGCTGTTCGAATCCGAGAACGAGTTCGTCCACCAGTTCCTCGGGGCTGACGTCACCGGCCCGCTCGCGATGGATTGAACTTCAGGGAGGTTCCAGGTGCGGCCGCCTCGGCCCTCGCCGGGAGGCCGTGGCCGTTCCTCGCGGTCGCCGGAGTCGCGGTCGCACTCGCCCTGGTGGCCATCGGCCGGGCACCGGTGCAGCCGGTCGAGGATGCCCTGCTCGACCGCGATACAGAAGCCTGGTCAGCGACCGAACGGGCCGAGGAGGACTTTGGGCGCGATCCGATAACGATCGTCGCCTCCGGTGACCTGGACCTGATCCTGGATCGCTCCGGCCTCGACCGCCTGAGCGTGCTCGAGACCTGCGTCGCCGGCCGGATCGAGCGGGGGAGGGGCGACCTCTTTCCCCTCTGCAAGCGACTCTCCCGACTGGACCCCGCAGTCGTCTTCACCGGACCGGCGACCTTCCTCGGCCGGGCGGTGTCCGGCCTCGGTGGTGTCTACAGGGCCCAGCTCAGGCGCCTGCAGGAGCTGCCCCGGGGACCGGCCCAGGCCGCCGAGCGCCGGTTCCTGCTCAGACAGCTGGCCGGGGTGGTGGCCCGTTACGGTCTGGTCTCCCCGCCCAGCCTCGAGGACAGGGCGTTCGTCGATCGAGTCGTCTATGGGGCAGGAACCCGCAGGGAAGGACCCAAGCCCCGGCTTTCCTACTTGTTTCCCGGAGGTGATTCGGCGCAGGTGGTGATCAGGCTCGACCGGAATCTCGGTGAGGACCGAGAGGCCGAGGTGATCGACCTGATCGAGCAGGTGGCCCGACACCCCGATACGGCGATCGACCAGGTCGACTACCTGATTACCGGGGCCCCGGTGGTGCTGGGGGACCTCGACGGGCCGGTACGTGTCGGAATCGGGATCGTCACGGTCGTCGCCCTCCTCCTGATGGCGCTCGCCCTGTTCGTCGTCTTCGGATCGGCCTGGAGGCTCCTGCCCCTGCTCCTGGCGGCCTTCGCCGTGGTGGTCGCCGCCGGACTTCTCGCGGTCGTCGGCGGGCGCCTCTCAATCGCAACCCTCGCGGCTGCACCGATCCTGGTCGGACTCTCGGTCGACTACGCGGTTCAGATCCAGGCCCGCTTCGATGAGGCCCTCTCGACCCTTGAGGGAGCGGACCGGCGGGGGTCGGCACGGGCTGCCGCCCGCTCGGCCGCGAATCCCGGCTTTCCGGTCCTCGCGACGGCCTCCCTGGCGACCGCTGCCGGCTTTCTCGCGATGGCCCTCTCCGACTACCCCCTGGTCTCAGAGTTGGGCTTGCTGCTCGGGGTGGGGCTCCCGGTCTGCCTCCTGCTGGTCGCCTTCGTCGGTTATCCGATGCTCGGACTGCGGGAAAGGCAGGAAGGCCAGGAGGGGAGTGGTACCGGGGTGAGGGTCCCGTCCCGAATCCCGACTGGACTGCCCAGGCGGATCGCTCGCTCGGTCGTCGGTACTGGATTGCTCTTCCCCGGACGGGTCCTCCTGGTCGCTTCGCTCGTCGCCGCCTGTGGATGGGCGGTCGGAACCCAGGCAAAGTCGGCCACGGCGATCTCGGAACTCCTTCCCTCCCGGAGCGAGGTCATGGCCGACTATCGGGCGGCAGAGGAGGCGACCGGCAGCTCGGGGGAGGTCGACCTCGTGGTTCGGGCCGAGGACGTCACCGAGCCGGCTGTGGTCGAGTGGCTCGCAGCGGTTCGCTCGGAGATCCTCACCGAGGCCGGATACCTGCGTAGGGGGGAGAACGGCCAGCCGGTCGAGAGCTGTCGCGGGGCCGAACTCTGCCCCGGACCGTCGATACCGGACTTCGTGCCGGTCACCGCGGCCGACTTCGACGCCGCCGGGGTTCGTATCGGCCTGGCCGAGCTCCCCCCAGAGGAACTCGGTTCGATCGTGCCCGGTGGACTGGCCGGGGAGGGTCGGCGGGCTGTCACCCGGATCCCGTTTGCCCTCCGATCCCCGTCGGTCGAGGGCCAGCAGGAGGCGATCGGGATGATCGAGCGGGCGCTCGACCGTGGGGCGGCCGCGGGCCCGCCACCTGACGGGGCGACCGCCGAGGTGACCGGAGTCCCCGTGGTACTGGCCGAGTCGCTCGATCGCCTCTCGGGCGAGCGCTACATCCTCCTTCTGGTCTCGCTGGTGGCGGTGGCAGCAGTCCTGCTGGTAGCCGGCAGATCCCTCTCCCGGATGCTCTCGGTGATGCTCCCCGTCCTGATCGCGGTCGGCTGGTCAGCCCTCCTGCTGGCGACCATCGGCCTCCCGCTCAATCCACTCTCGGCCGTCCTTTCGGTGATGGTCGTCGCGGTCTCGACCGAGTTCGGGGTGATCCTCTCTTCCCGGTACCGGGAAGAGCTCGCCTCCGGCTCACGCTCGGTCGAGGCGATGCGGGCTGCCTACGGTCGTACCGGCATGGCGGTGGCGGCCTCGGCCGTGACTGCGCTGGCCGGTTTCGCCGCGCTGGGAGCCAGTGACATCCCGGTGGTCAGGGAGTTCGGCCTGGTCGCGGTCCTCGACCTCGCTGTCGCGGTTGCCGGGGTCGTCTTCGTGCTCCCGGCCGCCCTCGTCCTGACGGGAAACAGGCGGTGAGGAAACGACGCGAGAAACCGGACTATGGGGTCGGCAGGACCTCGCTCGTCGCCCTGGTGGGGGTCGTGGTCGCTGCGGTAGTCGGAATCGTGGTGATCAACATCCTCGCCGGGCAGGAGTCGAAGACGGTCGGACTGGGGGATTACCGGGTCGGCGAGAAGGTCGATCCCTTCGCGATCCCCGATGTCCTTTCCGGCCTCGAAGGCGATGCCAACGTCGATCGGGAGGAGGCCTGCTCGGTTCGCGTCGAGGGGGCAATCCGGGTCTGCGACTTCTTCGATCGACCTCTGGTGATCTCGTTCTGGTTCACCCGGGGAGCCGAGAAGTGCGTCGAGGTCCAGGACGATTTCGATCGGGTTGCGAGGGAGTTCGGCGACCGGGTGGCGATGCTTTCGATCAACGTTCTCGACGAACGCGACCGGGTCGAGGAGATCGTTTCGGAGCGCGGCTGGGAGGTACCGGTAGGCCACGACCGCGATGGTGCAGTGGCCAACCTCTTCCGGGTGGGGGGCTGTCCGACCTTTCTCTTCGTCGCCCCCGGCGGGACCATCGTCAGGGCCGAAGCCGGTGAGACGGACTACCGGCGTCTAAGCGCGCAGGTACGCTCGTTCCTGGATGGCCAGGCGAAAGAAGCGCAAGGCTAAAAGCGCACCCCGAGCTGCCACCGAGCGTTCATCCGAGAGCGCGGGTGGAAAGACGGGTGACGAGCGCCCCCCGGCGCCCTGGGGGAACTTTCCACTCACTCAACTCTCGGTCCTGGCGGGCCTGGTGCTGATCGTGATCGGCCTGATCGCTGGCGATCCGGCACTTCTGCTGGGTGGGCTCCTGCTCGGATCCCTGGGGGGGCTCGAGCTTTCGATCAGGGAGCATTTCGCCGGCTATCGCTCGCACACCACGCTCTTGGCCGCCGTGGGGGCCGTGGCGGTAGCCCTGGTCACCTGGTTCGTGATCGGCCTGCCCTTCGCGTTGAGCGTCGGACTGGCGGCGGGAGCCTTCGTCCTGCTGTTCCTACTACTTCGCCAGGCCTTCATCCGGGCGAGCGGCGGACTCTCTTACAAGATCAGGTAGCTGAAGGAGCTCGGCAGAGTGGCGGCGGCCTCAGCCGCCGAGGCGTTCCACCAGGAGGGTGCGCTGCCGCTCGGTCAGGGTCCCGATCCGCTTGTTCTCGCTCAGGCCGAGCGATCCGAGCAGCTTCCGGGTCCGGGTCCTGCCCCACCGCGGCTGGGCGGTGAGCAGCTCGGAGAGGTTCATCGTTTCCGCCTCCCAGGGGACTTCGGAGATCACCTCGAGGACGCTGGTCTCGCGGGATGCAACCGAGCGCTTCAGTGCAGCTCGGGCGAGTCGAACCTCGTTCGCCCGGGCAAGTGCTCGGAGGTGCTGGGGAGGCGCTGCCGCGCTGTCGTCGTTCTCGGTCTTGGCGGTAGCGGCAGCAGATGAAGTCACGTCAGATCCTCCCTTGAGGGTCGAAGTTCGGGGTTTGGGTCCAGCTCGGGTCGAACTCTCGGTCCGACTCCGGTCGTATCCCTTGCCGGCCGAGCCGCCTCCCGGGCTTGCCGACGCACGGAATCTACAACGCAACCTACAACTCGTCAACGCGTCCGTGAGGAGGTTTCGCGCTAAGAGCACCAACTTCTTCCGGAGCCCCTCGGACGACCCGAAGGGACCCTCGACGGTCGACCGGTGGCGGTCGTCCCGGACCGGGCCGAGCCAGTCGGGCCGTGCTCAGTCGGAGGTCAGTCCGTCGAACTCGGGAATGACCCGCTCGACGATCTCGAGCGCACGGTCGAGGTGTTCGCGCTCGTGGGTCGCCATCAGCGAGGTCCGGAGCAGCGCCCCGCCGGGCGGGACGGCCGGGTGGAGGGCGACGTTGGTGTAGAGGCCGGCATCGAAGAGCGCCTTCCAGAGCAGGACTGCCTTCCAGTCGTCGCCGACGACCACCGGGACGACCGGTGTGGTGGCAACCGTCCCGTCAGGGAGCATTCCCGGCTCGACCACCTTCAGGCCAAGCGACTTGAGGCCTTCCCTCAGGTAATCGGCGTTGGCAAGCAGCCGCTCGAACATCTGGGGCCCCTCTGCCCGAATGATCCGGAGCGCCTCGAGCGCGGCACCGACCGAAGCCGGGACTCCCGAGGCACTGAAGATGAAGGAGCGGGCCGAGATCTTCATGTAGCGGACCACCTCCTCGTCGGCGGCGATGAACCCGCCGCAGGACGCGAGGCTCTTCGAGAAGGTCCCCATCCGGATGTCGACTTCGTCCTCGAGCCCGAACATTTCGGTCGCTCCGGCTCCCCTCGCCCCGAGGACGCCGACCCCGTGGGCCTCGTCGACCATCACCCGGGCGCCGTACCGCTTGGAGAGCTCGACGACCTGCGGGAGGTCACAGACGTCGCCCTCCATCGAGTAGACGCCGTCGACCACGACGAGGATCCCTCCGCCGTCATCCTGCGCCCGACGAAGCATCTTTTCCAGCTTCTCCATCTGGTTGTGGCGAAACGGCCTCAGCTTCGCTCCGGAGAGCTTGCAGCCGTCGAGCAGGGAAGCATGGTCCCCCGAATCGCAGATCACTGTGTCTCCCGGTCCGAGGATCGCCTGGAGGCAACCGACGTTGGACTGGTAGCCGGTCGAGAAGACGACCGTGGCCTCGCTCCCCATCCAGTCGGCCAATTCCCTCTCGAGTTCGACGTGGAGTGGGGTGGTTCCGTTCAGCAGACGGGACCCGGTCACCCCGGTCCCGTACTGGTCCAGCGCCCGCGCCGCAGCCTCCTTGACCCGGGGATCCCCGGTCAGCCCGAGGTAGTTGTTCGAGCCGAGCATGATCGTCTCGCGGCCTTCCATCTCGACCACCGGGCCGGCCTGCGAGGTCAGCAGCCTGAAGTAGGGGTTGAGGTCGGCCGCCTCGGCCGCTTCGAGCTGCTCGCGCCTTTCGTGGTTGAAGACCTTTTCGAACAGGTCTGCGGGGGCGACCCCGGTCTCGCTCATGCCCCAAGTCTGCCAAATCCCGATGATTCCGGCCCGAATTGCTGCCCTTGGCATAATCGGAGGCCCCTCCAGGCCGGTCCGAAGGCTTTTCCGGACCGGACCCGGCGTCTCGTCCGCATCAGCCGCCTGGGAGGGAAGCCGGCCCGGGCAGTGATGGGTTAGGCAGCGGGCGGAGGAAGACTTGAAGGCAGCCGACGAAGGCATAATCGCGGAAGACCTGGTCCGGGAGTTCCGGAACGGTCCCCGCGCGGTCGACGGGATTTCCCTGGCGGTCGAACCTGGCGAGATCTACGGTTTCCTGGGGCCGAATGGGGCCGGTAAGTCGACCACGGTCCACATCCTCACCACCCTGCTGCCGCCTACCTCGGGAAGGGCGTCGGTCGGCGGTTTCGACGTGGTCGACCAGGGCCCGGCGGTCCGGGGGGTGATCGGGGCCGCCCTGCAGGAGGCGGCGCTCGACCCTCACCTGACGGCTCGCGAGCACATGCGCCTCCAGACGGCCCTCCAGGGGCTGCCCCACGCCGAGCGGGAGTCCCGGGGGAATGAGCTGATCGAGCGAGTCGGTCTCGAAGAGGCCGCGGACCGGAAGGTCGGTGGCTACTCGGGCGGGATGAAGCGCCGGCTCGACCTCGCCCTGGCCCTGGTCCACTGGCCGAGGGTCCTCTTCCTAGACGAGCCGACCACCGGCCACGACCCCCAGAGCAGATCTGCCCTGTGGGAGGAGGTCGAGCGACTCTCGGGCGAGGAGGGGGTCACGGTGTTCCTCACCACCCAGTACCTGGAGGAGGCCGATCACCTGGCGAATCGGGTGGGGATCATCGATGCGGGCCGGATCGTCGCCGAGGGAACGCCGGCGGAGCTGAAGAGCGAGATCGGCAGGCCGAGCGTCGTGGTGGCGCCGTCCGATCCAGGAAGGCTGGAGGACACGGCGGCCGTGCTGGAGAGGTTCGGGAAGAGGCTCCCGGCCGAGAAGGGGACCGTGGAGGTCCGGCTCGACCGAGGGGTGGACGAACTCGGGGCGATCGTCAGGGAGTTGGATGCGGCCGGTATCGGCCTGTCCAGCCTCGTCCTGAACGAACCGACTTTGGACGATGTCTTCCTCGCCAAGACCGGCCACCACCTGGAAGGCGAGGCGCTGCCGGGCGAGGACGGTACGGGGGACGACGAATGACCGGCGCGAGCGTCGCTGTCCAGTCCGAACCCGTCCTGGGGCTCCAGATCCGGGCTTTGGCCACTCGCTCGGTCCTCCGGATGATCAGGTCGCCGGCGACCCTGGTTCCGACACTCGTCTTCCCGATCTTCCTGCTCGCGGTGAACGTCGGCGGACTCGATTCGGCAACCGAGTTGCCAGGCTTCCCGACCGACTCCTACCTCACCTTCGCGCTCGCCTTCACCTTCATTCAGTCGGCGATCTTCTCGACCATGAACGCGGGCCAGGCCGTCTCCCAGGACATCGAGAACGGTTTCTTCGACCGCCTCGTTCTGACCCCGATGCGCCCATCGGCGCTGATGGTCGGCCAGCTGACCGGCCTCGCCATGCTGGGGGTCTTCCAGGCCTTCCTCTACCTGACGATCGGGCTGGTCTTCGGCGCCGACTTCGCGGCCGGGCCGGCAGGGCTCGTCGTACTGCTCCTCCTGGTCATCATCATCTCCCTCGGCTTTGGGGGAATAGGGCTGATCATGGCGCTGAAGACGGGTTCCAGCGAGGCGGTCCAGGGGATGTTCCCGCTGATGTTCGTCCTGCTCTTCTTTAGCTCGATGGCCCTGCCCCGCGATCTGATCGAGACCACCTGGTTCCGGACCATCACCGATCTCAACCCGGTCAGCTACCTGATCGAAGCGCTCCGGTCGCTGATGATCACCGGCTGGGATCCACCGGTGCTCGCCGCGGGATTCGCGATCGCGATCGTCCTCGCCTTCATCACCATTTCGATCGCCGCAAAGCTCCTCTCGGGAAGGATGGACAGGTGATCAAGACCACCGAGGCGGGCCCGGCCCGGTACCTCTCGGCGGCCTTGGGCGTTTCCTGGAGATACCTGCACAACCTCTACTCCAGGCCGTCGATGTTCATTCCCTCGCTGGTCTTCCCACTCTTCTTCCTGGCCGCCTTCGCCGGAGGCCTCTCGGTGGTGGGCGATGCCCCGAACTTCGATTACTACGACTTCACGGCCTTCCAGTTCTGCTTCATCCTGATCCAGGCCTCGACCCTGGCCGGGGTATTCGCTGGGTTCTCGATCGCCGGTGACTTCGAGATGGGGATGGGCAGGCGAATCATGCTGGCGACCCGTCGCCGGAGCTCGATCGTCCTCGGCTACGGGATCGGGGCCGCTTCGAGACTGATCGTCACCTGGACGATCGTGACCGGGGTGGCCCTGGCGGGCGGGATGCAGATCGCCGGCGGTGGGTTCGACCTCGCCGGTATCTACGGGATCGCCCTGCTTTCGAACGTAGCCTCGCTGCTTTTCTCGGCGGGAATCGCGCTCAGGTTCCGGTCCCTCTCGGCAGGACCGCTGATGCAGCTCCCCGTCTTCATCATCCTCTTCCTCGCACCGGTCTACGTACCGAAGGAGCTTCTGACGGGGTGGATCGAGCCGGTGGCCACCGTCAACCCGATTACCGCCCTGCTCAACGCGGCGAGGAGCCTGATGGCCGGCGAGCCGACCGGGGTCCTGACCGCCTACCTGGTCGTCTTCGGGCTGATCGCCCTGATGGGATTCTGGGCGATCCGGGGATTGCGTCAGGCCGAACAGGCCGGCTGAGCCTCCGGGGGTCGGAGGACGGGCTGCTAGGTTGCGGCCGATGCCGGAGGTGACCGTCAGGCCGGTGAGGGGGCGCCGCGACCTGAAGCGGTTCGTTCGCGTCCCCTTCGACGTCCATCGCGACCACCCGAACTGGGTCCCGCCGTTGATCAGGGAGCGGATGGAGTACCTGAATCGTTCGAAGAACCCCTACTTCGGCCACGCCGAGGTAGAGCTATTCCTCGCCGAGCGGGATGGCGAGCCGGTCGGGCGGATCAGTGCCCAGATCGATGCCAACTGGGATGCCTACCGGGGAGGCAACGACGGCCAGTTCGGGTTTTTCGAGTGCATGGATGACCCCGGGGCGGCCACCGCCCTGTTCGATGCCGCGACGGGCTGGCTCGCCGAGCGGGGCAGGGAGCGTGCCCTCGGACCGATGGACTTCACCACCAACGACGAGCTCGGGATCATGATCGAGGGGTTCGAGTACCGCCCGGTGATCCTCGAGCCGTGGCACCCGCCCTATTACGCCCGGCTGTTCGAGGAGAACGGGTTCACCAAGGAGATCGACCTGCTGATGTGGCACCTCGAGATGGGGAACCTGAAGGAGGGTCTCGCCTTCCACCCGGCGATCCACGACGCGGCACAGCAGAGCCTCGACGAGAACGGGATCACGATCAGGAGCATGCGCCGGTCCGACATGGCCGCCGAGATCGCCCGGTTCCACGAGGTCTACAACGAGGCCTGGGGGGACAACTGGGGGTTCGTCCCGCTCGATCCCGATGAGGTCGAGTTCCACGCCAAGCTGCTCAAGGTGATCCTCGATGAGGACTGGGCGATGATCGCCGAGCGCGATGACGGGGAGGTGGTCTGCGCGGCCCGGCGCCTTCCCGAAAACAAACCGGGCCTGGCGAAGATGCAGGGTCGCCTCTTCCCGCTCGGCTGGCTGCACTTCCTCCTCGGCCGAAGGAAGATCGACACGGTCCGGATCCTCGCCCTGGGGGTCCGCAAGAAGTGGCAGCAGACCGGGGCGGCCGCGGCTATGTACGTACGGCACATCGAAACGACCGATCCCGACGGCGTGATGAAGGGAGAGGCCGGCTGGATCCTCGAGACGAACGAGCCGATGAACCGGGCGCTCGAGGGGATGGGTGGCGAGGTGCGGAAGAAGTTCCGTATTTACGGAAAACCGCTCGTCTAGGCCCAGCCCCCTGGCCACGGCAGCGGGTTGGGCGCCGCTAGGGTTGGCAGTCGTGGAGTCCCAGGGACAGGCAGTCGAGGACGAGGTGGAGGACATCGACGGGGAGATCGTCTCCGAAGAGGACCTGGGCAGCCAGGGTCCTGTTCGGGCGACGTCGGTTCCAGAGCCTTACGGAGCGCCGGGTTCGCCGGGCGAGCCGATCAAGGGAGAGGTGACCACGGCAGCCCTCGCGGTCGCGGGGGGTGCGTTGGCCGGTGCCGCCACCGTTGCAGCGGTACGCGCAGTCGGCTCGGTCGCCACCGGGGGCCGCAGGTCACGAAAGAGGAGGCTGAGGCGGAAGCCCCGCTCCTCGGACGTGGTCGCTAGTCGGTCCTTCCTGGTCGACATCCACAGGCTCGGGCGCTGAACCGCCCCGGGCAGGGGTCAGCCCGAATCAGACTCGATGCATTCGCCAGGCAGGAAGTCGTTGCTGAGGGCATCGACCGCTCGCTGGCTCTCCGCGAGGACCCCACTCTCGAAGGCCCAGTTGGTGAACCGCTGCCACTCGACCGAGCTCATGTAACCGAACGGGCGGGATCCTCCCTCGCCCGCGAGCCGTGGCAGCGACGCTTCGACCTGTGCGCGGGTCGCCTTTCGGTCCCGGCCGAGGGCCGGGTTCGCCGCGACCACCGAGGCGGTCGCGAGGCCGGGCCGGGCTACCGCCTCCTTCGTCCCCCGCGAGAGGGCCGCGATGAACAGGCAGATGTCGGTCGGATCCTCGACAAGGCGCTTCCGGTTCGCGACCAGCACCAGTTCGTCGTAGGAGGGAACGCCGAGTCGATCCACGGGCTTGACGGTCGGCTTCCGACCCTCGAGCTTCAGCTTGACGCCCTCGATGTTCCAGAACGGCCCGAGGGTCGCATCGGCCCGGCCGCTGATGATCGAGGGGATCAGCCCCTGGCCGACCGACACCGTCCGAACGGTCCCCGGGTTGACCCCGGCCCTTCGTAGGATCGTCTCGAGGTAATCCTTCTGGTACGGGATCCCGGCCGTGCTAACCGTCTTACCCTTGAGGTCGGCCGCGGAACGGATCTTCGAGGCGGGAAGCCAGATCATCGAGGTCAGCGGCCGTCCGACCAGGGATGCGACCGCGACCACTTCGCTTCCTTTCTCCCTCGCCAGCAGGACCTCGGGCTGGTAGGAGATTGCGAGGTCTACCTCCCCGGCCGCCACAAGCTTGAGCGGTAGCGAGGGGTCGGTCGGCTCCTGTAGGTCGACCTCCAGGCCGGCGTTATCGAAGAAGCCTTCGTCCCGGGCGACCAGGAAGCCCGCGTGGTCCGGGTTGGCGTACCAGTCGAGTGCCACCGATACCGGGGTCCGCTGGGGATCGCTGGGATCGACGGTCTCGGGTTTGGACGAGCAGGCGGCGAGCAGGAGGGTGACCGACGCGAGCGCGAGCAGCGGGACCGTCACACGGAATCGTCTGGATCGGATTTGACCGGGGTTCATCGAGGTCGGACTCTACCCGCGGCGATCGACCCCTTCCTGTACCCCCGGATGAAGATCAACGCCACCTGATTGACAGGCGCTCGAGTAGTGCGACCGTCCCGAAAAGGACGAGGGCGATCACCGATAGCAGGAAGACCGAGGCGAACAGCCTTGCCGTCTCGAGCTGGGCGTTGTCCTGGAGCATCAGGTAGCCGAGTCCACTGCTCGCTCCGACCCACTCCCCGAAGACGGCCCCGATCACCGCCACGGCGACCGCGATCTTCGCGCCGCTGAACAGGTAGGGCAGCGAAGCCGGCAGTTCGACGTCGACCAGGATCCGGGACCTTCGGGCATCGAGCGTCCGCATCATCTCCACCAGCGGGACCGGGACCGAGCGGAGGCCGTCGAGGGTGTTGACCGCGATCGGGAAGAAGCAGATCAGGGCGATGACCGCCAGTTTCGGTCCGATCCCGTAGCCGAACCAGACGACCAGGATCGGTGCGATCACGATCACCGGGATGGTCTGGGAGGCGACGACCAGCGGGTAGGTAGCCCGCCTGAGCGGCTCATGGAGGTGGAGCAGGACCGCAGCGCCCACTCCGACCACCAGGGCGAGGGCGAACCCGGCGAGGACCTCCCAGAGCGTGACCAGGGCGTTCTCGGCCAGGACCGCCCGGTCTTCGTAGAGGGCCGAGGCGATCTCCGATGGGGAGGGGACGAGCAGCGGGTCGAGGCCCAGGGTGTCGGCCAGGAATCCGGTGGCAGCTGCAATCTGCCAGGCGGCGAGGAAGAGGATGGCCAGGACCAGCGGTGGTACTACCTGGGAGGCCTTCACGGCTGGGCCTCCTTCATCTGGAAGCCGGGGGAAGAGGACTCCAGGAGTGCGGCCAGCTCGTTCCTCGCCTCGATGAAGGTCAGGCTCCCGGATGCCTCGATCGGCTCCATACCGCCCCGCCCGGGAGCCTTCCTGAGCCCGAGGACCCGGCCGGGACGCTCGGAGAGCACCATCACTCGGTCACCCAGGTAAAGCGCCTCGTCGAGGTCGTGGGTGACCAGAACGGCGGAGTGCTCGCCACCGGCCAGGAGTGGAGCGAACCAGGCCTGCATGCTCCGACGGGTCAGCCCATCCAGCGCGGCAAGCGGCTCGTCGAGCAGGAGGACTGACTTGCCGGCGAGCCAGGTCCTGGCGAAGGCAACCCGCTGGCGCATGCCTCCACTGAGCTCGGTCGGCCTCGAATCCTCGAACCCACCGAGTCCGAGCCGCTCGAAGACCGGCCGCGCTTCCTCCCGCGCTTCCCTCCTGCTCCCCCCACGGTTTCGAAGGGCCAGGGCGGCGTTGTCGAGAGCGCTGAACCAGGGGAGGAGGCAGTCCTCCTGGGGCATGTAGGCGCACCGGGCGAGCCGGTCGTCCAAATCCGGTCCCCCGCCGACCGTGATCGTCCCGGTGGTTGGCCGGTCTAGGCCGGCGATCAGCCGGAGGAGGGTCGACTTCCCGCAGCCGGATGGTCCGATGACCGAGAGGACTTCGCCCTCGTCGAGCCCGAAGTCGATCCCCTCGAGGACCTCGAGCTCCCCGAATCGGCGTCCAACGCCGTCTGCCTGGACCATCGCGGTCATCGCCGGTCCGAGTGTAGGAGCGCCCGCCCGCTCCGGTCAGTACCGCGGCCGTGGTGGGGCCGTGGCAGCCGGGTGGACCGACGGGGTGCCTCCGCCCGTGCGGGCGAGCAGGTCGACGAAGTCCTCCAGCTGGTCGGTCGTCCAGCACTCGAAGACTCCGTCACAGAAGGGGGCGTAGGCAGCCATCGCCGAGTCACCGTAGTTCCAGTAGGCGGCCGGCTCCGGGTTCAGCCAGAGGGTCCGCTTGGCCCGGTCGGCGACCGCCCTGAAGCTGTCGGATCCAGGAGGGCGGCCGTTGGTCCGGGCGTCGCCGAGGACGATCACTGTGGAGCGCGGGCCGAGGTCGCTCGAGACGTCCTCCAGGAACTCCCGCCAGACCCGGCCGTAGTCGGTGTAGCCCGAGACGTCGGCGACCCCGCCTTGAGCTGTGATCCGCTCGGAGATCGAGGCGAAATCCCTTTCCGACTGGAACAGGTCCGTGACCTCGGAGATCCGTTCGATGAAGACGAAGCTCCTCAGGCGGCGGAAGGAGTCATGGAGCGCGTGAACCACCGAGAGGAAGAAGGTCGAGGCCGAGCTGACCGACGACGAGACGTCGCAGAGGACGTAGATCTCCGGCTTTCGGGGGCGTCTGGGCCGGTACCTGAGGTCGAGAGGCACACCGCCCGTCTCGAGCGATGCCCGGGCCGTTCGGCGGAAGTCGATCGATCGCCCCTTCCCACCCCTGCGAGGATCGTGCCCGACCGTCGCCAGCCGTCGTTTCATCCGGAATATGGCTCGCTGGACCTGGGCGAGGTCGGCCGCCCCCCGGGTCGGCAGGGTCCGGTTCAGATCCCGGAGTGGCCGGGCCGGTGGCAGTTTCCCCAGTTGTCCGATCTGCCTTCGCTCGAGCTCACGGCGAAGCTGGCGCTCGAACTCCCTGCGTCCTTCCGGGTCGGGACCGGTCCCCTCTCCTCCCGGAGCGATTCCGAGGCCACGCCGGATCCGCTGGAGGTCGACCCCGACCACGCCCGAGCGCTCCCCGTCCCTGGCGAATATCTCGATCGACAGGCGGGCAAGATCGTTCATCCGACCCGCGTCACCGGAGTCGATCGCCTCGGCAACGGCCTCCGCCAGCCCTTCGACCGAGAGGTCGGCCAGGCGATCGTCCCCGGTCCCGTCGGGGCCTTCGACCTCGGGTTCACGGCGGAGCGCCTCGGCTTCCGTCTCCCGGAAGAAGAACCGGTCGAAGACGAGGTCGAATACCTCCCGATCGCCACGGGACTTTGCGACGGTCGCTGCGACCGCCTCACGGAAACCCCCTTCGTCCTCCCAGCCGATCGATTCGAGCGCGTTCGAGGCATCCAGGACCTCTGATGTCCCGACCGCCAGACCTTCGGCCCGCAGGGCTCCGCAGAACTCGATCAGCCGGTCCGCGATCCGGGCCGGTCCCCGGTCCGGATCGGTGGTCATCCCTCGGGAGAGCCGGCCGGCTCGCCCCGACCGAGAGCCGGGGCGACCTTCTCGGCGACCCGGTCGAGGTCGGCCCGATGCTTGACGATCGTCGATAGCGACTCCCTGAAGGTCTGTTCGTCGATGTCATCCGCGCCCAGAAGGACGAGGGTCCTGGCCCAGTCGATCGACTCCGAGATCGAGGGTGGCTTCCTCAGGTCGAGGTCGCGGACCATCGCCACGACCTCGACCAGGCGCCTAGCCAGGCGGTCATCGATCCCGGGTTCGTGGAGCCGGACGATCTCGGCTTCGCGTTCCGGGTCCGGGTAGTCGATCCAGAGGTAGAGACAGCGGCGTTTGAGGGCCTCGGTCAGCTCCCTCGAGTCGTTCGCGGTGATCCCCACGGTCGGGTGGGTCGCGGCCTCGATCCGGCCGAGCTCGGGGATCGTCACCTGGAAGTCCGAGAGCAGCTCGAGCAGCATCGCCTCGAACTCCTGGTCGGTCTTGTCGATCTCGTCGATCAACAGGACTACCGGCTCCTCCGAGGAGATCGCTTCGAGGAGTGGCCGCTCGAGCAGGTACTCGGGGGCAAAGAGCTCGTCCAGCGCACTCGCTTCGTCCGAGTCACCGGCAGCGGCCCGGGCCTGGATCCCGAGCAGTTGTTTGCGGTAGTTCCATTCGTAGAGGGACTTGGCCTCGTCGAGGCCCTCGTAACACTGAAGGCGGATCATCTCCCGACCGGTGGCTCGCGACAGGGCCTTGGCGAGCTCCGTCTTCCCTACCCCAGCAGGGCCCTCGACCAGTACTGGCCGACCCAGCCTCTGGGCGAGGAAGGCGACCAGGGCGACCGATTCATCCGCCAGGTAAGAAGCCCCGGCCAAAGCCTCCCGGACCTCGGTCGGGTTCTGCGGGGACTCGGCGTCGGGGCCGGTCCCCGCGCGACGGGTAGGGGAGGGGCGCCCACGCCTCCCCGGGGCTGCCCTAGGCTCCCGCTTGATGGGACGGCTCGGAGAGGTCGACCTCTCGTCCGATATCAGCAAGAAAAAGGCCCTGAAGAAGCTCGCCAGGGCTCAGGCCCGCCTGACTGAACTCCGGCTGACCCTGGGCGGGCAGCTCGGTGACGGGTCCCTCGGGCCGCCGGTCCTCGTCCTCTTCGAGGGATGGGATGCCTCCGGAAAGGGTGGGGCGATCAAGCGGCTGGTCTTCCCTCTCGACCCACGGCATGTTCGGGTCTCGCAATTCGCGGCCCCGACCGAGGACGAGAAGCGTCACCACTTCCTCAACCGGTTCCAGTCGTCGCTGCCCGGCTGGGGAGGGATGGCGATCCTCGATCGAAGCTGGTACGGACGGGTGCTCGTCGAGCGGGTCGAAGGCTTTACGCCGGAGACGGTCTGGCGCAGGTCCTACGGGGAGATCCGCAACTTCGAGGAAGGCCTTGCGGCCGAGGGGATGGTGATCGTCAAGTTCTGGATGCAGATCTCGAAAGACGAGCAGCTCAAGCGGTTCGAGGCCCGGTCCAACAACCCGATCAAGCAGTGGAAGCTGACCGAGGAGGACTGGCGGAACCGGGAACGCTGGCCCGAGTACGAGCAGGCGGTCGAGGAGATGATCGAGGAGACCGACCGCGAGTTCGCCCCCTGGGTGGTTGTTCCAGCTGAGTCGAAGCGCTACGCGCGGATCGCCATCGTCGAGGAGGTAAACGAGAGGATCGAGGCCGGGATGAAGAGGTGGGGCGTCCCGGTCCCGCCCCGCTGATCCCGGTCAGTCGACCGGGATGTCGACCCGCTCGTCGTCCACCTTGCTGGACGCGTCGGCCCGGGCGCCCGGAGTGGGCGCCTTCTCCGCGTAGGCCGCCATGAAGGCCTTCATCACGTTGAAGGCCTCGCCCTGGATCGCCTCGAGCTGGCTCTTCAGATCGGGTGGGGCGGTGCCCCGGATCAGTTCGGCCGAGCGACAGATGGGGCACCACTCCAGGCATTCAGCGGCCTCATCTGGGCTATCCCCCTCGGACCCGTTGCCGGATCCCCCGGGGTTCGACCGCCCGGCCCTGGTCCGGGAAAACCCGCCCCAGAACCGGTCGGCGCCGGTCGTCCCACCGTTTCCGGCCTGACCATTACCGGGGGTCGGCCCCGATGAATGGGCTTCGGAACCGTGTCCCTGGACCGGTCCGCTCGGGTCGACTCTCAGCTCGTCAGTCCTCATAAAGAATCTCCAGGCTGCCGTCTTCCAGCGAAGCCCGGGTCGGATCGCGACCCCTCAGCCCGGAGGGAACGATGATAGTCCGCCTGAGGTCCCCGAGGGTGACCGTGAGCTCGTCCCCCTGGCGGGAAAGACCCAGGTCCTCGCCGCTTGCGAACGGCACCGGTATCCGGATGACCGTCCTGCCGTCCTCCCGGACCATCTCCCTTCCACGCCCCTCGCCCAGGATCGCGGCCGGGTCTAGATCTCCGAACAGTTCCCGGGCGAGTTCGTCGTGCATGATGGATCCCCGTACTTCTCGATCGAAGTAGCGGGCGGTCAGCACCGGAACCGGGGCGAAAGCGTCCGTCACCTCGGCCAGGTCGGACTCCTGGCGCTCTCTCCAGGCCGCGAAGTAGGTTCCCTCGACTTCCTCGGGGAATATCCGGTTGACCACGACCGCGTCGGTTCCGTAGCCGTAGAGCGAGAGCAGGGCAAAGGTTCGCCTCGACTCGTTGATCACCATCCGGTCCGGATTCATCACGAGTCGGATCGACGTTCTCTCACCGTCCTTGAGGATTGCGTCCATCTCGACCAGCTGCTCGACCACCTGTTCGACCTGTTCGACCATCTCGGGGTCGGGAAGGGCGATGTCGAGGGCCCGGGCCAGCGGGGCGGCGCTGCTGAGCAGGTTCCGGTTCCAGGGAAAGACCTTCTCCATCCACCATTCGGCGACCTCGGGAAATCCGAGCAGCTTGATCGTCTCGGCCGTCGGGGCGCAGTCGACCACCAGCACGTCGAAGGCCTCTTCCTTCCAGTGGCGTCCGATCTCGAGCAGCGAGAAGAGCTCGTCCATCCCCGGGGGGACTGTCAGCTCTTCGGCCCGGACCCGGTCGACCCCCTTCCCCGCCAGGACGTCTCCGAGCCAGGCCGAAACCCTGTCCCAGTTTCGTTCGACACCTTCCGCCACCGAGATCTCCTGTCCCCAGAGTCCCGGCGCGACCTCCCTGGGTTCCGGTCCCAGTTCCGTTTGCAGGGCATCGGAGAGACTGTGGGCCGGATCGGTCGAGAGGACCAGCGTCCGGTGTCCACGAGAGGCACAGTCCGCGGCCGTCGCCGCCGCGACGCTCGTCTTGCCCACCCCGCCTTTACCGGTGTAGAGGATCGTCCTTGGCGGCACGTCGGCGAGCGTATCCGAAGGAACGGGGCTGGATCGGAGCCGGGTACGGGAGCCCTCCATCCCCTCGCTCCGGGATACTCCACCGACCGGGGGCCGAACAGGGCGGGCCGAGCACTTACCCGGGAAGACCACGATGAACGTCATCCTCCTTCTCGCAAGCTTCGCAATCATCCTCGCCGGGGCCCTCCTGTTCACAAACGCGATCGAGTGGGCCGGCCACCGGATGAACGTCGGCGAGGGCGCCGTAGGGAGCCTGCTGGCTGCCGTCGGAACCGCGATGCCGGAGACTCTGATCCCGATCGTCGCGATCATCGGCGGAATCGAGGGGAGCGACGAGGTAGCGGTGGGCGCGATCGTCGGCGCTCCCTTCCTGCTGGCGACCATCGCGATGGCCCTGGTCGGCCTCTCGGCCCTGGCATACGCCCGGCGGAGGCCGACCGGAAGGAAGCTCGCCGTCCACGTCGAGACCCTCGACCGTGACCTGCTGGTTTTCATGGCCTTCTTCGGACTCGCCTTGGTGTTCGGGGTGGTCGACCTGCCGACCTGGGCCGAGGTCGTCGCAGGGGTCGTTTTCCGTCTCGCCTACGTCGTCTACGTCTGGCTGACCCTGCGGGGCGGTGGAGAGGTCGCCGAGCACCACGAACTCGACCCGCTGATCATGGATCGCCGCAAGGAACGCCACGAGAGCCCGGCCCCGACCGGAATCATCGCCATCCAGGCCTTGATCGGGCTGGGGGCGATGGTCGGTGGCGCGCACCTATTCGTCCATGAACTGGTCGAGATCGCCGACGCCCTCGGCGCCTCGGCGATCGTCCTCTCGCTGATCCTCGCTCCGCTCGCGACCGAGTTACCGGAGAAGGCGAACTCATTTTTCTGGGTCCGCGAGGGCAAGGACTCGCTCGCCCTCGGCAACATCACGGGCGCGATGGTCTTCCAGTCGATGATTCCGGTCTTCGTCGGGATGGTCTTCATCGACTGGTCGCTGGAGACCAACGCGGTCGTCTCGATGCTGCTCGGCCTCGCAGGCGGCGCCGTCGCCTACTGGGCCCTTCGGCTGAAGGGCCAGTTCGGGGCCCTTCCGGTCGTGATCTGGTTCCTGCTCTACGCCTCGTTCATCGTCTTCGTGACGGCCTGAGGCGAGTCGGGCTTCAGTCGAGCTCGGTCAGGGCACCGAGCACGAGGTCGTCGTGCTTCTTCGGCTGGACCTTGGGAAAGACCTTCTCGACCTTCCCGTCCCTCCCGATGATGAAGGTCGCCCGCTGGACGCCCATGTACTTCTTGCCGTACATCGACTTCTCGACCCAGGTCCCGTAGGCCTCGGCAACCTCGTGGTCGGGGTCGGCCAGGAGGGTGAAGGCGAGGTCGTTCTTTGCCGCGAACCCGGCGATGTCCTCGACCGGGTCGGGCGAGATTCCGAGCACCTCTACCCCGGCTTCGGCGTAGTCGGTCGCCCGATCGCGGATTCCGCAGGCCTGGGTCGTGCAGCCGGGGGTGTCGGCTCGCGGGTAGAAGTAGAGGACGACCCGGGTCCCGGCGAAGTCGGCCAGGGAGACCGGCTTCCCGGCTTGGTCGTCGAGGGTGAATCCCGGCGCGGTGTCGCCTTCCGCGATCACTTCGGCTCGACCCGGTTGCTCACTCTTCACTCCCTTCCGCTTCGGAATCCTCGTCGAGCGAATCGTCCTCGGCCCCATCGGGATCGGGGTCGGCCGCCGGGGCGTCAGAGCCATCCTCGATGTCCTCCTCCTGATCGCGAGCGGTCGCCGAAAGCGACCCGCCCCCGCCGGCGTGGAACTCGGCCTGGAACTCCTCGAGCGCCTCGTCTCGGGCCTGCTCGTCGATCGGCACCTCCTCGGAGATCCGGATCCAGTCGGCGTCCCCCAGACGGGCCGGGTCGAAGGCCTCCTGATCCACCGAGGCAGAGTCGTCGACCGCAATCACCACCTCGGTACGTGGATTGAAGTAGATGCCGGGCTGCTCGGCCAGCTCCTCCAGCTCGTAGGTCTCGAGGTCTTCGGTCACCGCGGAATCGTAGCCAGAGGGGGTCGCTCAGGTCCACTCGGCGAGCCGACGGGTCACCTCCGCCTCGACGTCCAGCGGCTGCTCACCCCGCCTCTTCCGCCGCTCGTTGTTGGCGATGACCAGCTGCCGTATCTCGACCGTCCAGGCGGCTACCCGGCCGTCGGGGTCCCGCTCGACCGAGGTCAGCCGGGTCACCTCCGCCTCGACGTCGATCCCGTCGGCCCCTCGGCGTCGCAGGCGGTAGTCCCTGGCCTCGACCATCTGCCGGACCTCCTCCCGCGCTTCGGGGTCGAGCTCCGGGCCGACCGGCCCACCCGACTCGGAACCGTCCTCGCGGTCGATCGCCCATCGCCCACCACCGAGGTCCCGGAGGGCCTTCCCCGAGCGGGTGAAGAGGATCGCTGCAGCGATCAGTATGACCAGCAGGATGACCGGGACTATCCCAGTCAGGAAGGGAAAATCGGCGGGTGAAAGCGCTCCGGTCACCTGGGGAACAGTAGGCCAAACCGGCGGTCGCCGGTACGCGCTCCGCCAGGTTCGCTACCCTTCAGGAGAGTTTGTTGACTGACTAGTCAATCGGTCCCCGGAATCGGCCTGGACAGCTTGGCCCGCCGGGGTCCAACCAGACGAAAGGAAACCGAGTTCAAGTGGTCGATTTCACCCTTACTGACGAGCAGAAGGATCTCCGCGAGATGGCGCACAACTTCGCCGAGAACGAGATCCGGCCAGTCGCCTGGGAGTACGACAAGGACGGCACCTGGCCTCAGGAAATCATCGACAAGGCCTGGGAAGTCGGCCTGATGAACACCCACATCGAGGAGGAGTACGGCGGACCTGGCCTCGATTACCTCTCTGGTTGCCTGATCGAGGAGGAACTCGGCTGGGGCTGCTCCGGTATCGGTACGAGCCTCGCCGCCAACGGCCTCGCCGCAGCCCCGATCCAGGTGGGCGGTTCCGAGGAGACCAAGAAAAAGTACCTCGAGATGCTGACCGAGTCCCCGAAGATGGCCGCGTTCTGCCTGACTGAGCCGGACGCCGGATCGGACGTGGCCGGGATGAAGACGCGGGCCGAGAAGAAGGGTGACAAGTACGTCCTCAACGGTTCCAAGTGCTTCATCACCAACGGCCAGTACGCCGACTTCTACACGGTCTACGCCAAGACCGATCCGGACGCCGGAAGCCGCGGCATCTCGGCCTTCGTGGTCGATCGCCAGGACGGGATCACCATCGACAAGAAGGAAGACAAGATGGGGCAGAGGGCTTCGAACACAGCGACCGTCACCTTCAACGACGTCGAGGTCCCGGCCGAAAACATGATCGGCGAGGAGAACAAGGGCTTCAAGCTCGCGATGATGACCCTCGACCGGACCCGTCCAGGCGTCGCAGCGATGGCGGTCGGGATCGCCAGGGCCGCGATGGAGGCTGCAGCCGACTACTCGAAGGAGCGCCAGCAGTTCGGCGTCCCGATCGCAATGCACCAGGCGATCCAGTTCCTGATCGCCGACATGGCGGTCAAGGTGGATGCTTCGAGGCTCCTCACCTGGCAGTCGGCCGTTCAGCTCGACCAGGGGATCCGCAACACGCTCACCTCGTCCGAGGCAAAGCGTTTCGCGGCCGACTCGGCGATGGAGGTCACCACCGATGCCGTCCAGGTGTTCGGTGGATACGGCTTCATCAAGGAGTACCCGGTCGAGAAGTTCATGCGCGACGCGAAGATCATGCAGCTCTACGAGGGCACCAGCCAGATCCAGCGCATGGTCATCGCCCGCGAGATCCTGCTTCCCCGAAACGTCTGACCCCCTCCCCCAAGGGCCCGGTCCCTCTCTCCGGGCGGGTGACGGTCGAAAGGCCGTCACCCGCCTACGGGCCCTGCCGGTAACCTGAGTCTTCGTGGAGTCGACTCTCCCCTCGACCGAGTCACCCGATCCCTCCGGGTCGCCGGTTGTCTCTGCCCGGGGTCTGGAGCGGATCTACGGAGAGGGCGAGGCCTCGGTCCGGGCGCTCGACGGGGTCGATGTCGATTTCGACCACGGTCTGTTCACCTCGATCATGGGCCCGTCGGGCTCGGGCAAGTCGACCCTGATGCACATCCTCGCCGGGTTGGACAGGCCGACCGCCGGAACGGTCCAGATCGATGGGGTGGAGATAACTGACCTCGATGACGCCGACCTGACCCAGCTGAGGCGGGACAAGCTCGGATTCGTCTTCCAGTTCTTCAACCTCCTGCCCGTGCTCACCGCCGAGGAAAACGTCGTACTGCCCCTGACCATCGCCCGTCGGAAACCAGATCAGGAGTGGGTCGATCAGTTGATGGAGACGGTCGGCCTGGCGGACCGCAAGACCCATCGCCCGGCCGAGCTCTCCGGGGGACAGCAGCAGAGGGTCGCGATCGCCAGGGCCCTGGTGACCAGGCCATCGGTCCTGTTCGCTGATGAACCGACCGGCAACCTCGACTCCGAATCCTCCCACCAGGTCCTTCAGCTCCTCCGGAGCGCGGTCGATGAGTTCGGCCAGACGGTGATCATGGTCACCCACGAGCCCGACGCGGCTGCACACGGGGACCGGCTGATCGCTCTCAGGGACGGAAGGCTCGTCCACGATGCTCCGCCGGTCTCGGCGGACGCCGTGATCGAGCTCCTCAAGACCCTCGGCTAGCAGTTGCTGGGGCTCACCCTAAAGAGCCTCCTCGCGAGGAAGTGGCGCTCGGCGATGACCGCGCTCGCGGTCGTCTTCGGGATCGCTCTGGTCGCCGGCACCTACGTGCTGACCGACACCACGAACCAGGCCTTCGACGAGATCTTCGTCAAGTCGAACGAGAAGATCGACGTGACGATCACCGGCCGTGAGCGGGTCGACCAGCCGGACGGCAGCGGTCCGGCATTCCCCGACCGGTACCTGGACGAGGTCCGCGCGGTCGACGGGGTCTCCGACGCTGCGGGATCGGTTTTCACGCCCGGCTCGATCCTCAATGACAAGGGCAAGTCGACCGGGGCGCCCTTCGCCCCCCAGTTCATCTCCTCGGTCCTGCCGGCCCGACTCGACGCCCTCGACTACGTCGAAGGAAGGCCTCCCCGAAAGCCGAACGAGGCTGCCCTCGATGAGGCTGCGGCCGAGCGCGGAGGGCTCCGGGTCGGCGACACGATTCGGCTGGTCGGTACCGGGGCTGCCCGTCCCTACCGGCTGGTTGGCCTGACCCGACTCGGTTCGGCCTCGTTCGGCGGCTCCTCGATCTCGCAGGTCATCCTCCCGGTCGCCCAGCGGATCACCGGCAAACCAGGCGAGTTCGATCAGATCTCGGTTGCCGGCAGGGATTCGGTGAGCCCGGAGGAGCTCAAGCGCCGGATAGCCGCGGTCCTGCCCGAGTCGTTGCTGGTCGAGACCGGGACCGAGAATGCCGAGCGCCAGGCCAGCGACGTCCGTGACGGACTCAGCTTCCTGACGATCGCGCTCTTCGCCTTCGGGGCGATCTCCCTCTTCGTCGGCTCGTTCGTGATCTTCAACGTCTTCTCGATCACCGTCGCCCAGAGGACCCGGGAGTTCGGAATGCTTCGGACGCTCGGAGCCTCACGGCGCCAAATCCTGCGCAACGTCCTCGTCGAGGGTCTGGTGATCGGTCTGGTCGCCTCGGTCTTCGGGGTGCTGGTCGGGATCGGGTTAGCCGAGGGGTTGAGTGCACTGCTTTCGGGCTTCGGCATCGACCTCCCCGGGAACTCACTGGTGATCGTGCCCCGAACCGTGATCGTTTCCTTCCTGATCGGCGTGGGTGTGACCCTCGTCTCCTCGATGATCCCGGCAGTCCGGGCGACCCGTGTGCCGCCGATAGCAGCCCTTTCGGAGGACGTTCTCCAGGCAGGCAGCACCAGGCTGTGGATCAGGGGCCTGGTCTCCTTCGTCCTCGGGGTCGCCGGCGTTGCCCTGATCGCCTGGGTCCTGATTGGGAACATCGAGGGTGGGGCGGGGGCTGCACGAAT
>JBJTBP010000064.1:0-4225 GCA_046091385.1 Solirubrobacterales bacterium | reverse complement strand
GCCCGCGCCGCGCAGCCCCCGCCGGACCGCCCCATCGGCGCGGCACCCGCGCAGCACGAGATCTCGGCCTTCGTCGCGCTCCTTCCGGAGCTCCTCGACCGGGTCGCCGACCGGCAGGCTCCGCTCGGGGACGATGCTCTCGTCCGGTAGCTGGGTCAAAGCCTCCTCGAGGTGTTCGTGGGCCACCTGCTCGGCGATCTGGACCAGCTGTTCGCTGCTCAACATGGCGGCCCGGGCCAGCATCCCCTCCAGCGGATCGGCGACGGCGATCACCCGGAGCGATCCGCCCTGGGCGAGTCCCACCCCGAGGCGGAGCGCCTCCTCGGCCTCGCGGGAGCCATCGAGTGCAACCCCGACCCGGTCCAGCCGGCGCTGACCATCCCGCCAGCCGAGCGGGACGCCGGCGACCGTGCAGGGGCCGCCGGTCATCAAGGTCCGGGACACGTGGCCGCCGTGGACCCGGCCGTCCTCGGCACCGGTCGAGCCGACCACCAGCAGGTCGGGCTCCAGGTCCTCGACCACCCGGTGGAGGCCGCGGGCCGGGGAGAGGCTGGCCCGGACCTCGATCCCGGCGTCGATCTCCCGGGCGACCTCCTGGGCGCCCTCCCGGGCCTCCTCGGCCATCCGGATCACCATGTCGGAAGGGAGCGCCGGGACGACGCTCCTCGCGTAGGGCTCGGGCGCGATCGAGGCGACCATGAGCTCCGAGCCGAACCGCTCGGCCAGCTCCGCACCGAAGGCGACCGCATCCCTGCCGCCGTCGGTCCCGTCAAATCCGATCACGATCTTTTCGAACAACCCTGCCTCCCGGTTCGAAGGACTCTTTCCGCCCCGGGGAACGGTACCGATGCGCTGAAAGCCGGGGCCGAAACGCCTATTGTCCCGCTATCACTCCGGCGCTCTATCGACTGGGCAAGTTCGCAGCCCACCACCGAATCCCCGTGATCATCGCCTGGGTCGTGGTCGCGGCCGGGCTGTTCATCCTCTCCTCCTCGGCCGGTCGGGACACCTCGAACAACCTGACCCTTAACGGGACCGGCAGCCAGGAGGCGACCGACCTGCTGGAGAACCGGTGGCCCGATGCGGCCAATGGATCGAACCCGGTGGCGATCGGCGCCCCGAAGGGCAAGAAGGTCACCGACCCGCAGTACATCCAGCCGATCCAGGAGGTAGTCCAGCGCTTCCAGAAGGACCCGGCCGTACAGTCGGTCGAGAGTCCGCTCGCCGGCACGCCCCAGTCCGACCGGCTGATCAGCAAGGACCAGCGGATCGCCGTGATCAGCATCTCGATCAAGGCTTCGCCCTCGGCCCTTACCACCGAGGAAGGAGACCGCCTGGTCGACCTGACCGACCCCGCGACCAAGGCGGGGCTGAAGGTCGGGGTCGGTGGATACATCGGCAATGCGGTCTCCGATCCGAGCGTCGACCTGAGCGTGATCGTCGGCATCGTGGCCGCGATCGTGATCCTTCTCTTCACCTTCGGCACCCTGATCGCGATGGGCATGCCGATGGTCACCGCCCTGACCGGCCTGTTCGCCGGGATATCGGGCGTCTACCTGCTCGGCCAGCTGGTCGACGTGCCGACGATCGGGCCGACTTTGGCGACGATGATCGCCCTGGGCGTAGGGGTGGATTACGCCCTCTTCATGGTCAGTCGACACCGGGAACAGCTGGGGCGTGGACTCGACCCGAAGGAGGCCGCTGCCCGGGCCACGGCGACGGCCGGTGGCGCGGTGGTCTTTGCCGGCTCGACCGTGATCCTCGCTTTGCTCTGCCTGGCGGTGGTCAAGGTGCCGCTCCTCTCCGCGAGGGGCTACTCGGCGGCCGTCGCCGTCCTGGTCGCGATGCTCTCGGCCCTCACCCTGATGCCGGCCCTCCTCTCCCTTGCCGGCAAGGCGATCGATCGCTTCAGGCTGCCGTTCGTCTCGGTCAAGAAGCAGGAGCAGCCGGCCGGCAGCGAGGGCTGGGCCCGGTGGACCTCGTGGGTGATCAAGCACCGGGTGCCGGCGGTGATCCTCTCCCTGCTGGTCCTGGCCGTCCTCGCCTACCCGACCCACCAGCTCTACCTCGGCCAGCAGGACAACGGCTCATTCCCGAAGGACACCCAGGCCCGGATCGCCTACGACCTGCTCGACCAGGGCTTCGGCCCCGGGGCAAATGCGACCTTCCTGATCGCCGTCGCGATCGACAAGAAGAGCAATCCCCTGGAGGTGCAGCAGGACCTCGAGACCCTGAACTCAGACCTCGCCAAGGCCTCGGGCGTCACCTCGGTCTCCCCGCCGTCGGTCAGCCCCAGCCAGACCGCGGCGACGATGAGCCTGACCCCGACCACCGGGCCTTCATCGGAGGCGACCTCGAACCTTGTCACCAACCTGAGGGACGAAACGATCGTCCCGGCAACCAAGGACACCCCGCTCCAGGCCTTCGTCGGCGGGACGACCGCGAGCTACGTGGACCTCGCCTCGCTGATCGCCGACCGCCTGCTGCTGACCATCGGGGTGGTGGTGCTGCTCGGGTTCATCCTGATCACCCTTGCCTTCCGGGCGCTCGGGATCGCCCTGATCTCGGCCCTGATGAACCTGGTCACGGTGGCGGCAGCGTTCGGGGTTACGACCGCGGTGTTCGAGGTCGGCAGGGGGATCTCCCTGATCGGTCTGGACGAGTCGGTACCGGTCGTCAGCTACGTGCCGCTGATGATGTTCGCCGTCCTTTTCGGACTGTCGATGGACTACAACGTCTTCCTGATGAGCGTGGTCCGGGAAAAGTGGCTGGAGACCAAGGATCCGGCCAAGGCGACGGTCGACGGACTGGCCGCGACCGGGCGGATCGTCAGCGCCGCGGCGATCATCATGACCACCGTCTTCCTCGCCTTCGTCCTGAACGGCAACCCGATCGTCAAGCAGTTCGGGGTCGGGACGGCCGTGGCGATCGTGATCTACGCGAGCCTGGTCAGATGCGTGTTGCTTCCGGCGACGATGAGCCTGTTCGGCAAGGGGTGCTGGTACATGCCGCACTGGCTCGACCGGATCCTGCCCCGGATCTCGATCGAGGGCGATCGCTTCTTCGATCAGGTCGACTCGAAGAAGTAGCCCTTCATTCCTTCTCGTTGGACGGGCCCTTCCAGACGGGGTGAGGGATTCCGGCAACCCGGTTGATCGTCACGGCAACCAGGATGACGAGGATCACCCCGACGAACATGAAGGCCCAGTCCGCCGGTGCCGCCAGGAGTCCCATCGCGACGATCAGAGCGGTCGCGACCCCGGGGATGTGGAGGACCCGCAGGCCCATGATCAGCCCGATGGCAAGGGCGAGTGCGAAGAGGATCGCCCCCAGCCTGTGCCAGTCGAGATCGGTGACGTCGGGCGCGACGTCGACCAGGCCGAAGACGAAGAGGGCGGCGATTCCGGCGAGGAGTCCGATCAGGTGGGCGTTGATCGCATTCCTCGGATTTGCCTCCTGGGCCAGGGGAAAGGCGAAGAGGATGAACAGGGTCGGGGCGAGCGAGGGAAAGACGAACGGCTCGGCAGCCCAGACTGCGAAGACGCCGATGATCGCCATCGTCAGCACCGAGCAGATCACCACGTAGAGAGGGCTCGACCGATAGGCGGTGTTGATGTCGGCGATGTTCTTCCGCCTTGGCAGGCGCATCGAGGCCAATCTAGAGGCGGGCTCGGTCCCCTCGGCGATCGTCCGATCCCTTCGCCGGCCGTTCCTTTCCGGCTAGCCTCTCTTCTTCCGGAATCCCCCGGGCGCGTAGCTCAGCGGTAGAGCGCTCGCTTCACACGCGAGAGGTCGCTGGTTCGAACCCAGCCGCGCCCATCAAAGTCCCTGTAGTTGCTGACTCTCTGGCGGCGTGGTTCGAAACCAATTGGCTCAGCCATCTTGGTTCCTCTCGTCGTTGGTTCGCTCGAACCTATCGCCTTATCCGACTGGATCCTGATCGAGTGGCCCGGCCAGCAGCCAAGCGGCGAGGCGGCGCGCCGGGCGCCAGCCAGGCTCATGCGCGTATCTTCGCGCAGCCGGGGTCCCGGGACGGCCGCCGATCGCCTATCCTCAACCTGTGCGCCGGCCCTCCCCCGCCCTTGTGATCGCGCTGATCGCGCTCTTCTTCAGCCTCGCGGGCACCGGCTGGGCCGTCACGCAGCTGCCGAAGAACAGCGTCGGCACGAAGCAGCTCAAGGCCAACGCGGTCACCGGCCCCAAGGTCAAGGACGGGTCGCTGTCG
>JBJTBP010000063.1:0-66806 GCA_046091385.1 Solirubrobacterales bacterium | reverse complement strand
GAAGGCGGTCGAGATGATCACCGGCTTCCTCGACTCCGACCTCGGCGAGAAGGTCCAGCAGTCCTCCACCGCCGCGACGGCCGAGCTGCCGATCGTGCTCGGAATCGGCGGGTTGACGATCAGGGGCTTCGTCGACCTGCTGCTCGAGGAGGACGGAAAAGTGACCGTAGTCGACTACAAGACGAACCAGCTGAATGGGAAGGCACCCGAAGAGCTGATGGAGGGCTACGAACTCCAGCGCGACCTCTACGCACTGGCCG
The DNA here is from genome assembly GCA_046091385.1 of Solirubrobacterales bacterium. Lineage (GTDB taxonomy): Bacteria > Actinomycetota > Thermoleophilia > Solirubrobacterales > 70-9 > 67-14. The sequence goes on along the minus strand of JBJTBP010000063.1, from coordinate 66,546 downwards.
TCGCCCGGGCGCGAAGCATCGACTCGGTCGAGACCGCCTTCGTCTTCCTCGAGGAGCCGAACTCGCCGGTAGTCAAGACCTACGGACCCGAAGACCTCGAGGCGGTGGAGGAGCGGCTTCGGAGCGACGTGGTCGAGCCGATCACGGCGGCCCGTTACTTCGGCGGCGGGTCAGGACCCCAGCCATGCGGCAACTGCGAAGCCTGTCGACTGCTCGGACTCGGGGAGGGCTGACCGGCCCAGCTACTCGCCCCACCGCTCGGCCCACTGGCCAAGCGAGGTGATCGCGGGACGGAGGCCATCCCCCTTGTCGGTCAGGCGGTAGATCACCCGGACCGGCAGGTCATCCTGGACCTCCCGGCCGACCAACCCGGCAGACTCGAGCTCCCTCAGCCTCTGGGAGAGAAGCCTGTCGGAGAGGCCGGGCACTGCCCGCTTCAACTCTCCGTAGCGGAGGGGACCTTCGGAGAGCGACCAGACGATCGCACCCGACCACCGCTTGCCGATCAGTTCGATCGCTGCGTGGAAACGCGGGCAGACGACCCTGGGTTCAGTCCCCGGAGCTGCCTCCCCGGCGGCCGCTGCTGTTGCGGAGCTGGGAGTCATTCGACCTTCACGAAACCTTACAGAACGCCGGGGCGCGCCCCGAAAGGTTCGAGGGCCGGGGCGATCGGGGCCCAGGGCGAGCGAGACTGTCGGATCACCGGGCGCAGGGCCCGGTTCCGACCCGACCGGTTGCCCTGTTGACGATCGAGGCAACCACCCGGTTCGGCACGGCGAGACCTCCCGGCGGGCCCTCGGTGGTCGCGGCAAAGACGGTGCCGAGGACCCGACCATTCGGTCCGACCAGCGGTCCACCTGAGTTCCCTTTGACCACGCTGGCGCGGAGGGTCAGGAGCTGGCGTTCGATCGGCCCACGCCCGTATGAGTCGTCGGCGAGCAGTGTCCTCCTGATTCCGGCCCGGGCCGGGGTGACTGTCAGGGGTCCGTCCTGGGGATAGCCGATCACTGCTGCGGGCAGGTCTACCGAGCTCCCGGCCTCGAGCCCGAGTGCCGGAAGGGCCACGTCCGCGGCCAGGACCGCGATGTCGTTTCGCGGCTCGTAGGCGACCGGCACCGCTCTGGTCGCCTGACCGTCGAACGTCTGAACCTCGGTATCCCTCTGTCCGGCCACCACGTGGGCGTTGGTAACCACGAGGCCCGGGGCCACCACCCACCCGGAGCCCATCACCCCCAGTCCGCAGGAGGTACCCGAGACCCGTACGACCGAACGGGCGGCAGAGCGAACGTCGGGGTCGGCCCCGATCCCTGCGTCGGGTGCCTGGACCGGGCCGGGCGATGCCGCCACCCGGGGGAACGGGTCGATCTTGTAGAGCGCTTCGATCAACGGACCCGAGGGCGGCAGGACCCCGTTGACCTCGGCGAGCAGGGTCGAGCCCCTGACCTCATCCCTGAGCGGACCGGGGGCGGCCGAATAGAGGTAGGCAGCCCCGGCGATCCAGGCCAGGGCGACCCCAACCGCAGCGATCAGGATCGCGCCTCCGGCCCCGTCGAGGAGTCTGCCGAGCGGGCCCCGAACCGCCGCGCTCCGCACCCCGTCGCCAACGCTCACCGCGATCCCGAGCGCCAGGGTGCCGCCGAGCAGGCCGCCCAGCAGTGCAAAGAGGGGCGCGTACGGGGATCCCGAGCCTCCCTCCAGCAACAGGGGCGCGGCGCGGGAGCCGAGGATCACCCCGATCACCAGGCCACCGAGTCCCAGCACGCCAACGATCAGGCCCTGGCGGAAACCCCACACCGCGAGGACGGCAACGAAAGCGACGATTACCCAGTCGACGAGGGACATGAATCCCAATCTAACTACCGACCCCACCGGTAGATTCCCCCTTCATGGAGCGAAAGACTCGCCCCGGGACCGGCCGTTCCGTGCCCGACCCCCGGTCCAACCCTCGAATCGCCGCCCTGCTTGCGATAGCAGCGATCTCCTTCATCATCGGCGTGATCTCCGGCTGTCCCGGTAGCCCCAACCGTGACGCGGCCGAGCGGTTCGTCGACGCCTGGTCCGAGGGCAACTACTCAGAGATGCACTCCGAGCTGAGTACCGCCTCGCAGAAGGCGGTGCCGCTCGAGCGATTCATCGCCCGGATCGGTGAATCGGAAGCCTTCGGGACGGTCGAATCGCTCGAGGGTGACGATGCCGAAGGCGATGAGGAAGTGGCCCTGATCCCGATGAGCCTGCGGACCCGCGCCTTCGGGAGGATCGAAGAGTCGCTCCGGGTGGAGTTCGGGGTGGACGGAATCGCCTGGCAGCCGAGCCTGCTCTTCCCGGGGCTGAGGGAGGGCGAGGAGCTGGTCCGCGAGACCGAGTTCGAGGAACGGGCCCCGATCCTCGCCCGGGACGGCCAGGAAATGGCCACCGGTCCGGCCGAGGCGAGGGAGTACCCGCTGGGAACGGGAATGGTCGACGTGGTCGGGATAACCGAGGCGGCCGGGGACGACATAGACACGACCCTCGTCGCCCAGGGTGTCGACCCGGGGGACTCGACCGGGGGGAGCGGGCTCGAGCTCGCCTACAACGGGAGGCTCTCCGGCAAGCCTGGTGGAACCCTCTCGGCCACCCCGATCGATGGGGGCGGTGAGGAGCGGGTCCTGGGTGAGGGTGAACCGAAAGCAGCAGAGCCCCTGAAGACGACGATCGACCCCGAGATCCAGGACGCTGCGGCTCTCAACATCTCCGGCTATATCGGGGGCGTCGCCGTCCTCGATGCCAAGAGCGGCGAGGTAAGGGGGGTCGCCGGAGCTGCCTGGTCGGTCCTGCGGCCACCCGGCTCGACCTTCAAGATCGTTACTGCGACGGCCGCGCTGAAGACCGGTAAGGCGACCCTCGATTCCGAGTACGAGTACGCGACCTACGGAATCGCCGACGGCCGGGAGATCAAGAACGCCGGCGACAAACTCTGCGGTGGCGACTTCACCCAGGTGTTCGCCGACTCGTGCAACTCGGTCTTCGCCCCGCTGGGCGAGGAGGTCGGGGAGGAAGCGCTCAGCGGGACCGCGGAGCAGTTCGGCTTCAACAAGGTGCCGGCGGTCTTCGACGAGACCGGAACGGAATTGATCGACCCCCCTACCCCGACGATCCCAAAGCCCGGTGAGTTCGAGAGTGACCTCGGGGTGAGCTCGATCGGCCAGGGGCTCGTTCAGGCAACCCCACTCCAGATGGCATCCGTAGCCCAGGGGATCGCCAACCGCGGAGTGGTGATGCCGACACCGATAGTCACCGAGAAGGGCCTCGGACCGAACCGGAAGCCTGTGAGGGTCGCCAGTCCGGAGGTCGCCCGCCAGCTGACCGGCCTGATGGTCGCCGTGGTGACCTCGGGGACCGGTTACGCGGCAGCGATCAGCGAGGGACAGGTCGCCGGCAAGACCGGCACGGCCGAGATCGGTCCAAGAGGGGACGGGAGCGAGGAGCTGATCGAGGATGCCTGGTTCGCAGGCTTCGCCCCGGCTGACAATCCCGAGCTTGCGATCGCAGTCACCGTGACCGACGCTTCGGGCTCCGGCGGTGAGGTGGCAGCTCCGATCGCCGGCGCCGTCCTCTCTGCCGGACTCTGACCTACCCCTCGGTCCGGCCCGAAAGGGGCACGGGAAGGGTCAGGCCAGCGGTGACCAGAGCCACCACGGAAGCCGGGACGACCAGTAGCCGACCCAGACCCGGGGCCGGGAGCTCCAGCCCGGCGCCGATCAGGGCGACCAGTCCGGCGATCGCAATGACTGACCACCACGGCCCGATCACCTGACCGGGGCGTCCGGCGTCTGGAGCCGAGAGGATCGCCCCAAGGACCAGGAGCGCGACGCCCGCGACGAGTGGGACCGTGCCCAGCGGCGAGAGCGCCCCCAGGACACCACCCACGACGACCATCCACATCCCGATGACGGCGGTCGGGGCTGGCTCAGGTATCGAGTTCGACCCGGATGACTTCCCCATCTTCCTCTCCGGGGATCTCCATCTCGATCGGCCGCAGCTCGAGCGTCGCCTGGTCGATCCGGTAGAGGAGCAGGGCTGCCTTGATCGGTCCGACCTGCGGGGTCGAGTCCTCGGCCGGCGCCTGATCGCCCGGGCCAAGGATGCTCCCGGTGTCGAGGCGATAGATGCTCTCGGTCTCGAGGTTCTCGAACTTCTGGCCCTCGGTGTCAACGATCTCGAAAGTCTCCGGTATTTCGTGGCCCTTCTCCTCGTCCGTGTTCTCGATCTCGACGAAGACCCCGAGGTAGAGCTCGTCGGGACCTGCAGGGCGCTGGCCGACCAGGTAGTCACGGTCCTCGACGTCGTACCTGTTCAGGGGCCTTGTGAAGAGAACGTTGTACTGGAGGGGGCCTACCTCGAAGGGTTCACCCTCGACCACCAGCTCCTCACCGCCGTGGGCCTCACCGCCCTTTTCGCCCGAGTCGGAGCCGCCGCAGGCGACAAGTACCACGGGCGCGATGACCAGCGCCAGAAGAGCGAGAACGAGCCTGTTGACGAGGCTCGTAAGGGAGGGTTCGGAACCGTGGGGAATACCGGACATCGGACTCGGATTCTATTGGGACGTCCGGAGCGAGGAAGTCAGGGGATGCCCGTTTCGAACCGGTTGCCCCCGGCAACCTCAACCCGGGCAACCCTCTCGCCACCGCCCTCGACCTGCTCCCTCAACCGACCCAGGGCTGCCCGCAGGGCCCGCTGATGTCGCCCAGCGTGACCCGTGACCCGATCCAAAGCTCCGGCGGCACCAGTCACCTCGGTCCAGTAGGAGAGCCTGACCTGACTGAGACCGGCCGGGGTTTCCGACAGCTCCCATTCAAACCCGGCGGGAGTCTGGTTGCCCCGACCCGTCTCGCCGCGCTCGGAGAGTCGAATCGGCCGCTCGGTCGAAACGAGGGTCATCCCTACCCAACCCCCGCGTTTGAATCGAAACCGGTAGCCGGCCCCCTTGCCCACCGGGTCGAGATCGAACAGGTGGAACTGCTCCATGTCCGGACCGAAGATGACCGGCCTCGACGCCACGTCGAGCAGGTATTCGAAGATCTCCTCGCGAGTCGCGTCGATCTCGGCTTCAGCACAAACCGGTCCCATCGCGACGATTCTAGGGAGGGAAACGGCTATCGGGAGCCGTCCCGATGCCGGTCTCGCTCGTTTGCCGGGGCAGGTTAGGCTGTCGGAATGGCCGTGACCATCGCCATCCTCTCCCAGAAAGGGGGAACCGGGAAGACGACCTTGACCCGCTCGCTCGCGGAGGGCCTTGGGCTCACGGGGCTCAACGTCCTGACCGTCGACGCCGACCCTCAGGGAAACCTTTCCGAGTACTACGGCATCCCGGCCGACGCCTTTCCGACGCTGGGTGAGGTCCTGACCGGCACCGAGTCGGCCCTCGAGGCGATCCACTCCGGTGTGATCCCGGCAAACCTCGGCCTGGCCGAGGCCGAGCTGATCCTCGCCGGCAGGATGGGCCGCGAGCTGACCCTGCGAAATGCGCTGCGCGACATCGCCCCCAACTACGACGTGATCCTGATCGACTGCCCGCCCACCCTGGGCCTCCTGACCGTCAACGCCCTGGTAGCGGCCGACCGGGCAGTCCTCTCGACCGAGGCCGAGCACTTCTCCCGACAGGGTGCGGAACAGGCCGTCGAAGTGATCGGGCTGGCCAGGGAGAACCTGAATCCGAACCTGAAGCTGATGGGGGTACTCCTCAACATCGCCGACATGAGGACCAGGCACGCACGCGAGACGCTCGAGGGCCTGAAGCAGCAGTACGGGGAGCTGGTCTTCGAAACCGTCATCCGTCGCTCGATCGCCTATCCCGAGTCGGCGCGGGCCGGCAAGTCGATCTTCGAGTTCGACCGCAGGCGCTCGCTCGATTACGCCCGCCTGACCGAAGAGGTCCTGGACCGGATGGGGCTCGAGGAAGAGCTGGCACGTGCACGGACTACGACCGCCTCGCTGGACTCCCGGCAAACCGGGAAGTCCCACCGGGAGCGGGCCCCCAGGAAACGGATCTCACCCACCGAGGGGAAGGGCCGACCGGCGACCACCCGGTCCGAGTGGGCCTGGGTCGAGGCCGATCGCCCGGCCGTCTCCCCCACTCCGGGCGACCCCGATTCGCTGCGCTAGACCTCGGGAACGTCGGCACCGACCGGGCTGAACCCGACCCGCCGGACCTCGGCCCAGTCGCCACACCTCTCCCTGAGGTGCACGACCACGGAACCGGTCTCCTGCCAGCCGGACCAGACCAGGACGGTCGGTCCGGCACCGGAGATGGTCGCACCGATCGCTCCGCACTCCTCTGCCACGTCGACCACCTCCATCGAGCGTGGGAATAGGTGGCGGCGACGCTCCTGATGGATCCGGTCGGAAAGGCCCTGCCCGATCAGGTCGAAATCCCCCCGGGCCAGCCCCAGGGCCAGGTGGGCTGCGGCCGACGCGTTCGCGACCGCCTCCTCGATCGGAACTTCCACCGGTACCGATTCACGGGCCAGGTCGGTCGCGACCTCCTCGGTCGGGATGACCAGCACCCCCTCCAGTCCCTCCGGCGCCTCGATCCTGGTCGCCAACGGAAAGCCGGACTCGGACGAACAGAGGACGAACCCCCCGTAGAGCGCCGCCGCGACGTTGTCGGGGTGACCCTCGATCCCAGTGGCGCGCTCGAGCAGATCCGGTTTCTCGAGACCGAGCTCGAACATGTGGTCCGCTGCCACCAGGCCGGCAACGATCGCTGCTGCTGAAGATCCCAGGCCCCGTGACACCGGAATCTCCCCGCCGACCCTGAAGGCGATGCGATCGACGGGATGGAGCGCCTCGAATGCGCGGACGACCAGATTCTCCCTGTCGAGCTCCAGACCCGGGATCTCCGATTCGACCGAGAAGGTGTCGGCCTCGGCTACTTCGAGTTCGAGGTGGAGGTCCAGGGCGACCGCCATGCAGTCGTACCCCGGTCCGAGGTTGGCCGACGAGGCCGGAACCCGGACGACTCTTCTCCGCTCGGTCATACCGGGAAAGGTAGTGGGTAAGCCGAGCGGAGCACGGCGAGTTCCGCCGTGCTTCATCATGGACCGGTGGAAGGCATCAACAGGAACGGCCAGGGGAACGACCCGGCCCTGCTCGTCTCGGACCTGGTCAAGCGCTACGCGACGGGGGTCGAAGCACTCAAGGGTGTCTCCCTCGAGATCCCCGACGGGAGCTTCTTCGGCCTGCTCGGCCCGAACGGTGCCGGCAAGTCGACCCTGATCCATTGCGCGACCGGACTGGCGATGCCGACCTCCGGTCGGATCGAGATCTTCGGGAACGACGCGATAACCCGCTACCGGGAGGCCCGCGAGGCCGTCGGACTCGCTCCCCAGGACCTCAATCTGGACTGGTTCCTCACGGTCGAGGAGACGCTCGACTTCCACGGCGGCTATTTCGGAGTGCCGAAGGCCGACCGTGAAGAGCGGGTGGAGGAACTGCTCGACGCCTTCTCCCTGGTCGACAAGCGGGACCAGCGCACCCGGACCCTCAGCGGCGGGATGAAGCGCCGGTTGATCCTGGCCCGAGCCCTGATGCATCGCCCCCGACTGCTGATCCTCGATGAACCGACTGCCGGCGTCGACGTGGAACTCCGGCTCGAACTCTGGCACTACGTGCAGGAGGTCAATCGCCTGGGAACCTCGATCCTGCTGACCACCCACTACCTCGAGGAAGCTGAGCAGCTCTGCGACCAAATCGCCTTCATCAACCAGGGCGAAATCGTCGCCCAGGGGACCAGCCCGGAGCTGGCGGGACGGTTCGGGGTCAACACGCTCGAGGATGCCTACCTCGAGCTGGTCGGCCGGAAGGAGCTCTCCCGCTCCCACCTCGGTGAACTCGACGGAGCGGAGGTCGAATGAACCCGACCGCGATCCGTTTTTTCACCCTGGTCCGGAGGGAGGTCAGCCGGTTCCTGAAGATCAAGGGCCAGACGATCGGGGCCCCACTGCTCGAGACCTTCCTCTACATCACCGTCTTCGGGGCGGCCCTCGGTACCCGGGTCGGTGACCTCCAGGGGTACGAGTACATCGTCTTCGTGGTCCCGGGCCTGATCATGATGGCCTGGGCGATCAACGCCTACTCGAACAACTCCTCCTCGATCCTTCAGCAGAAGTTCCAACGGGCGATCGACGACCAGCTCTCCTCCCCCTCCTCGCCGGGCCAGCTGCTGACCGCGCTGTCGCTGGGCGGATTCCTCCGGGGGCTGACGATCGCGGTGATCACCTTCCTGGTGGCGCTCGTCCTGGTCGACCTCCCGGTCGAGCACCCGGCAATCCTGATCCTCGCCCTGCTCCTGATCGGCTTCTTCTTCTCCCAGCTAGGCGTGCTGGTCGGAGTCAGGGCCGAGCAGTTCGACGACGTCTCCTTCGTCCAGACCTTCGTCCTCACTCCGCTGATCTTCCTCGGCGGGGTCTTCTACTCGGCGACCCTCCTGCCCCAGCCCTTCCAGACCTTGACCGAGTTCAACCCCGTCTACTACATGATCTCCCTGGTCAGGTACGGCTTCCTCGGAATCGACGACATCGACGTCCTGCTCTCGATGGTCGTCCTGACCGCGGTGACGGCAGGGCTCTTCCTGTTCAACCTCCAGCTGTTCCGCCGGGGCTACAAGCTCCGCTCCTAGCGACTGATCAGCCCGGCCGCTCGCCGAACACGGCCTCCTCGACCTCGGTCGGGTCGGTCGAGCACTCGATCACACCGGGGGTCGAGGCAAGGGCGGTATCGGGATCCTTGAGGCCGTTGCCGGTCAGGACGCAGACGATCGTTTCCGGGGCCGCGCGGTCCCCATCCGGTTCGATCCCGTGGACGAACAGCCCGGCCACCGAAGCAGCCGAGGATGGCTCACAGAAAACGCCCTCCTCCGAGGCGAGGAAGCGGTAAGCCTCGATGATCTGCTCGTCGGTGATCGCCCGGACCCGCCCTCCTGACTCTTCGAAGGCGGCCAGGGCCTCGTCACCCCTGGCCGGCCGGCCGATACGAATCGCAGAGGCGACCGTTTCGGGCCTGTCGACCGGCTCACCGGTGACCAGCGGAGCCGCGCCCGCAGCCTGAAAGCCGAACAGGAGGGGTGCCGTATCCCATTCGGTGAACCCCTTCCAGTAGGCGGTCACGTTGCCGGCATTCCCGACCGGGATCGCCAGTGCGTCCGGTGGGCCTCCGAGTTCCTCGATCACCTCGAAGGCGGCCGTCTTCTGCCCCTCGATCCGGTACGGGTTGACCGAGTTGACCAACTGGATCGGGAAGTTGTCGGCCAGGTGGCGAACCAGGACCAGGGCGTCGTCGAAATTGCCGTCGAGGGCGATCACGCGGGCCCCGTAGATCAGGGACTGGGCGAGTTTCCCGACCGCGATTTTTCCCTGCGGGACGATCACCGCCCCGGTCAGACCGGCCCGGGCCGCATAGGCGGCGGCGCTCGCCGCAGTGTTCCCGGTCGAGGCGCAGATCACGGCCTCGGCACCTTCTGAGAGGGCCTTCGAAACCGCCACGGTCATCCCCCGGTCCTTGAAACTCCCGGTCGGGTTCAGTCCCTCGAACTTGAGTAGGACCCGCGCCCCGACCCGCTCGGAAACCCGAGGAGCCTCGATCAGCGGAGTCGAACCCTCGTTGATCGAGACGATGGGCTCTTCAGGTCCGATCGGAAGGTACTCCCGGTAGCGCTCGATCAGTGGCTGGGCCATCGGCTCAGACGAACTCTTCTTCGATCACCCGGATGAATCGGGGTGGCGAGCGCATGTAATCGAGGCCCGCTATCTCGGCTACCGCCGTGAGAAAGGCATCCTCCGGGCAGCGGTGGACGACCATGACCAGACGGGCCTCGTCCCCCATGCCCTTCTGGACCACGCTCCGGACTGAGACCCCGGAGGAGGCCAGGAGCCTCGCAACCTCGGCCAGGACACCCGGCACGTCCTCGACCTCGAGGTGCAGGTAGAACGAGGATTCGACCGCATCGAGTACGGGAATCTCGGATTCCACGGGCTCGCCGCCACCACCACCGTCGACGATCGAGATCAGGTCGCCGAGGACCGCCGCGGCCGTCTGGGGTCCGCCGGCACCGGGACCGGAAACGGTCACCTCGGTTATCTCGGGCGCCTCGACGGTGACCGCGTTGAACGGGCCCTCGACCGGGGCAAGCGGATGCCCCGGATAGAGGAAGCAGGGGAACACCCGGACGGTCAGCCCGCCCTCGAGCCGCTCGGCGACGCCGAGCAGCTTCAGCGAAAGGCCGAGCTCACGGGCGTAGGCGAGGTCATCGGGCTGCACGGACTCGATCCCCTCGAAGGACACCTGGTCGAGGGTGACCGGGGCGTGGAATGCCAACCTGGCGAGGATCGCCATCTTCGCCGCCGCGTCCGCCCCGTTGACGTCCTCGGTCGGGTCGGCCTCGGCATAACCGAGCTCCTGCGCCCGGGAGAGGGCCTCTTCGTAGGAAGCTCCGGTCGAGGCCATCTCGGTAAGGATGAAGTTCGTGGTTCCGTTGACGATCCCGAAGACCCTGGTGAACGGGACCGATCCGAAGGCCTCCCGGATCGTCCGGATGATCGGCACTACCCCGGCCACTGCGGCTTCGAACCTGAGCTCGGTCCCTGCCGCAGCGGCAGCCGCGAAGAGCTCGTCCCCGTAGCGGGCGACCAGCTGCTTGTTCGCAGTTACCACTGGCTTGCCGGACTCCAGTGCGGCCAGGACGTATCGCCTCGCGTCGTCAACCCCGCCGATCAGCTCGACGATCACCTCCGACTCGGCGAGGATCTGGTCGAAATCGCCCTCGGAAGTGGTCAGCACACCGGCGATCTCGAACGGTCGGCCACAGGCAGCCTCGATCCCGGAGCGGCGCTCGGCCACCAGCTCCTCGAGGGCGCTGCCGACCGTCCCCCGACCGAGCAGGCCAATCTTCAGGGGATCGCTCACCGGTCCCTCGCCATCAGGTCCTGCCAGGTCTCGCGGCGGACCACGGCACTGGCAGAGCCGTCATCGAGGAAGACCACTGGGGGTCTGGGCATGCCGTTGTAGTTGTTGGCCATGGCGTATCCGTATGCCCCGGTGGCGGGGATCACGAGGATGTCGCCGACCGCCGGGTCGGGCAGCGACACGTCCCGGATCAGGATATCCCCGGATTCACAGTGGGATCCGGCAACGGTGACCTCGGTATCGCCCTCCCGATCCGGCCTGTCGGCCAGAACCGCCTCGTACCGGGCGTCGTAGAGCATCGGCCGCAGGTTGTCGGACATTCCCCCGTCGACCGCGACGTAGGTCCTCACCCCAGGGATCAGCTTTACGGTGCCGATCGTGTAGACGGTAAGCCCGGCGGTCCCGACCAGGGATCGACCCGGTTCGACCTGGATCCTGACCCCATCACCGAAGCAGCGTTTGACCGCCTCGACCTTGAGCTCGACGTACTCCTCGATTCCCGGAGGATCGTCCTCGCTCAGGTAGGAAATCCCGAGTCCGCCGCCGAGGTTGACCACCTGACACCAGTCGCCGGCGATCGTGGCCAGGGCCTCGACCGCGAGGCGGAACGGTTGGATCTCGAAGATCTGCGAGCCGATGTGGCAGTGGAGGCCGACCAGCTCGAGCCGGTCCGATCCGAGCACCCGGTCGATCGCAGCCTCTGCCGAGCCGTCCTCGAGTCCGAAACCGAACTTCGAGTCGATCTGGCCGGTCTGGATGTAGTCGTGGGTCGAAGGCTCGATCCCGGGAGTCACCCTGACCATCGCGTCGACCTTCCGATCGAGAATGCGGTCGCACCGATCGATCTCGTCGAAGGAGTCGACGATCAGGGTTCCGACACCGCTGCGGTCTGCCAGCTCCAGCTCTTCGTCGGTCTTGTTGTTCCCGTGCATGTAGATCCGCTCCGGGTCGTAGCCGGCAGCCAGGGCCATGGTCAGCTCCCCACCCGAGGCGACGTCCACCGACAGGCCCTCCCCGGCGAATAGCCGGTAGGCCGCAGTGACCGGCAGTGCCTTGCTCGCGAAAAGGACCTCGAAGCGGTCGGAGCGGGCCGTGAAGGCCTCGACGTAGGCGCGGGCCCGACTTCGCATCTCCGATACCGAGAAGAGGTAGGCGGGAGTACCGAACTCGGCCACCACCTCGACCAGGTCGCAGCCGTCGACCACGAGGTGTCCCTCCTCATTTGTGGAAGTCGCGGCGGGAAAGGGCATTCCGGCCATTCTTACGGGTCGGGAGCGGCGATACCCTTTCTCGAAGTGCAGGGAACTCGGCAACCGATCAATGCTCCACCAGGGCAGCAGGCAAGGCAGGGAACGCCCTGGCTCGGCCTGGCGATCGTCGGCCTGCTGTTCCTCCTGCTGGTGGTGCTCGCCGCCTACCTGCTCCTCGGCATCGGTCGGGAAGATGGTGGGGACGGTTCGGGGGCCAGCGGCACCGCGGGCCTGGCCGTGACCAAGGTCCAGGAAGGCCGGGTGCTCGGGTTCCCGGTTACCGCTACCCGCAACACCACCCGGATACCGGCCGGGGATCCGGTCGAGGCGTCACTGGCCTCGCTGCTTGCCTCCTACCCCTCGGTCGGGCCGGGCACGGCCCCCAAGGCCCTCACGGTCGCCTCCTCCGAGGAGTGGCAGGCCGCGGCCGCGGCAGCCGCCCTGAGTGCCGAACCGGTAGGTGCGCCCCTGTTGCTGGCACCGTCCGGACGGCTTTCGGCCGAGGGATCTGAACTGCTCGCGACACTCGATCCGCAGGGCGCCCCGACAACCGGCGAGGCCCAGGTGTTCGCCGTCGGCAAGGTAGCTCCACCTTCCGGGTTCAAGGTCGAGAAAGTCTCTGGCGACTCGGCCGCCCAGACTGCTGCCTCCCTCGCCGAGAGGCTTTCCGCGCTGACCGGTGGCCCACCCGAAGCCTTCCTCGTGCTCTCCGACGAGGATCCTGCCTACGGGGCACCGGCCGCGGCCTGGGCCGCCCGCTCGGGTGACCCGATCCTGTTCACGGGCAGGGATTCACTTCCGGCCGCGACCAAGAAGGTCCTGACGAAGAAGGCGAACAGCGAGGTCCCGGTCTTCGTCCTCGGACCCCCTTCGGCCGTTTCGGCGGAGGTCGTGAAGGAGATCGACAAGGCAGCGGCAACGGTGGAGCGGCTGCCGGGCGATGACCCGACCTCGGCCTCGCTGGAACTGGTCCGCTTCTCGAGCGGGACCTTCGGCTGGAACCTGAACGACCCCGGGCACGGCTACACGGTCATCCGCTCCGACCGTCCGATGGACGGGATCGCGGCGACCCCTCTCTCGACCGGGGGAACCTGGCCCGCCCTGCTGATGACCGATGACCCCGATGCCCTTCCCGAGGACGTCCTCCAGTACCTTCTCGATGTGCAGCCCGGCTACTCGACCGACCCGACCCGCGCTCTCTACAACCACGTCTGGATCATCGGCGACGAGTCGATCATCGGACTGGACCAGCAGGCAGAGATCGACCGTGCTGCAGAGCTGATCGAGGTAGGGGCCTCTGACGGGGTGACCGGATGAGTGAGACCGAACATCTGGGCGTGCTTGGCCAGGGGCGCCCGATCACGGCCGAGGAGATCCGCGAGCTGACCGGCGCCGCAACCCCCCACTTCGCCCTCCAGCTGAGAAACCGGGTCGCTCGCCTGATCGAGGATCTGCCGGAGGGCGATCCTGCCGGGGCCGAGGGCGAGCGTCAGATCGCCCGACTGGAGGAACTGGCCGACTTGACCACCCAGGCAGAAGCGACCGGCGACTCGCCCTGAGCTGGGTTGCTTTGGTTCTTCCTACCTCCCGGTGAGCGCGACCGTGAACCCTGGGGATGGCGGGGATCGATCCGCGGCAGACTTGAGCTTCCGATCCCTTGGTTCGGAAATCCGGCTCCTGATCGACCCGTCTGACGACCCGGCACTGCCGGCCCCCGAGCTTGCCGCACTGGAGGTTCGGGAGTTCATCGAACGGTTCGACCGGACCCTCTCGCGTTTCAGGGAGGACAGCGAGCTGACCACCTTCAATGCGGACCCTCGAAAGACCGTTCCGGCCTCGGGTCTTCTCCGAACCCTGGTCAGGGCCGGGCTCTGGGCCGCTGAAAAGACCGACGGACTGGTCGACCCGACCCTGCAGGCCGAGATAGAGCGGGCTGGCTATACGGAGTCCCGAGCCGGAGCAGAGGGCTTGTCGATCGGGGAAATCCTCGAGGAAGCGGGACCCCGGATCGCGGCCTCGGCATCGGAAAGCCGCAAGTACGAGGCGATCGAAGTCGACGACGAGGCCGGGACGATCTTCCGACCCCCGGGACTCTCCATCGACCCCGGAGGAATCGGGAAGGGCCTGGCTGCCGATATGGCCGCAGGACTACTCGAGGGTTACCCGAGGTACCTGGTCAGCTGCGGCGGCGACATCCGAGTCGGAGGTGGGAAGGCGGCTGAGGACCCCTTCGAAGTGTTTGTCGAGAACCCCGTGAGCGGCAGGAAACCCCATTTCTTCAGGCTCGGCTCGGGAGGGATCGCGACCTCGGGAACGACTGCCCGGTCGTGGCGGAACGCCGACGGCAAGGTCGCCCACCACCTGCTGGACCCTTCGAGCGGAAGGCCCAGCAGGACGGGTCTGATCAGCTGCACCGCGCTCGCGCCGTCTGCGCTCGAGGCCGAGGTGCTCGCAAAGCAGGCGCTCCTCTCGGGTCCCGACCAAGCCGGGAGGATTCTCGGAAACCACGGCGGGATCCTCGTTCACGAAGATGGGAGGGTCGAAGTAGCGGGAGAGTCGCGGATCAGCTTCAGGACTCCTTCCCCCGATCCCAAGCCGGCGAGGGGCTAACCCGACGAGGGTCTGACTTCCGGCGCCAAAACCGGGATGAATTTCCCGAAACCGCGTAACCATTCGATCTTCTGCGGGTCTAGGGGGTAGCTGCGCCACCAATCGAAAGGAACCCAAGACAGTGACTGCATCGACCAGAAACCGCATCCTTGCCCTCTCCGCCGTGGGACTGGGCCTCTTGGCTACTCTTCCCGCGGCCGCCTCAGCCGCAGGGGATCGCGACAGTGACGGCCTCTCCAACCAGCGTGAGCGAAGGATCGGAACCAGCCCGAACAGGGCCGACACCGACAGGGACAGGCTGAAGGACGGCCGCGAAGTAAGGCGCGTCCGGACCAACCCGCTCAAGGCCGATACCGATGGCGACGTGATCAAGGACGGGAGGGAGCTCCTGCTCGGGCTCGACCCGCTCGATCCCGATTCCGACGACGACGGCTGCTCCGATCGGCTCGAAAGGAAGGGCGTGATCGTCGCGATGACCGACTCCTCGGTGACCATCGAGGGCAGGCGTGGAATCGAAACAACCCTTGCGGTCGACGCAGACACCTACTTCGAGGGCGTGGACCGGGATGGCGACGGCAGCCTCTCGCTGGCCGACTTCCAGGTCGGCGACCGGGTCGAAGTGAACCTCGACCCAGCAGGCGATCGGGCCGATTCGCTCGAACTCGACAACGATGACGACGGTCTAGAGGAGGATGAAGTCAAGGGCCTGGTCTCGGCGATCGACGGCGATCAGTTCACCGTCACCGGCCGCTCCGGAGCGAGCAAGACCTTCACGGTCGATAGCGATACCTCGGTGAGGGCTCCGGACCGCGACGGGAGCGGAACCATCACTCCGGCCGACGTAAAGGTCGGTGACAAGGTCGAGGCACACCTAAATCCCGATGGGACCCGCGCACTCAGCCTCAAGGTCGAGGTGCAGGGCCACCACGGGGAGGATGGCGACGACGACCACTCCGGCCCAGGTCCCAGGCCAGGTCTCGGGCCGGTGCGGTCGGAGGTGAAGGGGCCGATGTCCTCGGTCTCCTCCTCCCCCATCAGGGTGTCGGGTCGGGATGGCAAGGAGCTCATCCTCACCTCGAACAGCTTCACCCGGTACGAGGTACCTGACCGCGATGGCAGCGGCACCCGGACCCTGGCCGACTTCCAGGTGGGCGACCGGGTCGAGGCCAAGTTCGTCCGGTCCACCGGTGCGCTGCTCAAGCTCGAATACGACGGCGTGGACGACGATTCGGACGACGGGTCCAACGACTGATCGGTCCCGAAGGGGCGGTCGTCCCGTCAGGAAGGGCCTTCATTACGGGGGCGGCGCCCGACAGGGTGTCGCCCCCGATTCGTTCCGGGGTCCGGACCGTCCTGAACTAAGGCTCGGTCGGGCCGAAGACCTCGATGATCCGCTCGTTGTACTCGGCGATCTGCTCAGGGGGAATGAAGTAGTTGGGGGCACCGGGGAAGATCTCGTCGGCAAGGGCTGCGACCTCCCCCACCTTCTCCCTTACCCGATCGGGGGTGCCGACCGCGCAGTAGCACTCGACCATCTCGTCGGGGATCGCGGCAGCCACCCCCTCCAGGTCGCCCTCGCGAAAGGCCGCGGTCGCCTTCGCCGCGTTTTCGCCGAACCCATGCATCTCGTAGAGCGGCATGTAGGTCTTGACCGTCGAGTAGAAGGCAACCGTCCTCCGCGCAGCATCGAGGCCTCGCTCGTAATCGTCGTCTATCGCAACGCAGATGCTCGGCAGGAAGGTGAACTCCGAGCGGTTCCGCCCGGAGCGGGCGAGGCCCGTCTCGAACGCCGGGATGACCTTCTCCTCGATCCATCTAGTCGAGCAGAGCGGATGGCCGATCAGGCCGTCGGCTACGTCCCCGGCCATCCTCGACATCCCCTCCTGAACGGCAGCGGTGAAGATCGGGATCTCCTCCCGGACGGGCGGTGTGCCCCGGGTCCAGCCGCGAATGTCGATGTCGTGGTACCCGCCCTCGTAGCGGACGGGCTCGACGGCCGCTGCAGCCCGGATGATCTCCCGGACGGCCTCGATCGTCTCCTTCATGTGGGGCGCCGGTCGGCCGTAGTCGACTCCGTGCCAGGTCTCGATCAGCCGCTTTACCCCCGGGCCGAGACCGAGGGTAAACCTTCCTCCGGTTATCTCATCGATGTCCATCGCACTCATCGCGATCGACATCGGACTCCGGACGAACCCCCAGGCGATCCCCGTGCCGAGGCCGACCTCGGTGGTCTGGGTCCCCAGCCAGGTCGCCTGCGTAAAGGCGTTGCGGAAGAGCTCGATCACCCAGACCCGGGAGATCCCTGCGCCTTCAGCCCTCTGGGCCAGCTCGGCCATCTCGGCCGGGCTGTCGCCGGTCACCCCCAGGGAGACCTTCCCGATCGCCCCCATCGACCCGGAGGCCACGTCCCCTCAGTCGGTCAGCTGGATCAGGGTTCCCGTCCCGAGCCCGCCACCACACCACATCGTGACCAGGCCGGTCTCGGAGTCGGAGCGTTCCATCTCGTGGAGCAGGGTGGTGATCAACCTCGCTCCGGTCGAGCCGAGCGGGTGGCCGATCGAAATCGCCCCGCCGTTGACGTTGACCCGATCCATGTCGGGCTGGAGCTCACGGTTCCAGGCGGCGACCACCGAGGCGAAGGCCTCGTTGATCTCGACCAGGTCGATGTCGTCGATCGTCATCGAGTTCCGCTCGAGCAGCTTCTGGGTCGCCGGGATCGGGCCGGTCAGCATCATCACCGGATCGACCCCGACCGTGGTCTGGTCGACGATCTTCGCCCGGGGCTTCAGTCCGAGTTCATCAGCTTTCTCGCGGGTCATCAGCAACACGGCGGCCGCCCCGTCTGAGATCTGCGACGAGTTCCCCGCGGTCACCTTGCCGTCCTCCTTGAACGCGGGCTTGAGCTCCGAGAGCGCCTCCATGCTCGTATCGGGGCGAATTCCCTGGTCGGTCGAGTAGGTGTCCCCGTTGACCGCCACCGGGGCGATCTCCCGCTCGAAGCGGCCCTCCTCGGTCGCCTTGTGGGCATTGGCGTGGGATCGAACGGCGAGCTCGTCGAGTTCGGACCGTGGGATCTCCCACTCGTCGGCGATCATCTCGGCCGAAATTCCCTGGGGAACCAGGTTGTACTTCTCCATCAGAGCCGGGGAGTAGCCCGTCCCGTACTCCTCCATGACCTTGAAGGCATCGCCGAAGCCGATGTGGCCCATGTGCTCGACGCCGCCACCGATCATCACGTCATGTACCCCCGAGGCGACCATCGCTGCCGCGAAGTTGACCGCCTGCTGGGCCGATCCGCACTGGCGATCGATCGTGGTGGCCGGGGTCTCGATCGGAAAACCGGCCTCCAGCCAGGCGTTGCGACCGACGTTAAGGCTCTGTTCGCCGAACTGCTGGACGCAACCGGCGACCACGTCCTCGACCTCGGCCGGATCGATTCCGGCCCGGGAGATCAGCTCGGAGTAGGAATGGGCGAGCAGGTTCGAGGGGTGGAGGTCCCGGTAGTAGCCCTTCTCCTTGTGGCCACGGCCGACCGGAGTTCGGACCGCCTCGACGATCACTACTTCTCGTCCACCGAAGTTGCTCATCTGCCAACCCTCTCTTCCCGGGAATCCCGGGTCGCTTTCCTTGATGCTGACTGGACCGGGTCCGAACGACCCTGCGCAACGCCAAGATAACCGATTGACTTGTCAGTCAGGCACGGGACCGCCCGCCCCCAGTCAAAGCTGAGTCGAGGAGCAAGCGCCAGACAGTGGAAGAAGCCGAATCGATCGAGAGCCCCTACCCCCGGGTGGCCGTGATCGGCTCGGGCACGATCGCGACTGGCGTCGCCGCGGTGGCCTCGATGGTGGCTGAACGCGTGGTCCTGCTCGCCCGCTCCGCGGAGTCGGCCGAACGGGCCGCGCGGGACATCGCGAGCGCTACCGAACGGCTCGGGTCGCCCCCCGCGGTCGAGGTAGAGGTGAGCCTCGACCGGGAGGCGATCGCAGGGTCAGGGCTGGTGATCGAAGCGGTTGCCGAGGACGGGGACCTCAAGGCAGAGGTGCTCGGCCGGGCGGCCGAAACGGCCCCCGAAGCAGACCTGGCGACGACGACGTCGTCGCTCTCGGTCAGGGGCATTGCGGCAAGGCTCAACCCGTCGAGGCCGCTGGTCGGAATCCACGTCTTCAACCCGGTGACCGGCATGGAGCTGGTCGAGCTCTGTGTTCCGGAAGGAACGCCCGGGGATGTCGCCTCGAGGGCCCAGCGGTGGTGCCTCGCGATCGGAAAGACACCGATCCAGGTCCCGGATACCCCGGGATTCGTGGTCAACAGGCTGCTCTTCCCATACCTGTTCGAAGCCGTCCGCCTGATGGAGAGGACGGGCCTCGAGCCGGAAGACGTGGACTCCTGCATGCGGCTCGGCCTGGGGTATCCGATGGGTCCGCTCGCCCTGCTCGACCTGGTCGGCCTCGACGTCGCGGCCGCGATAGGTGAAGCGCTCGCGGCCGAGACCGGCAACCCGGAACATGCGCCACCCGGTGCAGTCACCGAGAGGGTCGGCCGCGGCGACCTGGGCCGGAAGTCCGGCCGGGGCTTCTTCGTCTACGAGGCCTGAGTCCGGCTCAGACCAGCGCGTCGATCCTCGCGGCGAGCTCGAAGTCGGCCGCAGTCAGGCCTCCTTCGGAGTGAGTCGAGACCGTGACGACCACCTCGTTCCAGGAAATCGCCACGTCGGGATGATGGGCGAGTTCCTCCGCAGGTGCGACCAGCCGGTCCACGAATCCGACCGACTCGACGAAGTCGGTGAATCGGAAGGTCCTCGTTATCGCCGCTCCGTCCTGTCGCCACCCGTCGCTGACCGTGCCGAGCGCTTCCTGGATCTCGTTCTCGTTCAGAAGTGCCATCACCCCTCCTTGCCGAAGTTGCCCTGAACCCTAGCCAGCCGACCATCAGCGCGGCCGGAAGGTGCGATCCGCCGGCGAGGCCGATGATCACTCCCGGTGGGGGCGGTTCGGAAACGGCCACCGCACCGACAGCCGAAGCCAGGGCGATCGCGGCGAAGGAGCCGTACTCGACCATCGCCGGTGAGCTGCCCAGACGGCCCCTCTCTCCGGCGATGACGATCAGGCCGCAGAGGACCCCGCCGGCCAGCCCGCCGAGGTGTCCCCCGATGCTGATCCCCGAGACGGTGAAAGTGAGCAGGAGGTTGATCCCCAGGATCACCCCGATCTCCCGGGCGATGTGGTTGAGGCCTCGGCCCCTGGCGATGACGAAGGTCGCGCCGAAGATGCCGAAGACGGCCCCGGAGGCCCCGACGGTGTTGACCAGGCTGCCGGAGAGGAGCAGGGCTCCGAACGAGCCGGCGAGCATCGAGGCGAAGTAGACCGCGACGAACCTCGGAGTCCCGATCGAGGGCTCGAGGATCCTCCCCAGGAAGAACAGGGCGATCATGTTGAAGGCGAGGTGGAATATCGACACGTGAAGGAACCCGCTGGTGATCAGCCGGTACCACTGTCCGTCGGCGACGAAGATCCCCCTCAGGCCGAAGTCGTAGATCGCTGAGCTGGAGCCAGGGGATATTCCGCCCGTGCCGGTGGCGATCTCGAAGAGGTAAGCGAGGACACAGAGACCGATCAGGACCTTGGTGGCCGGGTACCCCCCGGCGGCGGCCACGGTAGGCCCCGATACGACCCTGGTCTTCTCCTGGGAACATTCGGGACACCTCATCCCGACCGGAGTGGGAGTCATGCAGTCGGGACAGATCGGGCGTCCGCAGCTCGAGCAGGAAACTCCGGTCTCGACCCCCGGGTGGCGGTAGCACTCGGCCATCTCGACCAAGGGTACGGAACGGCTTCCCCCTGCCGGAGGCCGGTGGCGCAACAATGGGGGCGTGGACCGCTCTTCCTTCACCCGACTCCATGCCTCGGTCGCCGGGCTCGTCCTCTCGCTGCTCGGGCTGATCGGCTTCGCGGTGGGATCGGAATTCGCCGAACCGACCCTGACCGTGGACCTGCTCGGCTTCTACCCGGTCAACGGCTGGGCCGACACACTCCACCTGGCCACAGGCCTCGCCGCCCTCCTGCTCGCCAGGGCAAGACCGGGAGCATGGGCCCTGGTCGGCGGACTGCTCTACACCGGCCTCGGTATCTGGGGTGTCCTCGCCCCCGATGGCCAGCTGCTGGCCGGTCTGCTGCCGGCCAGCCGGTCGGTGAACCTGCTCAACCTGCTGATCGGCCTGACCGGCCTGGTCGCATTCGCGGCCGCACGCCTCCCGGGAGTCAAGACTTCTGGGGCCGGGCGGCGACGCCGGATCCGGAGGGCGCGGCGACGTCGACGAAAGGTCTCCCGTCCGGAGACCGGATCCGGCACCAGCACTCCGAAGGTCAGGTCCTCAACTGGCGGGCCGGACCGATCCGCCTGACCGCGGCGACCCACTCGTCAGCTCCGAGCGTTCCGTCGGTCACCGCCGCAAGGCCCGCGATTGCCTGGGTGGGACAGCCGGCTGCATCGAGGGTCCGGGCGATCGTCCCGATCGACTCGAGGGCCTCCGACGCCTGACCGATCGCGCTCCTGATCTCGGTAACCGAGCTGCCGGTCCCGAGGAGTTCTCCGGCCCTCCTGTTCCTGCTGCCCGGAGCCATTACGGTCGCCAGGAGGTCGCCCACGCCGGCCAGGCCATTGAAGGTTTCCAGCCGGGCACCCTTCAGCTCGGCGAAGCCGACGCACTCCTTCCAGACCTCCGCGGCGGCGATCCCCGCGGAGTTCAGGCCATAGGACTCGGCGGTCGCGGCCGCGAGCACGGCCACGTTCTTGGCCACCCCGGCCATCTCGATCCCGACCATGTCGTTGGATCGCTCGCAGATCAGACCGGCCCGATCGAAGACATCACCGAGCTGCATCCGGAAATCACCGTCCCTGGTCCCGAGCACGAGGGCCGCCGAACCGGAGGCAGCCTCGCGGGCGTGAGCCGGACCGCCCAGGCAGGCGATGCCGCGGACCTTTACCCGGTCCCGGACGTAGTCCGAAGGGATCTCTCCATCCGGGGCGATCAGTCCCTTGGCCAGAAGGAGCATCCCGGCGCGGTCGCCGGTCCTGCCCCGGATCGAATCGACGACCTCCGGGTATGCCCCGGACGGAACGGCGAGGCAGACGAGATCGACCCCGCCGAGCTCGATCTCGGCCTGTGGGCGCACATCGATCCCGTCAGGCAGGGTCACACCCGGCAGGTAGCGCTCATTCTCCCTCGACCCGGCAATCAGGTCGGCCTGGGCTGCGGTCCGACAACCGAGCTGGACTTCGAGCCCACCACGGGCGAGCAGGACAGCGACGCTGGTCCCCCAGCTGCCGGCCCCGATCACCGCCGCCCGGCGCATGGGCGGGAGGCCCCCGATGTCTTCCCACTGGAGCTCGACGTTCGGCCAGACCCGGGCCACGACGGCACTCGCCTGGGCCGGACTCGGATCCTCGGCATAAGGGAACTCCATCGGCACCCCGACCCGGATCTTCACCTTCCTCGGCCGGATCCTCCAGCCCCGGCGGACGTTCTCGGTGCCCGAGACCGCAACCGGGAGGACCGGGGCTCTCGTCCTCATCGCGAGACGGCCGACTCCGCGCTTGGGCCTGCCGAGCGACCCCCGCCTGATCCTCGTCCCCTCGGGGAAGATGCAGATCGTCCCGCCCCGCTCGATCACCAGCTCGGCTGTCCGGATCGCATCCTCGTCAGACTCGCCCCTGCGGATCGGGAAGGCACCGACCCGGCTGAGCACGAACCCCTGCCACCGCTTCTCGAACAGTTCGACCTTCGCTACGTAGTTCATCGGTTTGCCCCAGGGCAGGCAGGCACCGATCACGAATGGGTCGAGGAAGCTCCGGTGGTTGGCGGCGACGATCGTTCCGCCCTTGATCCGCGCATTCCTCCTGCCCTGTCGGGACAACCGGAAGTAGACGAGGAAGAACGGCTCGAAGAAGACCCGGACCACCAGGTAGAGGGCCCGGTTGACGCCGTGGCGGCGGGTGTACTCGTGGTAGGCGGCTAGCCGTTCGTCGGTCACGGGAAGTGGGGGGACCTTCGCAGGCGGGGGCCGAAATGATCGACCGGGCCGATGGCGGTGCACCGGTTTATGCCATAACCTTCCGCCGTCAACGTCGCGGACCGGAGGTAGACCGTCGAAATGAAGTCCCGCATCGCTTTCCTGACTGTGCCCGTCCTCACCGTTGCGTTCCTCGCAGGGTGCGCGAGCGATTCATCCAATTCGAACGGATCGAATTCGGGGAAGACGGCTTCGCTCGACGATTGCCAGAAGGGGAAGATCACCACCTACAAGGATGGCGTGATCACGGTGGGAACGGACAGCCCGGCCTATCCGCCCTACTTCGAGGACAACGACCCGTCCAACGGCAAGGGGTTCGAGAGCGCCGTGGCCTACGCAGTCGCCGATCGCCTCGGGTTCAGCCGCTCGGAGGTCGAGTGGACCGTCGTCCCGTTCAACTCCTCCTACGCCCCGGGCCCGAAGAAGTTCGACTTCGACGTCAACCAGATCTCGATCACGCCGGCCCGCGAGAAGGCCGTCTCCTTCTCGATCCCCTACTACACGGCCAACCAGGCCGTCCTGGTGACCAAGGATTCCGACATCGGCCAGGTTTCCGGGCTGGATGAGCTCCAGGACCTGACCATCGGGGTTCAGGTCGGGACGACCAGCCTCGCCGCGGTCGAGGATCAGATCGACCCGAGCACGGCCCCCAAGGTCTACGACAACTCCAATGATGTCGTTTCGGCGCTCAAGCAGGGCCAGGTGGACGCCGTGGTGGTCGACCTGCCGACTGCGATCTACCTGCGGGACGTCGAGGTCCCGAATTCCGAGGTTGCGGGACAGTTCAAGGCTCCCGGAGGAGACAGGTGGGGCGCCCTGCTTGCCAAGGACTCCAACCTGACCAAGTGCGTGAATGCCGCGCTTTCGGCGATGAAGGACGACGGAACGCTGGAGGAGATCACCACCCGCTGGATGAGTGACGCGGCCAGCGCACCCGAGCTCAACTGAGGCCGACACCATCCCCGCACCCGGGGATGGTGGACGGCAGGCCGCCAGGGAGAGGGCGAGGAAGGCAAAGACCCGGCGAGGCCAGGCGATCGCCTTCGCCTCCTCGGTCGTCGTGCTCGGTGGCCTCGCGGTCGCCGTCTTCACCTCGAGTGGATGGCCCGAGGTCAAGAGCCAGTTCTTCTCGGTCGAGGCCTTTACGGACTCCTTCCCGGGGATCCTCAGCGCCTTCTGGATCGACGTCAAGGTCTTCCTGATCGTCGAGGTCGTCGTGCTCATACTCGGCCTGTTCGTCGCGGTGATCAGGACGAGCACGAACCCGGCGCTCTTTCCGTTCAGGGTCCTCGGGGCCGTCTACTGCGACGTTTTCCGGGGCATCCCGGTCGTCCTGCTGATCTACCTTTTCGGCTTCGGGATACCGGCCCTCGCACTTCAGGGGGTCCCGACCGATCCGCTCGTCCTCGGTTCGATCGCCCTTGCCCTGGCCTACGGCTCCTACGTCGCCGAAGTCTTCCGGGCGGGGATCCTCTCGATCCACCGGACCCAGTTCGAGTCGGGCCTCGCGATCGGCCTGAACCGCCTCCAGACGCTTCGCCACGTCGTCCTGCCCCAGGCAGTCAGGAGGGTGCGACCGCCCCTCCTCAACGATTTCATCGCACTCCAGAAGGACGTGGCCCTTCTGGCCGTGGTCGGAGTGATCGAGGCCTACCGCCAGGCCCAGATCGATGCCGCGGCGACCTACAACTCCACCCCCCTGGTCGCCGCGGCCCTGCTCTACCTCGCCGTGACCATCCCGATGGCGAGGCTGCTCGACTACATCTCCAGACCGGATGATCCCAACCGCGGGATGGCCAAGTGACCGACGACGGCCTGGACACCACCAATGGCTCCGGAGTGATCGATGTCCTCTCGGTGACCAAAGCCTTTGGCGAGCTGGAAGTCCTCAAGGGCATCGACCTGACGGTCGGGGAGCACGAGGCAGTCGCCCTGATCGGCGCTTCAGGTTCGGGAAAGTCGACCCTGCTCCGGTGCGTCGACCTGCTCGAGGAGGTCGACGGGGGCGACATCCTGCTCGACGGCGAGGTGATCACCGATCCTTCGGTCGATCCGGTGGCCGTCCGGAAGAAGCTCGGGTTCGTCTTCCAGGCTTTCAACCTCTTTCCCCACCTGGACGTACTCGAAAACATCACCCTGGGGGCCGTTCAGAGCGGCCAGATGAAGCGGAGGGAGGCCGAGGAAAGAGGACGCGAGCTGCTCGACAGGTTTGGCCTCGGAGACCGCGAGAAGGAGAAGCCCGACCGGCTCTCCGGTGGCCAGCAGCAGCGGGTTGCCCTGATCAGGGCTTTCGCCCCGAACCCACGTGCGCTTCTGCTCGACGAGGTCACCAGCGCCCTCGACCCGGAACTGGTCGGCGAGGTGCTGGAGCTCGTCCGGGAACTCAAAGCAGAAGGAATGACGATGCTGATCGCGACCCACGAGATGGGGTTTGCCCGGGAGGTCGCAGATCGGGTCGCCTTCCTGGAGGGCGGTCGCCTGCTCGAGGTCGGACCGGCAGCCACGGTGATCGACTCGCCCTCGGAGCCCGAGACCCGCAGGTTCCTCGGCCGACTCCACCAGGGCGGTCTCGCCTAGGTCGCCCCTTCCGGCGGGAAAACGCCCCCAGACGAAGAGGCCCGTCGGGCCGATTGGGAACAATTCAGGGGCGATGTCGAGACTCTCGGTCGAAGAGATAACGGTCAGCGGGACGGCCCTCTCGTTCCGCCAGAGCTCGGGCAGGGGCAACCCGATCGTGATGCTTCATGGCCTGATGGACAGTGCCGAGAGCTGGGATCCCTTCGCCCGCTCCCTTTCGCGCCCCACCCTCTCCTTCGACCTGCCTGGCTTCGGTGAAAGCGAGGTCGCCGGGGACGACCTCGACCTCTGGGCCCACCTCCTGCTCGCAGCCCTGGACGAGCTGGGGGTCGAGACTGCATACCTGCTCGGCCATTCGCTCGGGGGGGCCCTCGCTACGGCGACGGCAGACGTCTCGCCCGGGCTGGTTCGAAAGCTCCTCCTGGTCGCCCCGGCGGGATTCGGCCGGCTGCCCCTGGCCCAGATCCTCGGGAGACCCGAAATCGAGTTCATCCTCGGAAGGACGGCGCCCGAGGCGATGCGGTTCAGGCCGCTCCTCAACCTCGCCTACCGCGGCTTCTTCTCCTACGCGAGTGATCTGCCCGACGAGCTCCGGGAGCGACTGATCGAGGACCGGGAGACGATGGTTCCCGGGATCCGCCAGGGGATGCATGTCCTGAGGCGCCTGTCGATCGAGCCGGTCTCGGAGAGCGACTACCGGGGGCCGGTAGCCGTCCTGCTCGGCCAGCAAGACCACATGGTCCCGCTCAGGCAGACCTCGAACGGGGTCTTGAGGGTGTTCCCCGAGGCCAGGATCACGGAGGTCGATGAGGTCGGCCACCATCCGCAGGCAGAGAAACCGGACCTCACCCTCCGCTGGATCGCCGATCAGACCGACTCGAAGATCGCTGAACCGATGATGCTGGGAAGTCCCTCCCCGCTAGCCTGAGTCGGCCGATGGCCGATTTCCTGCTGATCCACGGTGCCTGGCACGGCGGCTGGTGCTGGGACCGGGTGGTCCCGCTTCTCGAAGCTGCCGGGCACGGGACCCATGCCCCGACCCTCTCCGGTCTCGAGGAGGAGCGAACCGAGCCGGTCGACGGAATCGGAATGGGAACCCACGTCGAGGACGTGCTCCGAGCGACCTCCGGGCTCTCTTCCGATCGGCTCATCCTGGTCGGCCACAGCGACGGCGGATTCCCGATGATCGGGCAGCCGACCGACTGAGGGAGCGGGTCGCCCTCTACGTCTACCTCGATGCCGGGGTGCCGGATGGGATGTCACCCGGAACGAGCTTCGCCTGGTGCGACGGCAACTCGCCGGAGGAGAGGGAGAAGAGACTCGAGGCGATCGTCGACCTCGGCCTCGGACCGGTGCTGCCAACGCCGCCACCAGAAGCATTCGGGGTCGAGTCGGCTGCCGATCGGGAGCTACTGGCCGAGAAGACCAGGCCGACGCCCGCCGCAACCTTCACCGATCGCTTCACCCTCGAGAGTGGCGGCACGGACGGCCTGGATCGGGCCTGCGTGCACAGCATCGAGCCGGCTTATCCGCCCCTGGGTGAGACACCGGACCGAATCCAGGCCGACCCCTCCTGGGGGTTCCACGAACTCCGAACCGGCCATGACTCGATGCTGATGGCTCCCGAGGCCCTGGCTGCCCTGCTCGACAAACTTGCCGGTGGTTGATCGAGGATCCCGGGGGCCGGTGGATCCGGACGACCATGACCTCGGTTACTGCCTTGCCTTCTCCTTCTTCTTCCAGCTGGCCGCCTGAGTGCCGGCGAGTCTCACCAGCGACCCGAGGTTGAGGGTGATGTCGACCTGGTGGAATCCGTACCTCGGTCCCAACGCCTGGCCAAACCGGGGCCGGGGATCTCCCGTCGGACCGACGTCGTTGGCCTGAAGCCAGGTGTGGGTCGCGTTCGAGAGGCACTGGGTCGAATACATGTCGGGCAGGCTGATCCATCGGGTCCGGGGCACTGAAAAGCCCGCGGCCGGAAGCAGGGAGGCCAGCCTCGCGGTCGGAACGTAGGGCAGCGCGGGCCCACTCGCGCCTGGTCCCAGGCCGTTCGGGTTGACACAGAGAACCCGCATCCCGGGTTCCAGGGTGATCCCGAAGAAAGCGTTGGCCGGGGGCGTGGAGGGGTAGGTGTCGTAGGCGATCACGCATCCGATCTGCCTCACCTGCCTGCAGGCCGGAACTCTCTGAAAGCTCCCGCCAACGTCGCTGCCCTCGGGAACCAGGACCGCCGCCCCGATGATCATTGCCGAGACGAGTTTCCTGCGGACCTTGGCATTCCCGTCGATCTCCTCCTGAACCAGACGGGTCAGGTTCTTCGCGCCCTGACTATGTCCGAGCAAGATCACTCCCCGGCCTCCATTGAACTTCCTGAGGTACTCCCGCCACGCCGCCCGTACGTCCCGGTAGGCGAGTTCCGGATCCGGTGTCGTGGTCGGGCGGCTCGTTTGAAGCATCGAACCGGCCTTCGTCAGCTGCCGGTACATCGGCGCGTAGACCTTGCACTTGGTCGAGAATCTCGAAGCTTGGTCCTGGGCGACCGAGATCTGCTCCGACTCTATGGACAGGTCCGAATTACCGGTCGGCTGGTTGCTGACGGTCGGGTAAACGTAGAAACAGTCGACCGGTGGTGACTTCGGCCTCGTCGGGTCCTCGACCCTGGTGGTCCCGTCGGGGTAAAGGGCCGTGTCGGCCGTCGAGATGGCGCAGGGGTTCGATTTGAGGCCTGGCTTGCACAGCCAAACTGTCGCGGCATCCGCCGCGGTCGGCGAAAGGGTTGCACCAAAGAAGAGGCCAATTCCGGCAGCAACCGCAACGGGCGCGACGACCGTCAGGCGGCTCCACTTCCTGCGTGATCTCAACAACATCCCTTGCTTGCCTCTCTGGTTCAGACCCGGCAGGTCCTCAAAACCACCGACCCATCGGAAGTTGCGAACGATCGCGACCCCCAAGCCCGCCTCCGGACTCGAACCGGAAACCTCCTGTTTACAAGACAGGTGCTCTAGCCAGTTGAGC
Organism: Solirubrobacterales bacterium; assembly: GCA_046091385.1. Classification (GTDB taxonomy): domain Bacteria; phylum Actinomycetota; class Thermoleophilia; order Solirubrobacterales; family 70-9; genus 67-14. Next base: position 38,084 of record JBJTBP010000063.1, on the reverse strand, counting down.
TAGGCGGGCGGTCCGGTGATGTTGGCAGGCCGGGACGGCCCGGGAGGCTCAGGCGGCCTCCCGGGTGGCCAGGTGGCGGGAGATCTTCCGCTTGACCCGCTGCAGGGCGTTGTCCACCGTCTTGGTGTCACAGCCGAGCAGCAGGGCCACCTCGTCGTACGAGCGATCCTCGAGGTAGAAGGCGAGCACACTGCTCTCCATCTCCGAGAGACTGCCCTTGAGGCAGTTGACCAGGCTCCTCAGCTCCTCCGAGGAAATCGCCTGGTTGACCGGATCCGTGGCCGACGGCCCTGGGAGCACGTCCTCCATCGTCGTCTCTACCTCACCGGTACCCGACGGGGACTGGGCGAACGAGACGTACTGGTTGAGCGGGGCATGCTTGTTCCGGGTCGCCGTCTTGACGGCGGTGATTATCTGGCGTGTCACGCAGAGCTCCGCGAAGTTCCGGAAGCTCGACTCCCGGTCATCGCGGAAGTCACGAATCGCCTTGAACAGCCCGACCATTCCTTCCTGGATCAGGTCATCCGAGTCGCCTCCGGCCAGGAAGTAGGACGAGGCCTTCATCCGGACGAAGCCCTGGTACCGCCTCACCAGCCGGTCGGTCGCCTCGGCCCTGCCCTGCTTGGCAAGGAAGACGAGTTTGATGTCATCGGGCTCCATCCCGATTCTCCTGTCGGTCGGCTGCGCCCTTCGGGCACTGCCATCTGGGGAGTCGCCGCTCGGCGACGGTGCTGCGCTGGCCACTGATTCCTCTCCTCTCGAAGAAGCTCGTGGCGCCACTTACCTCCCCTGGACGCCTTTGTCCTCGAGCCAAGCCTCAGACTAAAGTCGAGGTTGACTCTTTACCGGGGCGGCAGTTTACGGATTCCACAGGACGTGTCAAGTGCGGATTTGCCGAGGGGCGCCCTGCGATGGACATCGCAGCCAAATTATTAGCTCCAATACTGAGATTGAGCGCGTTCGAGGGATCGGAGTCCAGGTTCACCGGGAGAGGCAAAACCCTTAACCCAAGGTTGAGATTAAGGGTTTGGCAAGGTATCCAGAGACCGACCCGGCTCAGGCTTCGGCACGCTGTCGAACGGCCTCGAAGAGGAGGGCGGTGGCAGCTGCCGAGACGTTGAGCGAACCGGTCTTTCCGGCCTGGGGAATCGAGACGATCCCGTCGCAGGCATCCCGGACCCGCGGCCTCAGGCCCTTGCCCTCTGAACCGAGGACGAGGACGGTGCCGCCCGAGAGGTCGACCTCCCATGGGGGCACCCCCTCCTCACCGGCCGCACCCCATATCCAGTAGCCGGCATCCCGAGCGGAAGCCAGCCAATCGGCGAGATTGCGGACCCTGGCGATCTCGAGATGCTCGACCGCCCCGGCCGAGGCCTTGCAGGCAGCGGGGGTGACCGCCGCCGAGCGACGCTCGGGGATCACCACCCCGATCGCGCCGGCTACTTCCGCCGACCGGCAGGCCGCGCCCAGATTCCTCGGGTCCTGGACTTGGTCGAGGGCGAGAATCAGCCCCTTTTTTCGCTCCAGAAGGTCGGTTCCGTCTACGTAGGGGAAGGGCTCGACCTCGGCAACCACACCCTGGTGGTCAGGGGATCCGGCAAGACGCTCCAACTCGGAATCCGCGACCTCCGGGGCCCGATGAACTCTCAAGACCCTCCGTCTGCCGGACTCGGCCTCGGTGCTCAACTCCGGTTCAGCCTGACCAGTGAGGCCCCGGCCTCGGAGTCCCGGACCTCCCAGCCCAGCTCGGCGAGTCGGTCACGGAGCTCGTCGGCCTGCTCGAAGTCGCCCTCCGCCCTGGCCGTCTCCCGTTCCGCGAGCAGCGCCAATGCCTCCTCGTCGACTCCCTCCTCCACCTCGGCCAGGCCTTCCAGTCCCAGCAGGCCAAGCATCTCCCGCATCACCGGGGCTGCACCCGATGCCTCTCCCTGGTTGGCCAGTCTGAGCAGGTCGAACAGCTCGGCCAATGCCTGAGGGGTGTTGAAGTCATCGGCAAGGGCGTCCCGGAAACGCTCGAGCGATTCCAGGGACGCACCGTCTGGATCCATCCCGTCCGCTCTGGCCTCCCGGAAGAAGTTCCGGATCCGTTCATTTCGGGCGACGGCCTCATCGAGGCCCTCCTCCCCGAAAGCGAGTGGCTGGCGGTAGTGGCCCGAGACCAGGAACGAGACGACGGCATCGGATCCGTACCGGTCCAGGGCTTCGGAGAGCTGGAAGATGTTCCCCTCGGACTTCGACATCTTCTCCCGATCGGTCTCGATCATTCCGTTGTGCATCCAGATCCTGGCCAGGGGCACCCCACGAGCTGCCTCAGACTGGGCGATCTCGTTCTCGTGGTGGGGGAAGACCAGGTCGGAACCGCCACCGTGGATTGCCAGGGGCAGCCCGTCGGCCTCCTGTTCGGCCATCGCGGAGCACTCGATGTGCCATCCAGGCCGGCCTGGACCCCATGGAGAGTCCCAAGAGGTGTCCTCGCCCTCCTTCTGGGCCTTCCACAGTGCGAAATCGAGTGGATCGCGCTTGGGCGACCCGTCATCGGGCTCCCCCTGATCCATTTGATCCGGATCGCGGTGGGAGAGGCTGCCGTAATCGGGGAAGGAGCGGACCGAGAAGTAGACGTCCCCCCCGGACTCGTAGGCGTGGTCCTTCTCGATCAGGTCCTCGATCAGGGAGATGATCGGCCCGATCGTCTCCGAGGCGAGTGGTTCGGAATCCGGTCGCCCTAGTCCCAACCGATCGGTGTCGGCAAGGTAGGCGGCGGTCATCTCCTTCGCCAGATCCTCTGATCCGACGCCCGCCGCGGTAGCGGCCTCGTAGATCTTGTCGTTGATGTCGGTGACGTTGACCACCAGCCTGGCGTCGTACCCCTCGCTCCTGAGGAACCTCGAGAAGAGCGAGAACACGACGAAGGGGCGGGCGTTGCCGATGTGGATCCTCGAGTAGACGGTCGGTCCGCAGGCGTAGATCGAGACCGGGTTTCCCGGGTCGATCGGCCTTCGTTCGCCGCTTGCCGTGTCCTTGACGCTTACCTCACGCATGGCGCCGGAACTCTAAGGCCTTTGCCTGGGATGCCAGCAGCAAGGATCGGCCGGGTGACGGGGCTTCCGTCTGAAGGTCGGGCTTCCCTGCTGCTCAGAAGGTCCGGTAACCGCCGGACCCGGGACCGCCCTGGGAGCGACGCGAGCGCCTGCTGCCGGTGTCCTCACCCTCGGTTCCGGCCGGGCCTGGAGAGGGTCTCTCGGCGAGCCCACCGCCCTCGGGAGGACGCGACTCGGGTTCGGGGGTGTAAGGCCTCTCGGGGGGGCGGCCTGGCTCGGCTCCCGGAGCTTCGATCGGGAGACTCTCCCACTCCGGGGCCGTCTCGCTGGCGATCTCCTGGGCCTCTTGACGGGCCCGTTCCCGTGCGGCCTTGACCGACTCCTCGGCGGCCTCCTTCGCAGCTTCGGCCCGTCGCTCGGCTTCCAGGCGAATCCTCTCGTCTTCCTCGACCAGCCGCCTCTCGGCGCGCTCCCTGGCCTCTCGCTCGGCATCTCGGGAGAGCCTTTCGATCAACTGTTCGACCCGTTCGGAAGCCTCGCGGCGGATCCGCTCCGTCTCTTCCATCACCCTGCGCTCGATCTCGTCGCGCTCCCAGGCGGGCGCGGTGGTCTGAGCCGCGGTCAGGGCCTCCTCGCGGGCCCTCTGTCCAGCCTCCCGGGCCTGCTCGCGGGCCCGGAGCTGCTCGACCTCGGTGGTCAGTCGATCGATCTCGGCGCGCATTTCGGATTCCCTCCGCCGGTGCTGCTCCTGGTCCCAGAGCCGTTCGTCGGCGTGCTTGCGGGTCGCCTCCTCGGATTCCGCCGTGAACCGCTCGATCAGCTCCTCGACCCGCTGCTCGGCATCGCGGCGGACGCTCTCGGTGCCTTCCATCCCGCGGCGGCCCACCTCGGCCTCCATGCGCTCGATCTGCTCAGCGGTCCGGCGTTCGAACTCGGCAGCACTCGCTTCGGCCTCGGCCGCCCTTCCTTCGGCCGCCCTGGTCTCCTCGACCAGCTCGGCGATCCTCCGGTTGGCCTCGGCCTGGGCCGCCTCACTGGCTTCCCGGGCTAGCCGCTCGGCCGTCTCCTCGAGCTGACGGGTCCTCGCGGCGAGCTTCTCTTCACCCTCCGCAGCAACCTTGCTGAGCGCCTCGGCCCTGCTGTCGCGCTCGGCCTGGAGCTCCTGCTTCGCCCTGCCGAGCTCGGCCTCGAGTCTCGAGCGTTCGGTATCGATCTCCCGTTCCTTGCGGGCTAGCTCCTTCATCCGATCCTCGGCCTCGGAGCGTGCCTTCGCGGCAGCCTCGATCTTCGAGCGCGCCTCTCCCCCCAGCTTGGCCAGGGTCTCGCGGGCCTTCTCCTTGATCTCTTCGCGGGCCTCCGCCAGCTCGCGGGTAGCCTCGGCCCGGGCCTGCTCGACCTGTTGGTCGACAGACGCCGCACGGGCCTCCGCATCGGCCGCCTTTCGCTCCATCTCACGGGCGCGGGCAACCGCCTCCCGGGCCCCCTCGAGCGCCTTCAGCTCGCGTTCACGGGCCTCCAGCTCGGCCTTCCGAGCCTTCGCCTCGCGCTCCTGGATCTCGCCGGCAAGGGCCTCGAATCGGGCCGCGACTTTCGCCGAGGCCACAGCTACGGGCTTCAGCTCGTCTGGAATCTCGCTCCCGCCGCCGGAAGCAGCAGGTTGGCGGGGAACCCCCGTCTCGCTCATCCTGAGATGCATCCTACCCTCCAAGATGGCGTTTGACGACTTTTCCGGTCTCGTTGCGGGGAAGGCGGTCGAGGAATACCACTTCCCGTGGGACCTTGAACGAGGCGAGACGCTCCCGTACGTGGGCCCGAATCTCCTCGGAATCCGGTTCTTCACCCGGTTTCCCGACCACATGTGCCACCAGGGCCTGACCGAACCGGTCGTCGTCCACCCCGATGACCGCAACCTCGACCACACCATCCATCGCCGCGATCTCGTCCTCGACCTCCCTCGGGAATACGTTCTCCCCACCCGAGACGATCATCTCGTCATCCCGGCCGTCGACCCGCAGGAGTCCCCCCTCGAAGTGGCCGACATCCCCGGTCGACACGAACCCTTCGACCCGTTCCTTGTCGGAGCCGTCTGAGTAGCCCTCGAAGGCCATCTCGTTTCGCACGAAGATTCGTCCCTCCTCGCCTGGGGGGACGTCGCGGCCTTCCCGGTCCAGGAGCCGTACCGAGGTACCCCTGACCGGCCTTCCGGCGGTGCCGGGGTCCGCCCTCAGTTCGCTCGGGCCGGCCACCGAAACGAAGGCGACCTCGGTCGAGCCATAGAGGCTGTAGAGGTTCTCGCCGAACCGATCCATCCAGTCGGTAGCAAGCCTTCCGGGCAGGACCGAACCCGAGACCGAGGCAATCCGGGGCCGATGCGGCGCCTGACTCATTCCCTCGGCCTCGGCCCACTCGACCATCCGCTGCAGCATCACCGGGACGGCGATCAGGGTCTCCGGAGCGTGGGTATCGAGCAGCTCGACCGTGCGACCGGGGTCGAACCGGCCGTCGAGGATGACGGTGGCCCCGAGGGTCAACGAAAGGGCGAAATTGACGAATCCCCACGAGTGGAATAGAGGGGCCGCGATCACCACACTCTCCCCCGACCGCCGCGGGATCCGGTCGATCAATGCGGCCATTCCGGAGAGTCCGCTGGCGGTCGATCGGGGAGCACCCCGCGGGCGACCGGTCGTCCCCGAGGTGAGGATGACGAACCGTGGGGGGTCCTCCCTGCGAGGCGGTTCCGGGGTGGCCGGACCATTGGCCAGCGACTCGAGCCAGGCGAACCGGTCCCCGGGAGAGTCACGTCCGGTGACGATGGAGAGCTCAATCCCCTCGAGCCCGGCTGCGATCTCCTCGAACTCCGGGTCGAACACGATGGCGGAGACCCCCTCCGCCTCGACCACGTCCTGGACCTGAGGTCCGGAGAACATCGTGTTGAGGAGAACGACGTCGAGGCCGGCCTTGGCGACTCCGAGAACGGCCTCGACCAGGCCACGACCGTTCCGACAGAGGATCGCCACCGAGTGGCCCGGCCGCAGGCCCTCTGCGATCAGGCCCGAGGCGATCGCCGTGACCCGGCGGTCTACCTCGGAGTAGGTGAGGGAGCCATCCCGGTCCTCGATCAGGGTCCGTTCGGGGTGTTTGATCGTCGCCACCCGGAGCGCCGTCGGGAGGGTCTGCCCCCCGGCAACCAGCGCAGCCACCGCCCTGATCGCCCGGTCCCGTCGATCCGGACCGAGGATTCCGGCACGCGCCAGGACGGAGAGGTCGAAACCGGCATCGGCCACGAGGTCACGAAGTGCTCCGAGGGGGGTCATCCCACCCCTTCGATTCCCGATCCAGCGATCACTAGAACTCGATCGAGGAGACCGCGATGCAGGCGATCCCCTCTCCCCTGCCGATCCAGCCCATGCCCTCGTTGGTGGTCGCCTTCACGTTCACCCGGGACCCGGTCGCTTCTTTGAGGGAGGCCTCGATCGCCTCCCTGTGCGAGGCGAGCTTCGGGGCCTCGAGGATCAGGGTCGCATCCACGTAGACGATCGTCCCGCCGACCCTCCCGACCACGGTCCTCAAGAGGTCGAGCGAAACCGCGTCCCGAAACTGCTCATCATCGTCGGGGAAGTGGGTACCGATGTCGCCCTGACCGGTCGCTCCGAGCAGTGAGTCGATGATCGCGTGAGTCAGCACGTCGGCATCGGAGTGGCCGGCCAGGCCTTTCCCGGCCGGGAGCTCCACCCCGCCCAGGATCAGCTTCCGCCCCTCCGCGAAGCGGTGGCTGTCGTAACCGATTCCTACCTGGACGGTCACCTGCCGGACCACCTACCCGTCAAAGGCCTCAGCATCCCTGGACCTTCCATTCGGGCACCCGGCCCCTGGCCCGCTCGAACAACGCTTCGACCAGTTCGATGTCCCCCGGATAGGTCACCTTCGGGTTGGGCAAGGGGAGCTCCACCACCGCGACCTTCCCACCGTTTCCCTCGACCAGCGAGGCATCGTCGGTTGCCGAACCGGGATCCCCTGCCGCCATCGCTTCCCTGAGGGCCAGCGCCCGGAAGACCTGGGGGGTCTCGGCCAGCCTCAGGGAGTCACGGTCGAGGGTCCTTTCGACCAGGCCACCGGAATCCATCTGCTTGACGGTGTCGGCGACCGGCGACGCGACGATAGCCCCGTCGAGATCCGGGTCACCGGCCAGGAGCGAGACAGCCACATCGAAGTGCTCGGACGTCACCAGTGGGCGAGCAGCATCGTGGACGGCCACGAGGTCCGTACTAACGGCTTCGAGTGCTGCGGCCACCGACTCCGACCGGGTCGGGCCACCAGCGACCACTGTGACGTCCGCCCTCTCGAAGAGTCGCTCCTCGCCGGGCGGAACCGCGACCACGATCTCCCCGATCCGGGAGGCATCCTCGGCCGCGACCACCGACCACTCATAGAGCGGACGACCGGACACCTCCACAAGGGCCTTGGCCCCACCTGCCCCGAGACGTTCACCGGAACCGGCGGCGACGATGACTGCGGACGCAGTCACCTCACCATCCATGGAGCTCCCTGCCGGAGCCAAACGCCGGGCCCCGGGCTCAGCTCGAGGCGCCGGCCGCGACCGTGGCCTGGAACCTCTCCTCGAGAAGGGTGTCGAGGTACTCCTCGGCCCCTTCTTCATCCTTGTCGAGCGCGTACATGAACTCCGAGGCAAGGATCTTCTTGGCCTGGGTGTACATCTGCTTCTCCCCGGTCGAGAGTCCCTTCTCCATTTCCCGCAGGGCCAGGTTGCGGACCACCTCGGCGAGCTCGAAAACGTCGCCGGTCCGGATCTTCTCCTTGTTGTACTTGAACCGCCGATTCCAGTTCTTCGGCATGTCGGAGACCTCGTCGGAGAGAACCGAGATCACCTTCTTGATCTCGTCCTCGTCGATCACCCTCCGGAGTCCGATCGCGGCAGCGGTCTCTACCGGCACCTCGACCGTCATCTCGTTATGGAGGATCTTGATCGTCAGGTACTCGCGGGACTCGCCGAACTTCTCGGCCTTCGCCTTTTTCATGATCACCCCGGCACCATGCCGCGGGTAGACGACCTTCTCGCCCTTCTTGAACTCGCTGACGACCGAGATGTCGACCTCGATCTCCTCTACTGCTTCCTCGTTTACTTCCTCTGTCTCGGGAATCGTCTGCTCCTTTTCTCTAGTGACGGCGCTGACCGTCAGTTGTTGAAGGCCTTTTCGCTGCCTGCCGCCTCGCCTACCCGCCGCAGGCCCTCGCGGATGTCCTTGGCCCGGGCCGGTCCTACGCCCTCGACCGAGGCGATCTCATCGTCCGGTGCCGCCCCGAGCTCCTCCAGGCTGCCGAACCTGTGAACCAGGCCCTGGATTGCCAGTCGGGGCAAGCGGGGTACCTCGGCCAGCGCGCGGTAACCACGGGGCTCTGCGCCGAAGTCGAGGGTGTTCAGCTTCCGGTCGTAGCCAAGCGCTTCGGCCAGGGTGCCGAAGTCGAGAAGTTCGTGATGCGGCAGGCCGGAAATCCGCTCCGAGATGGCGGCGATCGATCCTTCCGAGTCGTCGATCGCGTAATCGCGGACCAGAGCCGTCCTGATCGCCGATACCCCGACCAGGGTCTCCTCGAGCTGGATCTCGATCAGCCTTCCCTCGGTCCCCAGCTCGACGATGAAGCGCTCGACCTCCTCCGCGACCCGGACCACCATCTCCGACCGCTGGATTGCCGAAAGTGCGTCGTACAGGACTGCCGTTCCGTCGAACTCGGCCCGGGTCAGCCGTCCGCAGAGCTGGTCGAGGCGCTCCCGGTAGGTCGCCAGGGCGGCCATCGCCTGGTTCGCCTTGGCGAGGACCGAAGGGATGTCCTCCAGCACGTACTTCTCGCCGTCGACGAAGATCGAAACCACGTCCCTCCGGCGTGAGATGGCGATCACCAGGGCATCGACCTGGCGGGAGATGCGCTCTGCCGTCCGGTGGCGGGTGCCGGTCTCGCTCGACTGGATCGTCGGATCGGGGAGCATCTGGACGTTCGCCCAGAGGATCCTCGAGACGTCCGAGTCGACGACGATCGCGCCGTCCATCTTGGCCAGCTCGTAGAGCAGGGCAGGGTTGAAGTCGACGTCCAGCTTGATTCCGCCGGACAGCATGAATCCGAACTCCTCGACGTCGCCGACAACGACCAGGCCACCCGTTCCGGCATCGACGATGCTGTCGATTCCCTCCCTGAGGGCGGTACCGGGAGCCACCGAATGGATCGCGCTGAGCAGGCGTGGTTGCTGGCGCTCAGGCATGTTCAGGGTGTCGTCGGAGGCCGGGACCATCCGAAGGATTATGCCAGATTCCGCTTGGCTAATGGATTTCTGGCCCTGGATGGCAAGATCGGTGGCGATCGGCTGGATCCGGGGAGCGGCGGGCCGCCGGGCTGGGCCAACCAATACGATTCCTCCGATGGACTTCTGGCTCTTCCTCCACCTGGTCGCAATGGCTTTCTTCCTCGGGGGACAGCTGATGCTCGCGGCCGTGGTCGTCCCCGTGGTCAGGGGCGACGGGGATCCAGCTGCGATGAAGGCGGTCGCCCGCCGCTATGGGATCGGAAGCGCGGTCGCGATCGTCGTCCTGATCATCAGCGGTGTGGCCATGGCCGCCCACTACAACATCTGGAGCACCCCTGAATTCCACCTGAAGATGGGACTCTTCGTCGCCGTCCTGGTCGCCCTCGGACTCCACATCAAGTTCTCCGATTCGAATTTCCTCAGGGCCGCCATCCTCCTCCTTACGCTGGGAGTGGTCTGGGCGGGAATCGCCCTGCCGGTCTGACAGTCCGCGCATACCCCCGTCCCCTAGGCAAGACCCAGATGAACAGTGAGGAACCCACCCCCGGACCTCGAGGCAGCGAGCGCGACGAGCTCCGCTTCCTCAACTGGATCGCAATCGTTGCGGTGGTGGACGTGATCCTCCTGATCCCGCTGGTTTGGGCATCTCGCTGGGTAGCCGACAACCATGACCTGGTCTCGGTACTTGGACCGATCCATGGATTCCTCTTCATGGCGCTCGTCGGAATGGTCGCCTGGGGCAGTCTCAGGAAGTGGTGGGGCTGGTGGTTCCCGGCAATCGTGGTCATCACCCTGGGCCCGATCGGATCACTGCTGGGCGACTGGATCGTCAGGCGAAACCTGAAGGCGACCGGATGAGCTCCCTCGCCGAGGTGACCTGGCAGCTCGACGACCTTCTCGGCAACCATGGGGCCGAGCGTCCCGAGGATGCCGTCGGCTCACTGCTCGACGAAGCCGAACGCGAGGCCGAGGCATTCGCGGAGGAGTATGAGGGGGGTGTTGCCGAGCTCGATGGCGAGGGCCTCCGCGGGGCGATGTCGAAGCTCGCGGGCATCGGGGACCTCGCCGGGCGAGCGCTCAACTACGCCCACCTCCGTTTCGCGGCCGATACCGCCGACCCGGCCAACGGGGCACTCCTCCAGATGTGCTCGGAGCGCTCCACGGCGATCCAGACGAAGCTCCTCTTCTTTGAGCTCGAGTGGGCCGCCCTGAACGACGAGAGGGCCGAGGAACTCCTGGCCACAGAGGGACTCGACTTCTGTCGTCACCACCTGAGCCTGGAGCGGCGCTACCGGGACCACCTGCTCTCCGGACCGGAGGAGAAGATCGCGACCGAACTTTCCGTGACCGGCGCCGGCGCCTGGAGCAGGCTGTTCGACGAGTTGAGTTCGGCGATCCGGGTCGAGATCGAGGGGGAGGACGAGGAGGCGACCCTGGACGTCGCCCTCTCGCATCTCCACGATCCGGACCGGGAAGCCCGAAGGCGTGCGGCGGAGGCGATAACGGAGGCCTTGGAACCGGGGCTTCGGACCCGGGCCTACGTCTTCAACACCCTCCTCCAGGACAAGGCGATCAAGGACCGACTGCGGTCCTACCCGAACTGGCTCTCGGCGAGGAACCTCTCCAACGAGGCCTCCGACGAGTCGGTCCAGGCGCTCGTCGAGGCCGTCCGGGGCAGGTACGAGATGCCCAGGCGGTGGTATCAGACCAAGGCCCGTCTGCTCGGCATCGAGCGACTCGCCGACTATGACCGGATGGCGGCGGTCGCGACGGATGAGGAAACGATCGGGTGGGAGGACGGCCGGGAGCTGGTCCAGAGCTCGTTTGACTCGCTCTCACCGAAGGCCGGCGAGGTAGTCACCCGTTTCTTCGAGGAGCGCTGGATCGACGCCCCGCCCTCTCCCGGAAAGCGTGGCGGGGCATTCAGCGCCTCGACCGTTCCCTCGGTCCACCCCTACGTGATGTTGAACTACACCGATCGCCGTCGGGACGTGCTGACCCTGGCCCATGAGCTCGGACATGGCCTGCACCAGGCCCTTGCCGCTCCCCAGGGGATCTTCCATCAGGGGACACCGCTGACCGTCGCCGAGACGGCCTCGGTGTTCGCCGAGGAGCTCGTCTTCGGAAGGTTGCTCGAGGCCGAGCAGGACCCGGCAGCTCGCCTCGGCCTGCTTTCGGAAGCGGTCGAGGGTCAGATCGCGACCGTCTTCCGGCAGATTGCGATGAACCAGTTCGAGGACCGGGTCCACTCCGCCAGACGCGAGGAGGGCGAACTCTCGGTCGAGCGTTTCGGAGAGCTCTGGGCCGGAACTCAGGAGGAGCTCCTCGGTGACTCGGTCGAGATCACCAACGGCTACCGCTCATGGTGGTCGTACGTGCCGCACTTCAGCGGCTCACCGGGTTACGTCTACGCGTACGCCTACGGGCAACTGCTGGCCCTATCCGTCTACCAGCTCTACCGGGAGCGGGGTGAGGAGATCGTTCCCGGCTACCTCGAGATGCTGGCAGCCGGTGGCTCCCGCTCGCCCGAGGAGCTGGGCGCCATGGTCGGGGTAGACCTGACCGATCCGGGCTTCTGGGACCGCGGGCTCGACCTGGTCGAGGGTCAGGTCGATGAGGCCATTGCGGCCGCCGAAGCGGTCATCGACGACGACGGCAACTAGGCGAGGGTCCGGCCCGGTTAGCGGGCGTTCGGTCCGCTACTCGGAAGAGTCTTCGGACGGCGGAGCATCGTCTGCTCCGTCCTCGTCCTCGCCGGATTCCTCACCCGACTCGACTTCAGCCACGACTCCGACCTTCTCCGGTTCTGGGAGCTCAGTCGGGGTGACCGTCATCTTCAGTGGCTTGTCCTCGTCGTCACCGGAGGGATCCAGAGTTACGGTGACCAGCAACCCGGATACGGCTTCACCGCCACCGGCCTTCAGGACCTCGTCGGCAAGCGGGTCCTCGACGTAGCGCTGGATCGCCCTCCGGAGCGGCCTCGCGCCCATCGAGGGATCCCAGCCCTTCTCGACCAGGAAGTCCTTGGCCCCGTCGTCGAGTTCGAGCACGATCTCGTGTTCGGCGACCTGGTGTCTGACCCTGCCGAGCAGCAGGTCGACGATCTCGCGGACCTCCTCGCGGGAGAGCTTGTGGAAGACGATCACCTCGTCGATCCGGTTGAGGAACTCCGGCCTGAAGACCTTCTTGAGTTCGGACATGATCCGGCCCTTCATGTCCTCGTAGGTGATTCCGGTCTCGTCGGAGACCGTGAATCCGATGCCCTGGTTGCGGGCGATCTCCCCCGCACCGATGTTCGAGGTCATGATGATGATCGAGTTCCGGAAGTCGACCGTACGGCCCTGTGAGTCGGTCAGGCGGCCGTCCTCGAGGATCTGGAGCAGGATGTTGAAGACGTCGGGGTGGGCCTTCTCGATCTCGTCGAGGAGCAGGACCGAGTACGGCTTCCGCCGGACCGCCTCCGTCAGCTGGCCACCCTCGTCGTAGCCAACGTACCCGGGAGGTGAGCCGACCAGGCGGCTGACCGCGTGCTTCTCCATGTACTCGGACATGTCGATCCGGACCATCGCGTCCTCATCGCCGAACAGGAACTCGGCGAGGGTTCGGGCTAGCTCGGTCTTGCCGACGCCCGAGGGGCCGAGGAAGATGAAGGATCCGGCCGGGCGCTTGGGGTCCTTGATCCCGGCGCGGGAGCGTCGGATCGCCTTCGATACGGCGACTATCGCCGCTTCCTGGCCGATCACCCGCTTGTGCAGCTCGCCTTCCATGTCGATCAGCTTCCGGCTCTCGGCCTCGGTCAACTTGAAGACGGGAATGCCGGTCCACATCGAGACGATGTCGGCGATCTCTTCCTCGCCGAGCACTGGCCGCTCGACCTCCTCGCCTTCGGCCCACTCCTCCTCGAGCTGGCGCTTGCGGGTGGTCAGCTGGCGCTCGGTGTCGCGGAGGCTGGCTGCCTTTTCGAATTCCTGGTCCTCGATCGCGGCCTCCTTGTCGCGGCGGGCGGTCTCGATCTCGTCCTCCAGGTCCCGGTAGACGGGAGGCGCGGTCATCGACTTGATCCGCATCCGCGAGGCCGCCTCGTCGATCAGGTCGATCGCCTTGTCCGGGAGGAAGCGATCGGAGATGTAGCGGTCGGCCAACTCGGCAGCAGCCTCGAGTGCCTCATCCGAGATCTGGACCCGGTGGTGCTGCTCGTAGCGCTCCCTCAATCCCTCGAGGATCTTGACCGTCTGCTCGGGTGTGGGCTGGTCCACCTTGATCTGCTGGAAGCGACGCTCCAGGGCGGAGTCGCGCTCCAGGTACTTGCGGTACTCGTCGAGGGTCGTCGCCCCGATCGTCTGGATCTCGCCCCGGGCAAGCGCCGGCTTGAGGATCGAGGCTGCATCGATCGCGCCCTCGGCCGCACCGGCCCCGACCAGGTTGTGGATCTCGTCGATGAAGAGGACGATGTCGCCGCGCTGCGCGATCTCCTTCATCACCTTCTTCAGACGCTCCTCGAACTCGCCCCGGTATTTCGATCCGGCCACCAGCGCGGCGAGGTCGAGCGTGTAGATCTGCTTGTTCCGGAGCAGGTCGGGAACCTCACCGCGGATGATGCGGGAGGCCAGTCCCTCGACCACCGCCGTCTTGCCGACCCCCGGCTCACCGAGCAGAACGGGGTTGTTCTTGGTCCGACGGGAGAGGATCTGCATGATCCGCTCGATCTCGACCTCGCGTCCGACCACCGGGTCGAGCTTTCCGTCCTCGGCCAGCCGGGTCAGATTGCGCCCGAACTGGTCGAGCAGCTTCGAGGACTTCTTCCCGCCTTCGGCCTGGCCGGGTCCTGATTCCGATCCCTGGGAGCCAGACTTGCGTCCACCCGGGCCGGAAAGCATCCGGATCACCTCGTTGCGGATCTTGTCGGAATCGGCGTCGAAGTCGAGCAGGATGCGGGCCGCGACGCCCTCGTTCTCCCGGACCAGGCCGAGCAGGATGTGCTCGGTCCCGATGTAGTTGTGGCCGAGGCTGAGGGCCTCCCGGAGCGCCAGCTCGAGAACCTTCTTCGCCCGTGGGGTGAAGGGGATCTGTCCCGAGGTGACCTCTTCGCCGGAGCCGACGATCCGGACGACCTGGGCTCGCACCCTTTCGACCGTGATGTCGAGCGACTCGAGGACCCTCGCCGCCAGTCCTTCTTCCTCACGCAGCAGCCCGAGCAGGATGTGCTCTGTCCCGATGTAGTTGTGCTTGAGCGTGCGCGCCTCTTCCTGGGCCAGGACGACCACCTGTCGTGCGCGCTCTGTGAATCTCTCGAACAAGTTTCTCTTCCCTATCCCTCAAACAGTCCGGGTGGTGGCTGAGTATCGGTCACCGGTCGGCGGATGTTCCTTCTGGGTCTGATCTCTTTCTTCTGGCTCTTTTCCTGACGGTCCCCGGGTAGGCAGAGTCGCCGGCTGCCCGACTCCCCTTCTATCCGGTTCCTGGCTCCTCCGGTGGGGAATCTGACCTCCGGTCTCGGCGTCTCGGGCTACTCCCGAGTATACCCGGGCCGGACTCCCGGCCCTCACCCGTCAGACGGTCTGCAGCCGACCCGAGATCGAGTCGATCAGGCCGTCCCAGGAGTCGGCGAAGGCCTGCTTGCCTTCCTCCTGGAGACGGACCCCGAGGGCATCCAGGTCGAAGCCGTCCTCCCGGTAGGCGGCGAGGACCTCCTCGCTCTCGACTCCGTCCGCCGGAAGGGGTGGCGGCACCTTGCCGTGGTCGGCGAATGCGAGCAGGGTCGCCTCCGGCATCGTGTTGACCGTGTCCGGTGCAGCCAGTCCCTCGACATAGAGGACATCCGAGGCTTCGGGGTCCTTGGTACCTGTACTGGCCATCAGGAGCTTCTGGATCCGTCCTCCTGCATCGCGGATCCGTCCGGCCCGATCCGAGTCGAGGAGCTCCCGGTAGGCGGCATATACCTCCCCGCCAATCGCGATCCCCAGCCTCGCCCTCAAGGCATCCGGTACCTCGTCGATAACCGCCGCATCCCACCGGCTGATGAACAGCGAAGCGACCGATCCGACCACCGGGTCCAGCCCGGCCTCGATCCTCCGTTCGATCCCGGTCATCCAGGCGTCGGCCTGGGCCAGGTAGTGGGCCTTCGAGAAGAGGAGGGTGACGTTGACCGGGATCCCGCGGAAGGTCGCCTCTTCGATCGCCGCCAGTCCGGCCTCGGTGCCCGGGATCTTGATCAGCAGGTTGTCCCGGGCGGCCCTGTCGTGGAGTTCGACCGCCTGGGCGACGGTCGCCTCGGCGTCGTCGGCGAGGAGGGGTGAGACCTCGAGCGAAACCCAGCCGTCTACTCCGTCGGTCCGCTCGTGGGTCGGCATGAAGAGGTCGGCGGCCCTGCAAAGGTCGTCGAGCGCCAGCTCGAAGAAGATCGCCTCCGGCAGCTCGCCCGCCCCGGCCAACTCGACTATCTGCGCCGTGTAGTCCTCGCCGGAGGAGATTGCCTTGTCGAAGATCGTCGGGTTCGAAGTGAGGCCGGTCACCGAATAGTCGGTGATGTAGCGCTCGAGGGTGCCGTCGTCGAGCATCGCCCGGGTGATGTTGTCCACCCAGATGCTCTGGCCAAGTTCGGCAAGGGCGAGGTTGCGGGGATTCGGCGTCACGATCAGACCTCCTCAGGGCGTAGGAAGGCCGAGCCTACAGCGCTCGGTCCCGGTAGTCGTTCACAACTCGGACTCAATCGCGCATCGCCGGGAAGAGCACGACCTCCCGGACGGAAGGGGCGCCGCTCAGGACCATCACCAGCCTGTCGATTCCGAGTCCGACCCCGCCGGTCGGAGGCATCCCCTGCTCGAGCGCCTCGACGAACGATTCGTCGTACGGCTGCGCCTCCTCGTCACCTCCGGCCAGCTCTGCCGCCTGCTGCTCGAAGCGCCGACGCTGCTCGTCCGGGTCGTTCAGCTCGGTGAAGGAGTTGGCTATCTCCATACCGGCGACGAACGCCTCCCACCGCTCGACCACGCCTTCCTTCGAGCGGTGGTCCTTGGCGAACGGGGAAAGCTCCACCGGGTAGTCCATGACGAAGGTCGGCCGGACGAAGGTCGGCTCGACCCGCTTCGAGAAGAGGTCGTCGACCAGCTTTCCCCAACCGATCCCGGCTTCCGGTTCGACCCCGATCGCCGCGGCAAGTCCCTCCAGCGAGCGCTCCTTCTCGATATCGATGCCGGTGGCCCCGAAGATCGCGTCCCTCAGGGTCACTCGTTCCCAGGGCGGGGCGAGGTCGATCGACTCACCGTCCCGCTCGACCACCGTCGTTCCGAGCACGGCCTCGGCCACCCCCGCCACCAGGTACTCGAGGTCGGCTGCCGTCTTCTCGTAGTCGGCGTAGGCTTCATACCACTCGAGCATGGTGAACTCGGGGTTGTGCTTGGGGGACACCCCTTCGTTCCGGAAGTCCTTGCCTATCTCGTAGACCTTCTCGATCCCACCGACCACGCACCGCTTGAGGTAGAGCTCAGTGGCGATCCGGAGGTAGAACTCGCGATCGAGGGCGGTGTGATGGGTGGTGAACGGCCGGGCCAGCGCGCCTCCGTAAAGGGGCTGGAGGACCGGCGTCTCGACCTCGAAGAAGCCCTGATCGTCGAGCTGTCGGCGGATCTCGGCGATCGTCCGGGTCCTCACCCTGAAGACCTCCCGGGTCGCCTCGTTGGCGATCAGGTCGAGCTCGCGCCTGCGGTGGCGGGTCTCGACGTCTTCGAGGCCATGGAACTTGTCGGGCGGGGGCCTGAGCGACTTGGCGAGTATCCGCCAGTCTGATGCCTCCAGCGAGAGTTCCCCGCGCTTGGTCGCAAGGGCCCTCCCGGTCGCCCCGACGAAATCGCCTAGGTCGACCAGATCGAGGGCTTCGAAGGACTCCCCGGGGAGTCGGTCGGAGCCGGCCAGGACCTGGATCGTCCCGGTCTGGTCACGCAGGTCGAGGAAGACGACCTTGCCGTGGCCACGCTTGCCGACGACCCGGCCCGCGACCGTGTGGACCTGATCGGTTTCCTCGCCGGCGGCGAGTCCGCCGTGGGCCTCGATGACCGTGCCGATCTCTTCCCGGTCGGGAAAGTCATGGGGGAATGGGTCGGTACCCGACTCCCTCAGACGGTCCAGCTTCTCCCGGCGCTCGGCCAGGAGGTCTTTGGCCTCTGGCTCGCTCATCTCCGGCAGTCCGGGAGCCTCAGGCTGCGTCGATCTTCGTGATCTTGTACTTGCGGGGTCGGCCCTTCTGGGCCGGGACCGAGACGATCTGGTTCACCTTGCCGCCCAGGAGGGCTGAGCCGATCGGGGACTCGCTCGAGAGCTTCCCCTCGGTGAGGTCGGCTTCGGTCGAGCCGACGATCTGGAACTTCTTCGACTCGCCGGTCTTCTGGTCCTTGATGTGGACGACCGACCCGAACACGACCTCGCCGGTCTTCTCGCCGGGTTCCTCGACGACCACAGAGCGCCTGATCCGCTCTTCGAGCTGGGCGATCTGAGCCTCCAGCTGGGCCTGTTCGTTCTTTGCGTCGTCGTATTCGGCGTTCTCGGAGATGTCGCCGAAGTCGCGGGCTTCCTTGATCCGCTCGGAAACCTCGCGCCGCCGGACCGTGGTCAGGTGCTCCAACTCCTCCTCGAGTTTCTTGAGGCCATCGGGGGTTATTTCTGCCTGCCGACTCATCTTCTCCGCAGCGCCTTCCGGACCCGGTGGGTCCAAGTTTTCCCGCTATTTGCGCCCTTCCTGAACCCTGCCTGGGCCGGTCAGGAGGTGCTTGGAAACGCGGCAGTATACCGATCGTCAAGCCATTTCCGCCCGGCTGGCCCGGGCCGCGACCAGGGCCTCGGAGAACCGGTCCGGATCTTCGACCTGGGGGTAATGGCCCAGGTCCGGGAAGGTGACCGGTTCGACCCCCGGCCTGAGCTCTCCCAACCCTTCCAGGATCGCCGGTACGGCCACCGGATCCTCGAGACCCCAGGCGAGGGACAGGGGACCTTCCCAGTCCCGGACCGCACCGTGCCAGCGGTCGGCGTAGATGGTCCTCTCCTCCATGTAATAAACGAGCTTGTGGCCGAGGCGACTGCCGCCGTTGTTCTCGATCAGGGCCCAGGCATCTTCGAGTTCCTCTTGCGACGGAGGGTGCGCCGCGGAGAACACCGAGGAGAACTGACGCCGGAAAAAGGCCTCGTTGGAGAGCCGTGCAGCGAGTGGTCCGATCGGTCCCCGGAGCAGTTTCTGGGCGAGGGTCGGCTGGGCACGGTCGATCAGGATCGAACCGTTGAAGAGCAGAACCCCTGCCATCTCGAAGCCGAGTTCCCCCTCGAGGTCACGGGCCATCAGCTCGGTCGCGACCGATGTCCCAAGGTCGTGGGCGCAGACGAACACCGGGCCATCACCGAACTCGGCGACCAGGGCCTCGGTCAGGTCGGCCTGCCAGGCGATCGTGTAGGTGTGGTCCCGGGGCTTCTCCGACAGTCCATACCCGAGGAAGTCGAAGGTCAGGGTCGGGACCCCGGGGAGCCGCCCGATCACTGGGGCGAAGTCGAACGAACTGGTGGGAAAGCCGTGGAGGAAGAGGACCGTCTGTCCCTCTCCTTTCCCGTGGCGTCGATAGATCGAGTAATCCCGAAAGGTCGTGAAGCCGCCTTCCGCCTGCCAGGCTTCGACCCTTTCGGAGAGTTCCGACCCGCTCAAACCGGGACCGCTCCCCGGTCCCTGATCGAGACGACCACCTCACGCGCCCGGTCGAGGCCGGCCGACTGGCAGAGCTCGTCCTTGACCCCCTTCGGCACGTCGACCCGGTCGACGTACCAGGGGTAGAACTTCCTCAGGTAGCGACCGGCACGCTCCGTTCCGAGGTGCTCTTCGGCCCGGTCCATCACCCAGAGCAGCTCGTCCATGAGCGCCCGACGATCGGCCTCCGGTACCTCGGTTCCGGTCAGCTCGGCGAAGATCCAGGGATATCCGAAGGAGCCGCGAGCGATCATCACGGCGTCGGCCCCGGATTCCTCGTAAGCGCGGCGTGCCGCCTCGGCATCGCTCAGCCCGCCAGAGATGATCATCGGTACCGGAATCGACTCGGAAAGCTCCCGGGCGAGTTCGTAGTCGGGGCTCCCGGAATGGCCCTTGCGAGCGACCCGGGGGTGGAAGGCGATGGCGGCGACTCCTGCCTCCTCGACCAGGCGAACCGCCAGGTCGAAGCCGGACCGGTCGCCCGGCGCGATTCCGGAGCGGATCTTCACGGTCACTGGAAGCCCGCTCCCTTCACGGGCTGCCCTCGCCAGCTCGAGCGCCAGTTCGGGATCGGCGAGCAGCTCGGCCCCTGCCCCGGTCTTCATCACCTTGGGAACCGGACAACCCATGTTGATATCGATCAGGTCCGGGCCGGACTCGGCGGCAATCGCTGCCGCCGAGCGCATGATCTCGGGGTCCTGGCCGAACAGCTGGTAGGAGACCGGGTGCTCTTCGGGGTGGATCCGCATCAGCTCGCTCGTCGTCTTTTCATTTCCGTAGTGGAGACCGTGGGAGGAGACCATCTCCGAGACGGCCATCCCTGCCCCGTAGCGGCGGGCCTGCATCCGAACGAACCAGTTGCCGATCCCGGCAAGCGGTGCGAGCAGGACCCGGTTGGGGATCTGGACACCCTCGATCTCGAAGGGCTCGGTCAGCGGGGGCTGCTGCCGGTCAGTCACGGTTTCGCCCCTCGATGATCCGGAGGCCCTCCAGGGTCAGATGAGGATCGATCCGGGAAATCATTTCGGTGAAGGGCACGATCACCGGGGCGAACCCCCCGGTAGCTATGAAGGTCGCCTCACCGCCCAGCTCCCGGTTGAACCTGGCGGCGATCCCGTCGACCAGGCCGGCGAACCCGTAGAGGACGCCAGACTGGATCGCAGCCTTGGAGCTGGTCCCGATCACCCCGGACGGCTCGGCCAGCTCGATCTTCGGCAGTCGTGCGGCCCTCTCGGCAAGGGCTGAAAGCGAGATCTCAACACCCGGCGCGATCGCACCCCCCAGGTAGGCACCGTCAGCCGAGACGACATCGAAGTTGATCCCGGTCCCGAAGTCGACCCCGACGCAGACGTCTCCGACCTGCTCGTAGACCGCGATCGCGTTGACCAGGCGATCCGCGCCTACCTCGGCCGGGTTGTCGACCTCGATCGCCATGCCCGTCTTGACTCCCGGACCGACCACGAGGCAGGACACATCGAGGTACTTGGCAGCCATCGACTCGTACTCCGGCCCGAGCGGCGGGACCACGGATGAGGTCACGACCGACTCGATCTCCGAAAGACCCATCCCCTTCAGCTCGAACAGTCCTCGAATGATCGTCGCCAGCTCGTCCGCGGTCGCTCCGGCACGGGTCTGGAAACGCCAATCCTCGGCCAGTTCCTCGCCCCGAAAGGCCCCGATATGGGTCTGGGTGTTGCCTATGTCGATCGCCAGCAGCATGGACTCCAAGTTTGGCAGGCCTCCCGCCGACGGGGGCTCCGTCGGTCGAGATGGGAGCGACCGTGGTCCGGCCGGTACAGTCCGGCCTCGATGCCCCGGGCCACGCTCTACACGATCCCCGGATCCCATCCAGGGATCTCCGCTGCATTGATGCTGGAACGCAAGGGGGTCGAGTACCGGAGGGTCGACTTGCTTCCAGTGATCTCGAAGGTCGTGCTCAGGGCCCTCGGCTTTCCCTTGGTGACCGTCCCGGCCCTGAAGCTCGATGGCCGGAAGTTCCAGGGGTCGATCGAGATCGCGAGGGCTCTCGACAGGTATGCCCCGGAGGCCCCTCCCCTGCTCCCGACCGGTCCC
The DNA here is from genome assembly GCA_046091385.1 of Solirubrobacterales bacterium. Classification (GTDB taxonomy): domain Bacteria; phylum Actinomycetota; class Thermoleophilia; order Solirubrobacterales; family 70-9; genus 67-14. The sequence goes on along the minus strand of JBJTBP010000063.1, from coordinate 16,936 downwards.
GAACGGGCCTCGATCGAGGAGGCCGAGGCACTCGGCGAATCCGAGCTCCAGCACCCGATCAGGCAGATCCTCTGGTGGCTCCTGAAGCGCGACAGGAATGCGATGCGAAGCTACGTCGAGGGAGCGAAGATCGGACTTCCGATCGGACTCGCAATCAAGACCGGCGGTCCCCTGGTGGCGGCGTCAGTCCATTTCAACGAGGCCGATGACGAGAACGTCCAGGCGGCGATCGCGGTCCTGTCGGGACTTCTAGACAGACTCGACGAGTTCGTCCTTTCGGGCGTGATCGGCGGCGAGGAGCCGAATGCCGCCGACTTCCAGATCGCGCCCTCGGTCAGGCTGGCGATGACGGTCGCCGACCTGAGGCCCTTCATCGAGGACCGCCCGATCGGCCACGCGACGATGAGGCTGGGACCGGATTACCCGGGCCACATCCCGCCCGGCCTGCCTCAGGCCTGGCTCGATCCCCTCCGCGGCTAGAGGTCCGGCCGCCTCACTCGGTCGGGTCCTCGGGGTCGGTGGACCAGAGCCGGTCGATGAAGCGCTGGTCCTCGTCGAACAACCAGCACTCACCCAACTTGTTGTCGAGCACCCGGTAGAGCAACACCCGCCGAACCCGTCGAGGTGGGTCGCCGAGGTCCTCGATCGCCACCAGGGCACCGAACTCGTCCCCTGCCAGGACGTCTTCGACCTCGATTAGCTTTCGCGAAGTACGGAACGAGGCCTGGCCGAGGATCGCAAGCGCCGCCTCCTGGCCCTGGTGGGTGCCGGCGAGCGGGCTCTCGCCCATGTAGTGGAGGACGAAGTCCTCGTGGTAGGAGCCGAGGACCTTCTCCAGATCACCCGCCAGCCAGGCCTCGGCGTAGGCCCTCAGGACTGCCGCGGTCTCGGCTCGATCGGCCACCGCCAAAGATTAGTAGGCGCTCAGGGGAGCGGCAGCGGACCGGCCGGTTTGACCGCCTGGTCGGGGTCATCTTCGAGGGCGGCCAGCAGATCGGCGACAGGGCTGCCGTCGGGGAGGGTCAGGTCAGGGGCGATCTCGAGCAGGGGAACCAGGACGAAACGACGGGTCGAGACCTCGCGGTGCGGGAGTGAAAGGCGATCGGATTCGTGCTCGGTGTCACCAAGCAGCAACAGGTCGATGTCGATGATCCGCGGCGAGTGGCGCGGCAGCCCGGTCTCGCGGCCCATCTCGGCCTCTATCGACTTGACCAGATCGAGGAGTTCCTCGGGACCGAGGTCGGTATCGACCGCGACCACGGCATTGAGGAAGTCCGGCTGGTCGAGGATCTCTCCGACCGGCTGTGTCGAGTAGCCCGAAGACACCGACTCGACCGTCAGGCCCCGCGAGCGAAGCAGCTCCACGGCCCGGGCCAGATTGGTCGGTGGGTCGCCGACGTTCGATCCGAGGCCGAGGTAGGCGGTCGGCATCTAGCTCCAGGTCAGTCGCCGTCGGACAGGGTCAACTCGACCGATGCGCCTTCCATCGTGAACGGCACCGGGGGCTCTGGCTTCGTCGCCCGAACCGTGACGCTCGACACCGGGTAACGATCGAGGACCTCACGGGCGATCAGGTCGACCAGCCGTTCCAGGGTGAGGCGACTTTCGACGGTGGCGAGTTCGGCGACGAGTTCGGCGAGCTCGCCGTAGTCGACCGTTTCCTCGACGCGGTCCGATGAGGTCGCGCCACACTCGGGCACTTCCAACTCCAGGTCGAACAGCATTCGCTGGCCGAGTTCGCGCTCTGCCTCGGTGACCCCGTGGTGAGTGTGGACGACCATTCCCTCGATCCGAATCGTCACCGGTGATCTGTCTAGGTCAGCCATGGAGTGAACGCTAGCCGGATGAGGCGGCCGTGCCGCCGCCTCGGGGATCGGCGGCCGAGATCTCCCTTTCCAGGGCCAGCGCCTGGAACACGGGGGCGACGTCGTGCACCCGAACGGCGCTCGCCCCCTTTCTCGCGGCCACCAGGCATGCGGCGACGGTGCCCCCCACCCTCTCGGCCTCTCCCGATCCGTCCAGGGAGCCGATGAACCTCTTGCGGGACGGGCCGACCAGGACCCGGTATCCGGTCTCGACGAACCGGTCCGTCGCTGCAAGCAGGGCAAAGTTGTGCTCGGCCGTCTTGCCGAACCCGATCCCGGGGTCGATCCAGATCTTCTCCCGGGCGATCCCGGCCTCCTCGGCAATCCGGGCGCGTTCGACCAGGAATTCGAGGACCTCCTCGACCACATCCCCGTAGGCCGGATCCTCCTGCATCGTCCGGGGCTCGCCGAGCATGTGCATCAGCACGACCTCGACCCCGGCCTCGGCACAGGTGGCAGCCATCTCCGGATCCCCCCGCAGCGCCGTGACGTCATTCACCATCTCAGCACCGGCACCGATCGCCGCCTCGGCGACCACCGCCTTGCTGGTGTCGATCGAGACCGTCGCCCGCTCTGCAAGCCGCTCGACCACCGGGGTCACCCGACGTAGCTCCTCCTCCGGCGCGACCGGCTCGGCGCCCGGCCGGGTCGACTCGCCGCCGAGGTCAACCAGGTCCGCCCCTTCGTCGAGCAGTTCGAGGCCGTGGGAGACCGCCTGCTCGGGATCGAGGTAGAGGCCCCCGTCCGAGAAGGAGTCCGGGGTCACGTTGACGATCCCCATCACCTTCGTCGTCCCGCTGGTCAAAGCGAGGCCTCCCCGGCCTCGGCCGCCTGCCTTCCCGACCGGATCGCACCATCCATGTAGCCGGTCCACCGGGTCGCGACCTCAGCCCCGGCCCAGTGGATCGGGCCGACCGGTTCAGAGAGCGCCCGGCCCCAGGCCGTCCACGCCCCGGGCGGCATGAAGGCCCCGTAGCAGCCGGCCGAGAACTCCTCGTTGGCCCAGCAGCGATCGACGTAATCGACGGGACGTGAAGCCTCCTCACCGAACAGTCGGGTCAGGTTCCCGACGGTCAGCTCTCTCCGCTCAGCATCCGGCATCGCCCCCGCCCGGTCGGCCGAGGAGGCCTCGAAGAAGGAGACCAGAACGCCGGGGCTGCCCGAAGGTGGGGTGTTGTCGAAGACCATGCTCACTGGCGACCCGATGCTTGTCGCGCTGCCCGAAAGGCCATCTTCCCGCCAGAACGGAGTCTCGTATGCGGCCATCGCCTTGATCGCGCGCCCGGGCAGCATGCTCGAGGTGAGCCCGGTTCGCGCTTCGGGCAGCCCGGGGCGCCACTCGATACGACCGGCCAGAACTGGCGGGACCGTGACGATCGCGCGACGTCCCCGGAAGGAGGTCTCTCCCGTCCCAACGGTGACTCGTTCCTCGTCCCACTCGAACGAACTGACCCGTACCCCGGTCAGGACCCGATCGCTGAGCTCGTCTGCCATGCGTTCCGAGATCGCTTGGGAGCCTCCGACGATCCGGGAGTCCTGAGCACCTCCCTCGGTATCGAGCAATGACTCGATCGAGCCGCTCGAGCGAGCGTAAGCGAGGAAATGGAGCATCGAGATCTCCTCGGGCTCGGCCGCCCAGACGGCATGAATGGCGAGTCTGATCAGGTCCCTGGCCGTACCGGTGAAGACGGTCCCCGACATCCAGTCGGCGACGCTCGTCGAGTCCCACTTCGCGGCCTTGGGAGCTGCCCACGGGCGGGCCGGGTCGATCCCACGGGAGAGACGATCGATCCGCTTGAGTGCGATCCCGACTTCGACCAGCGAGACTGGATTCACCCTGGGAATCGTGCCGCGGTAACGCTGGACCGACCCCTTGAGGTCGAATAGGTTCTCGCCCTTCGTCCAAGTGGGGAAGGTCTCCAGACCGAGTTCGGCAATCAACCCCAGGACTTCATCCTGGCCGGGGCCCACCCACTGGCCTCCGAGCTCGACTGGCTCGCCATCGAGGAAGCCATTTTCAGTCCGGCCACCGACCCTGTCACGAGCCTCCAGAACCAGAACATCGAGGCCTTCGCTGCTCAGGGCTCGAGCGGCCGAGAGTCCGGCGAGTCCGGCCCCTACCACGACGACGTCGGCATCCCTCTGGTCCACCGGGCCACTATCCCAAACCCCCGGGGGCCACGCCCTGATGGAGGGCGGATACCTGCTTTCTGGGAGGATCGCCTCATGCGGGACGTGCGGAGCGTGAGGGCTCGGATCGAGCGCCGGAGGCGTGAGGCCAGACGCCGCCGTGCCGTCCTTGGACTCTCGGTGCTGGCGATCGTGATCGGCCTGGTGGTCATCCTCCAGGCCGGAGGTTCAGGTGGAGGCGAGGTTGATGACGGACCCCCCGTCAAGGCGACCGTCTCGACCAGTGGCGACATCCTGATCCACTCCCCGGTCTGGTACCGGGCGATCGAGAACGGCGGTGGCTCTTACGACTTCGCCCCGATGTTCACCGCGATCGAGCCTTACGTCAGGGACGTCGACCTTTCGATGTGCCAGATGGAAACCCCGCTCACCTCGGGGGAACCGAGCGGCTATCCGCTGTTCGCCACCCCCCTCGAAATCGCCGGCGACATCGAGGGGGCCGGTTGGGAGGCCTGCGGGACCGCCTCCAATCACACACTCGACCGCGGCGAGGAGGGAGTGGTCGAGACGATCGAGACCCTTCGTGGTGAGGGCGTCGAGACGACTGGCTCGGCCATCGAGCCCGAGGACGCGACGAAGCCACTTGTCATGGATGCGGGGAAGATCAAGGTCGGCCTGGTCGCCTACACCGACTACAACAACACCGGCACCCCGCCGGATGAGTCGACCCTCAACCTGCTCCCGTTCGAAGCACCGGTCGAGGAGAAGAAGAGACGGGTCGAGCGCGACGTGGAAAGGACGCTCCAGGCAGGTGCCGACACCGTCCTAGTGATCATCCAGTGGGGAGATGAGAACTCGACCGAACCGAACGAATCACAGCGTGAGCTGGCCGAAGCGGTGACCCGGATCCCAGGGGTGGCCGCGATCTCTGGACAGGGACCCCACGTCGTCCAGCCGATCGAGCGGATCAACGGGAAGTTCGTCGCCTTCAGTGTCGGCAACCTGCTCTCCAACCAGAGTGCCGCCGCCGGCCTGCCGGCCGAGACCCAGTACGGCCTGATCGCCCTGTTCCGCTTCCGTTCGGACGGTGGCAAGACCGAAGTAACGGCGGTCGACTACGTACCGATCTGGGTCAGGCCCGGCGACTACCTGATCGAACCGGTCGTGTGGGGGCTGAAGAACGACCCTGCGAATGCATCCTATCTACAGGCTGCCTGGGAGAGCACGGTTTCGATCGCCGGTGAGGGCCCGGGGATCCGGCCGATCCCGGACGAGGTGTAAGCCCCGGAAGTTCCCGAGAGCGGGTCTGGTCAGTCCGAGCGGTTCTCGGTGATCCCGCCGGCGTAGCCGGGTCGGGGTGGTGCGGGAGAAGGCTCGGTCGTGGGAGTGTTGACCGGGTCCGGCTCGGAGGGGAAGTCCTCGATCTCCTTCTCCTTGGCTTCCTCCTCGGGCGGGAAGACCTCCGCTTCGCTCTTGCCCTCGAGCAGGGCGACGAACTGGTCGGCATCGATCGTTTCGCGCTCGAGCAGGATCTCGGAGATCCTCTCCAGATCCTCGCGATGCTTGTCGAGGATGTCACGGGCGGTCTGGTGGGCGTTCTCGACGATCCGGCGGATCTCGTCGTCGATCTCGCGGGCGATCTCGTCGGAGTAGTCGGGCTCGGAACCCATGTCGCGACCGAGGAACGGCTGGCCGCGATCGTGGCCGAAGACCCGGGGGCCAAGCCGCTCGGACATCCCGAACCGCATCACCATCTGCTTGGCAGTCTGGGTCACCTTCTCGAGGTCGTTCGATGCACCGGTCGTGATCTCGTCGAAGACGAGTTCCTCCGCTGCCCGGCCGCCGAGCGTCATCGCCATCGTCTCGGCGAGCTCCGCCCGGGAGGTAAGGAACTTGTCCTCAGCCGGGAGCGAGATCGTGTAACCGAGCGCCTGCCCGCGACTGATCACCGAAATCTTGTGGACCGGATCACAGTTGGGCAGGACGTGGCCGACGATCGCGTGACCCATCTCGTGGTAGGCGGTGATCCGTCGCTCCTTCTCGGACATCACCCGAGTCTTCTTCTCGGGACCGGCGACCACCCGCATGATCCCCTCTTCGAGCTCGATCTGGGTGATCTCCTTGCGACCCGAACGGGCGGCGAGCAGGGCGGCCTCGTTAATCAGGTTGGAGAGGTCGGCACCGGTGAAGCCAGGGGTCTGACCGGCCAGCGCGTCGAGGTCGATCTCCCCGGCGAGGGGCTTCCCGCGGGAGTGGACCTCGAGGATCTGCTTCCGACCCTGGCGATCGGGCCGGTCCACCGCCACCTGACGGTCGAAGCGGCCAGGCCGGAGCAGGGCCGGGTCGAGAATGTCGGGCCGGTTGGTGGCCGCGATCAGGATGATGTTGTCCTTGATCTCGAAGCCGTCCATCTCGACCAGGAGCTGGTTGAGGGTCTGCTCCCGCTCGTCGTGGCCTCCGCCCATACCGGCCCCCCGGTGGCGACCGACCGCATCGATCTCGTCCATGAAGATGATGCAGGGGGAGTTCTGCTTTGCCTGTTCGAAGAGGTCGCGGACCCGGCTGGCACCGACCCCGACGAACATCTCGACGAAATCGGAACCCGAAATCGAGAAGAAGGGAACCCCGGCCTCACCGGCCACGGCTCGGGCCAGGAGCGTCTTGCCGGTACCGGGCGGTCCGTAGAGGAGTACGCCCTTGGGGATCCGGGCGCCGAGCGACTGGAACTTCTTCGGGTTCTGGAGGAACTCCTTGATCTCGTGGAGCTCCTGAACGGCCTCGTCGGCCCCGGCAACGTCCTTGAAGGTGATCTTCGGTGCGTCGACCGCCATCTTCTTCGCCTTCGACTTGCCGAAGCTCATCACCCGGGAACCGCCGCCCTGCATCTGGTTCATCAGGAAGATCCAGAAGCCGAAGAAGAGCAGGAAGGGAAGGACGTAGATCAGCATCGAGAGGATCGAGCTGCCACCCGACCCCTTGACGGTCACCGCCACGTCGTTCTGGTCGAGCTGGTTGAGCAGGCTCTGCTCGGTGTTGGGCGGGTAGCCGGTCTCGAACTTCTCTCCTGTGTCACCGGATCCGGAGGCGTTGTCGGCGTTCGCCGCGTCGGTCTTCTGGCCGGCCGGCTCCTCGGTCACCTCGAGGGTGTTGTCCTTGGTGTTGATGGTGACGTCGGCTACCTCGCCGCGCTCGACCATCGTCAGGAACTGGTTATAGGTGGGCGGCTCCTGACCCGTGTCAGGGCTGATCACGCGCTGGGCCACGAACGCAAGGATCACGACCAGCAGAATCGGAAATGCCGCACTCTTGAAAAACCGCTTCAAACCGCTCCTTCGTCTCGGTCCGGAACCGTCGCCCTGCCTTACATCTAGGGGGTTGGACGGCTTTCCAGCGTAGCAGGGAAGCGCCGCCGCGCCCGCAGCCTAGAGCGGTGGGGCAACGCCCTCCGGAAGGGTCGCGACGTGGTCGAGGTTGCGGTACTTCTGGGCGTAGTCGAGGCCGTAGCCGATAACGAACTCATCCGGTATCTCGATACCCGTGTACCGGATCGGAACCTCGGCCCGCAGACGGTCCGGTTTCGAAAGCAGGGTGCAGACTTCGAGCGATGCCGGTTCCCGGGCCGCGAGGTTCCGGATCAGGTAGGAGAGGGTGAGTCCCGAGTCGACTATCGCCTCGACGATCAGGACGTCCCTGCCGGTAACCGGATCGTCGAGGTCCTTAAGGATCCGGACGACGCCGGAAGAATCGGCCGAGGAACCGTAGGAAGAGACCGCCATGAAGTCGACCTCACACGGAATGGTCAGGGTCCGCATCAGGTCGGCGAGGAACACCGAGGCCCCCCGAAGGACCCCGACCAGCACCAGGTCCTTGCCGGCGTAGTCGGCGCTGATCTCGGCCCCGAGCTCCCGGACCCGCTCCTGGACCTTCTCGGCACTGACCAGCGTCTCACCCACTCCGTTGTGGCCGTTCCTTTCTGGTCCCTGCTCCATCGGCTTCGGCAGTCTAGGTGCCAGGGCCGAGGTCAGCGGACCCCTGGCGTCCGGGCGGCTCGGCGGTGAGGAGGACGGAATTCCCGGTCCCCTTCCGAACCCTGAAGGACTCCGAGACGGCGATGCCGGGAACCCAGGCGATCGCCCCCGAGGCCTCGACCACGGGCCAGCCGGTGCGGCGCGGCCGCGGCAGCCCTCTCTCCGACATCAGGGTGGCGACCGGCTTCGACCCCGTCATCCCGAGCGGGCGAATTCGGTCCCCCGGGCGCCAGGCCCTCACCTCGACTCCGTCGCCAAGCCCCGATCGGTCGAGGGTCGCGACATCCGGCCCCCGCGGCGCCGAGGCCCGGTCAAGGCGCTCGGCCCCGAACAGCCAGCCGTCCCAGCCGACCGCCCCGGGAATAGTCAGCTCCCTCGACCCCGCGACCGGCGATGCCTCACCGGACGGCGCTTCGACCAGGGCCAGACCTGAACCGATCTCGATCCGGATTCCATCACCGAAGTCGACCGAACCCCCTTCCGGACGTCCCGACAGTTCACGCACGAGGGCCGTCCGGTCGATCGAAACGGGTGCCTCCCGCCCACACGTCGCCCCGATGAGCAGGCGAAGGGCGTGACGGGCGACCGCCGGGTCAGCCTGCATCAGGGCCGCGGTATCGATCGCTGGCTGGCCGTTCGGACCTTCCTCGATCAGGGCCCCGCCCTCGGCATCGAGGAAGGAGGCTTCCTCTTCCAGCTCCGCGAGCGTCCGGAGGACGTTCCGCTCGAAGGCCGGATTGACCCCACCGAGCACCGGCATCGCTCCGGTCCGGATCCTGGCCCGGGCGAAGCCGGGAGCCAGGTTCGAGGGGTCGTCGACAAAGGGAAGGCCGGTTTCCTCGACCGCCCGGCGAACCTCCCCGCGCCCGAGCGAAAGGAGGGGCCGAACGAGTAGCCCGCGCCTCGCCGGCATCGCCCTGAGCGCCCGGGTTCCGGGCGACGAGGCGAGCCGGTAGAGGACGGTCTCGACCAGGTCGGTCCGGGTGTGGCCGACGGCGATCCAGTCGAGTCCGAGTCGTTCGGCTAGCAGCGAGGCCTCGCGGTAGCGGACCCCTCGCGCCCAGTCGTGGAGGTTGCCGTCACGCTCCCCGGCCCGGACCGTGATCAGCTCCACCCCGAGTTTGGCGCAGACGACCTGGCATGCCTCCTGGTCGAGATCGGAGTCGGATCGGAGTCCGTAGTTGACGTGAAGGGCGGTCAGGTGATCCGACCCGACTGCCCGGACCAATCCGGATACAAGCCCGACCGAGTCGGGCCCTCCCGAAAGAAGCGCGACGCCGTGGCTACCGGACTCGATGAGACCCGATCCGAGGATCGCCTCTTCGAGCTTCACCTCCCCGCTTGCCTCAGCCACGGACCTTGACCGAGAACAGCGGGGTCGGTTCCGGGAAACCCTTTAGCGGGACTTCGCCGATCGGTTCCAGCTCGATCTCCTCGTGGTCCTCGAGCGACTCGGCGACCGTGTCGGTAACCAGCACCTCTCCGCCAAGAGCGCGGTTTACGACCCGGTGGGCGAGGTTGACCTGGCTGCCAAAGTAATCACCATCACGGAAGACGGCCCCGGCGTAGTGGACCCCGGCCCTCGGTTTGGGCCGGTCACTGAAGAAGGAGATGAAGCCGACGGCCCACTCGGCCAGGGACGCCGGATCCGGGGAGACCACCATCACCTCGTCACCGATCGACTTGATCACCTCGGCCCTGGGCGGGAGGGTCTCGCGTACGGCATCGGTGAAGTTCTCGATGACCAGGAGGGCCTCGATGTCCCCCTCCTCTTCGGTGAACTGGGTGAAGCCGGTCAGGTCGATGAAGCAGATGGCGATCTTCACCTCGCCGATATCGGCGCCGGAGGGGGCCTCGTCCTCCATGTGGCCGACCACGTCCTGCTCCATGAAGTAGCGGAGGTAGCGCTGGTGTAGATATTTGAACAGCGGCACTGCGGTGGGCGCGGTGTTGGCCGCGATGTCACTCAGTTCCTCGGAGATGTCGCTGGCCGACATCCCGTCCCGGATCATCGGCTCATGGACGAAGAGGTGGACCAGCCGAACCTCGGCGTCGGCGATCCGCCGGACCGACTGAGCGTAGATCCTGACCAGCTGGAGCACCGCCTCCAAGGGAAGGCCGGCCTCTGCCACCGAGGCGAGCCGCGCGATCGCCTTGCGGTCCTCCTCGCTCAGGGTGCGGTTCTCCCCGACCGGCGTTCCGAGCAGGTCAAGCAGGCGCTCGACGAACTCTTCCTCGACCCCGGTCCGCTCGGCCGCTTCGGCAACCGTCATCTGCTCGGAATCATCGGCGAAGACGTCCTCGGCCAGACCGACGGCGAGCCGACCCTCGGCAGCGGCCTCGCGGAGGTCCTCGAGGGAATGCCCCCGGTCGCGCATCCGGGCCACGACCCTCGCCTGGGAGGCGGCTGCGCGAGTCCAGGTCCCGTCGTCGAGGGGGACGATCCCCTCGTTGGCCCACCTCCTCAAGGTGTCGGTCGAAACGCCCGACCTGCGGGCGGCCTCGGCCAGGGTGATGGACTCATCGCTCATGGGGATTCGAGGCTACCGCCAGGCGCCCCCGACGGTGTTGCCGCCCGGTAGCGAGGCGACCAGACGGGCCACGAAAGCCGACGGCGCCCGGGGCCGATCCGCCACCGGCCCCGGGCGCTGCCGTCCCACCTTCCCCTGATTCAGTCGGAGTGGCTCTGGGTTACTTCCTGGCCGTGTTCGCCGGTTCGGATACGGATCGCTTCCTCGACCGGAAGGACGAAGATCTTGCCGTCCCCGATCTCGCCGGTCCTCGCATGCTTGAGGATCGTCTCGACGATCAGATCCTTGTCCTCGTCGGCTACAACGATCTCGAGCTTCAGCTTCGGTCTTACGTTCACGGTGACGGTCGAGCCCCTGTACTGCTCGACGATCCCCGGCTGGCGACCCGAGCCCTTCGCCTCGCTGATCGAGATCGAGGGGAACCCCTTTTCGAGCAACTCCGCCCTGATCGGCTCGAACGACTCGTGCCTCACGAACGCTTCGATCTTCTTCATCTGGACCGCTCCTTTCCGCCGTTGGGCGTTCTCTGCTCCCGGAATCGACCCGGGCGCTCGGGTGGCGGCTCCGAATCCCCGCTCGTGGTCGACGCGAAAACGGCGACCGGATACTCGGGTTGCGGGATGAATGACTCTGGGTAGCCGTACATGCCGTGGCTCGAGATGTCCAGTCCGGCCTCCTCTTCGGACTCGGGGACCCGCAGGCCGATCGTCGCCTTGATCAGCGCGAAGGTGGCCCAGGAGAGGGCGAACACGACCACGAAGGTGGCGACCACGGCGAGGGCCTGGACGCCCAACTGCCCGATCGTGCTGGAGAGGGGGGCGTCACCGAAGATGCCGTACCAGAGGCCGGCCCCGGCTCCGTCCAGGACGAGGCGGGGAGAAGCGAACAGGCCGACCGCGAGCGTGCCCCAGATACCCGCCAGGCCGTGGGCCGACAGCGCTCCGATCGGGTCGTCGAGGTACTTCTCGAAGGCGAGGACCCCGATCACGACGATGAAGCCGGCGATCAGGCCGATTATCGGAGCGGCCCAGTACTCGACGAAGCCGCAGCCGGCGGTGATGCCGACCAGGCCGGCTATCGCTCCGTTACCGGCCATGCCGACGTCAAGGGCCCTGGTCTTGATGAAGACGAGAAGGCTGGCGCCGATCACCCCGGCCGCAGCCCCCAGCTGGGTGTTCAGCATCACCTCGGCGAAGAAGCCGCCATCGGTATTGAAGGTGGAGCCCCCGTTGAAGCCGAACCAGCCGATCCAGAGGATCACCACGCCGAGCCCGACCAGGGGCATCGAATGTCCCGGGATCGCCCTCGGAGATCCGTCCGCGCCGTACTTGCCCTTCCTGGCGCCCAGCAACAGGAGTGCCGCCAAGCCGGCCGTCGCACCGGTCAGGTGGACGACCGACGATCCGGCGAAGTCCATCACCGGCTTGCCACCGACGTCGGACAGCAGCCCGCCGCCCCAGACCGAGTGGGCGACTATCGGGTAGATCAGTGCGCCGAAGACGATCGCGAAGATCGCGTAAGGGGCGAACCGGATCCGCTCGAGGGTCGTACCCCAGACGATCGCAAGCGACACTGCGCAGAAGGCGAGGCCGAACAGCATCAGCATCGAGGTTTCGGCGGTCACCGGATCCCCGAGGATGTCCTGCCCGTAGTGGAAGAAGAAACCGTCGGTCCCGATGAAGTCGGCCAGGCCGCCCTCACCGAAGCCGGCGATCCCGTACCCGACCGCCCACCAGGCGATCGTCACCACGGCGAGATTGATGAAGACCTTGGCGACCCCGGTCCCGGCGTTCTTCATCCGTGAGAAACCGATCTCGAGGAACATGAAGCCCGCCTGCATGAGGAACACGAGGACGGTGGCCAGCGCTACCCAGACGAGGTCCAGCTGGAGTGCCTCGGCCTCGAGGTCCGCCGCCACATTGGCTGCCGCACCAGCCGGGAAGAGGAGTGCCGCGAGGGACACCCCCAGGGCGATACCGGGAATTCCTAGCCTGGTTCGTCCGGACACTTACTACCTCCTGTCGGGCGGCGCCCTGTGGGCGACCGGTTGGGGGAGCGAAGACCCGATCAAGGTAGGGCGATACCGGGAGCGGTCGATTGGCCGACGGGAGGAAAAGCCGGGGACGCCTTTGTTCCGATGTTCAGAAGGGGGTCCCGAGCCCGCCTCCAGAGGGAAGAGTGGCCTCAGCCGAAAGCGGCGCCCCGCTCGACCAGCCCCCGGTAGATGCCTCCCTGGACCGTCTCCCGGACCTGCTCGGCCAGGTCGAAGACGAGCGCCGGGTCTTCCGCCGCCTCTGGCGGGTAGGCCGAGAGGTCGAGCGGTTCGAGGAAGGCGATCCGCCATCGGGAGGGCAGAGGCACCAGGCCGAGCGGACCGAGGAAGGGGAAGGTCGGGGTGAAGGGGAAGTAGGGCGCCCCGATGAGCCGTGCCAGCATGCCGATCTCGCCCAGCTTGGGATAGGTCTCCTCTGCCCCGACGACCGAAACGGGAACGATCGGGGTTCCGGTCCGGAGGGCTTCGGCGATGAACCCGCCCCGCCCGAAGCGCTGGGTCCGGTAACGCTCCGAGAAGGGCTTCCCGAATCCCTTTGCTCCCTCGGGGAAGACCATCACGAGTTCGTCCTCGTCGAGGAGGCGAGAGAGATTGGCCGGATCGGCCGGCACTCCACCGAGCCGCCGCATCAGGTAGCTGACGAAGGGAAGCTCGAATACCCAGTCGAGGACGAGTGCCCGGGTCCACCGCGGGTGTGGGTGGAGTCGCCTGACCGCAGTCCCGATCATCAGCGCATCGAAGGGGAAGATCGTTCCCGAGTGGTTGGCGACGATCAAGGTGCGTCCCTGGCCCGGAAGGTTCGGGAGTCCCTCGACCTCGACCCGCCACCACCGGTCGAACAGGAACTCGAGGGCCGGGAAGACCGACTCGGCGAACTCCCTGTCGAATCCCCACTCGTCCTCCCGGTACTCGCCCCGGGCGCGTCGAACGGCCCGCCCGATCAGCTGGAGGGCGTCATCCAGTCCTTCCGGGAGCGTGGCCGGAGCCTGACTCATCCGGCCACCACGCCGGCCGTGACCGTTGCAACCGGCACTTCGCGCCCGTGCCGACGCCTGGCGAGGTCCCGGGCGGTCCCCTCCGAGTCGAAGGCGAGCCGGTAACCCAGCTCCCGCTCGAGCCGCCGGTTGTCGCAACCCCTTCCGTACCTGAGCAGGAGCCGGGCATCCCGGTACATGTCGGCCGCGTGGAGGATGCCCCCCAGCCTCCGCGCGGCGATGTCCGAGACGATCGGTGGCAGGGGAAGCGGGATCCGCCCGGTAAGCCGAAGCAGGCGGCTGAGGGAGATCGAGCCGTCCGGGGCCACGTTGACCGGCCCAGGGACCGGACTCTCGACGGCCCTCACGAGAGCCCCGGTCGCGTCGGCCGGATGGAGCAACTGGAGCAGGGGGTCGAAGCCGAGCTGGACCGGGACGACGGGGAGTGACAGGTACTGGACGAGCGGACTGTCGAGCCCTGGTCCGACCTCCGGCTGGAACCGAAGCAGGCAACAGGTCACTTCCGGCCGTCTACGGGCGAAGCCCTCGACGTAGCCCTCGAGCTCACCGACGTCGCGCTGGAAACGGGTGACCAGGGGAAGCTCACCGGCCATCTCCTCGGTGAAGAAGATCGGCCTGGAGGGAGAAGTCCCGTAGATCGCCGAGGAGCTCCGAACCACCACCGCCCGAAGGCCGGCGACCCGTTCGCAGCCGGCCAGCAGGTTGAGGGTCCCGATCACGTTCACGTCGTGGAGGGTCCGGGAGGGCTCGCCGTGCTCGGGGTACCAGAGGATGCCGCAATGAACGACCAGGTCGGGTTCGATCTCCGCAATCACCGAGGTGACCGAAGGACTCCGCAGGTCGGCTTCGACGAACCGCACCTCCGGGACGTCGAATCCCGACCGGTCCGGATCGAGGCCGACCACTTCGACACCCTCACATCCGACCAGGGCGGCGGCGAGTTCACGACCCCAATGGGTAGTGACCCCGGCGATCAGTACCCGTCCGGTCAGGTCGGGCACCGCTGATCAGTTCCCGTCTGCGCTCTTCCCGGGGTCGTCCCCGGACTCCCGGAGGCGACGTTCGAGGGCCTCGACCCGCTCAACCAGCGATTCGAACTCCTCCCGTCCGACCACCCGAAGTCCCTCGAGCGCTCCGCGGGCATCCTGGCCCATTCGGGAGACCTCGCCGACCAGGTCCTGGGCCCGGTCGCGGGTCCGATCGGTCAGCTCCTGGGCCCGGTCGCGGGTCAAACCGGTTGCGGCGAAGGCGCCCTCGACTGCCTCCCTGAGGCTGTCCGAGAGAGGACGCTCCTCTCCCTCCTGGCCCGTCTTCCCGGGATCCTCGTGACTTTGGTCATCCACATTTCGAGTGTATTCGGTTTGAATCCCTGCCCAATGGACCTATCCGACGCCCCCCACCAATGACCCTTCGCCTCGAACCCCTGGCGACGGTTGCCTCGGATGCCGTCCTGGTGGGGGACCCCCGTCGAGCCTTCGCCCTCGCCCAGGCCTTCACCCGGGATCCCCGAATGACCCACATCGCCCGTGGCCTTTGGGGTTACCTCGGGCGCTTCGGCGAGCGCAGCCTGACGATTCAGTCGACCGGCGCCGGAGGCGGACCGGCGGCATCGGTCGTCACCGAGCTGGCTGAACTCGGGGTTCGCCGCATGGTCCGGATGGGGACCTGCGAAGCGGTGGGTGGCGAGCTCGGCATCGGAACGGTCTGCGTCGTCGCTCGAGCCCTCGGGGAGGATGGCGCCAGCCGGTCCCTGTTGGGTCTGGCGCCGGACGACCTCTCGGTTCCGGTCGAGCCCGATCGGACCCTCACCGACGCCTTCGGGGGGGCGGGGCCCGAGGTCGAGGTGACCAGCCGGGACCTCACCGGGCGGCTCGACCCGGGATCTCGACCCGAAACGCCGATCAGGGACCTGCAGACGGCCGCATTCCTCACCGCGGCCAATGCTGCCGGGGTGCGGGCAGCTGCCGTCCTCGTGGTGGTCGAAGGCGGTCCCGGGGAGAGGCTCCCCGAATCAGGGGTCGAATCGCGCCTGGCCGGTCTCGAACCGCTACTCGGTACCGCGCTCGCCGCAAGACCGCCCAAGCCTCAACCTGAAGTAGAGGGTTAGACTCCTACTCAGGAGCCGGCTTGTCTCCGGACTCCTCTTCCGCCAGCTGCCTCTCGAGCTTTCTGACGGTCCCCAGGGCGGCATCGAGACGGTCCTCTGCCTCCTCGAGCCTCTCGGAAAGGACCCGGATCCGCCGCTCGAGGCGCTCGGCCTGCTCCTGGGAGGAAAGGTTGAGGGCACCCATCGCCGCCCTCTGGGCGTCCCCGGCCAGCTCCCTGGCCGCAACCGCGGCCGATACCGCCTGGCCGAAGGCCGGACTGCCGATCACCGCCTGGGCCAGATCGGAGGCAGCTTTGGATCCGCGATCCTGTACCCGGTCGCGAAGGCCGGGGTCCTCGGTCTCCGGATCCCCGTCGGCTGGAGTTCCTGACTCGTCCATCGGTCAATCCTAGGCCAGGCGAGCTGGACCCCGCAGCCCAGGGGAAGGAGGCCCGCTGGTGGGCGAGAAACCGGTTCGGACTGCGATACTTTTCCCAGGCCGCATTCGAAGCCTCCCCGAGGCCCGGAATGCGGCCACCAGAGGGCGGATGAGAGGGATCTTCGAGCAAAGAGGAGCTGCCACCGCACGGGTCCTTGTCCCGGCAGCCCTCGTCCTCGCCCTGGCGCTGCCCGCAGCTGCCGAGGCGAAGCCCGCAGGGCCACCCGCCCCGGGTAATGAATCGGCGTTGCCGACCGACCTGACCGAGGAGTGTCAGGGGGGCGAGTGCGCGACGACGCCGGCGCTGCCCGCCTCGACCACGAATCCCCAAAGAGCCGATCGGGCTGCCGCTGGCTCGACCGGTGGGGTTGCCCCGGGTGGTGGAGGCGGGGCGATCGTTCCGGCCGATGATGGGCCGGCTTCTGCCGACGGAGCTGCGGGGTCGGGAGGGGCTGCACCGGACGGAGGGGGCGGCAGTGATCCCAACTTCCTGATCGAGCCGACCACCGTCCCTAACTTCATGATCGAGAAGTTCGAGATCCCCCCCTTCCTGCTTCCGATCTACCAGGCCTGCGGAAGCCAGTACGGGATCCCCTGGGAGATCCTCGCTTCGATCAACCGGATCGAGACCGGATTCGGGACCTTCCTCACGACATCGTCGGCAGGGGCCCAGGGGTGGAGGATGTTCATGCCGGCCCCCTGGGAGATGTACGGCCTGGACGCGACAGGGGCCGGCAAGAAGGATCCGTATACCCCGGTGGATGCGCTCAGCGCCGCAGCGGGCTTCCGCGAGTCAAGCGGCTCCGCGG
>JBJTBP010000062.1:0-4814 GCA_046091385.1 Solirubrobacterales bacterium | reverse complement strand
GTCCGGGTGCAGTCGGAGCAGTAGCCGTCGAGCTTGGCCCCCAGGTCGAGGATCACTGGCTCCCCGGCCTCGATGACCCGCGCCGAAGGCTCGGCATGTGGGGAGGCCGAGTTTGGACCCGACGCGACGATCGGGGGGAAGGAAGGTTCTCCACCCTCCTCCCGGATCCGACCGGTGATCATCCCCGCCACCTCGGCCTCGCTCCTGCCGACCAGCCCCATGTCGAGCACCTCACCCAGAACCTGGTCGGCCAGCTTCGAGGCCTCGGCGATCAGTTCGATCTCGATCGGGTCCTTGACCCGCCGGAGTCCTTCGACCAGGTCGCCGGAGGGGATGAGTTCGACCCCTGCCGGTCCGTGCTCGGCCAGCTTCGTCTCGACCCTGACCGTCATGAAGCCGTCCTCGATCCCGGTCTTCGGTCCGATCAGGCCGGCCAAGCCCTTGAGCCAGTCTCCCTGGAGGATCTCGACCTCAAGGCCCTCGATCCCGTCGGCAACCCACTCCCGGTAGCGCGGGTCGGTGACGAAGAGCCGCCGATCCTCCCCCAGGACGAGGGCGCCGTTGGTGCCGGTGAAACCGGTCAGGTACTCGATCGAGACGGGACTGGTGACCAGCATCACGCCTAGCTCCCGCCCCGTGACGAAGTCGACGAGGCGATCGACTCGTTCGGTCCGGGGTGGACGGTCGGCGGTGGGGCCCATCGGGATCAGGACTTGGTCCCGAGGAGTCCGGCGACCACCTCGAGTCCGTCCCGGTAACCCTCTGGGCCTCGGCCAGCGATCTTCTCGACTACCAGGCCATCGAATACGGAGATCTTGCGCCAGTCCTCCCGGTCATCCACGTCGGAGAGGTGGACTTCAACCGTGGGCACCCCACTGACCGCCAGCGCATCGGCGATCGCCCGGCTGTAGTGGGTCCAGGCTCCGGCATTGAGCAGGGCCGCGTCGGCCGTGTCGTCGAGCCGGTGGAGGAAACCGCAGAACTCGGCCTCAGAATCGGACTGGAAGAAGATCGGATCGAGGCCCATCTCCCCTGCCCACCCGGAGATCCGGTATTCGAGCTCGGAGAGGGAGAGCCCCCCGTAGAGCTCGGGATCCCGCTTCTCGAGGACCCCGAAGTTCACCCCGTGGAGGACGGCGACCCTGTTCTTTGCGGTGCTCATTGGGACAGGGCCTCGATTGCCGCGCGAACCTGATCGTCGGGCAGTACCGCCCCGGTCTGGGGGCTTCCCGGTTCCTCCAGGAGGATGAAGGCGACGCCTTCGTCGGTCCGCTTCTTGTCGAACCCGACCGCAGTCAGGACGTCCTCGGTATCGACCGCTGGATCGAGTGCCACCGGAAGGCCGTGGCGCTCCACCACCTCCTCGACTTCGGTTCGGAGTCCATCGGCTTCCGAGAGCTCCAGGGCTGCCAGGAGTCCGAGGGAGACCGCCTCGCCATGCCGGTAGCGGTCGTAGCCGGTCGCGGTCTCGATCGCATGACCGACCGTGTGTCCGAGGTTCAGGGTCGCGCGCGCCCCCCGGTCCTTCTCGTCGTCGGCGACGACTTCGCACTTGTGGAGGGCACACTCGAAGATCACGTCAGGGCGCGATCGTATCTCGCCGGGCTGGAGCCCCTTGACCGTCTCCCAGAGGGTGCCGCCGGCAAGCAGCCCCGTCTTGACCACTTCGGCCATCCCGGCTGCAAGCTCCTCCTCCGGGAGGCTCTCGAGCAGCCCGGTATCTGTCAGCACGGAGACCGGCTGGTGGAAGGCACCGACGTAGTTCTTGCCCTCAGGCAGGTCGACCCCCGTCTTCCCGCCGTAGGCGGAATCGACTTGAGCGACCAGTGTCGTTGGAACGTGGACCAGGTCGATTCCCCGCTGGTAGGTCGCGGCGCAGAACCCGGCGAGATCCCCGGTCACTCCCCCTCCGACCGCGAGGACCCGGTCGGTTCGGCTCGCCCCGAGGAGCGCCATGCCCCTGAGCACTTCTTCGGCAACCGAAAGCGACTTGGACGCCTCCCCCGCTGGTACCTCGACCGGGCCGAGGGTCGCGCCGAACCGCTCGCCGACAGCCTCGGAGACGTTGGAATCCCAGACCAGTAGCGATCGCCCGGCGCCGGGCGCGAAGGGACCACCGGGTGCGAGCAACCCCCCGAGGTCGAGCTCCGGGCCGACGACTACGGGATGCGAAGAGGCCCCGAGGTCGAGCCAGATCAGTCGTGCGCCATCGGGAATCGCGGTGTCGAAGGCCCTCAGGGCCGGCAGTGCCGCCTCGACGGCATCCGGTTGGGGACCGACCACCACGGCGTCGGCCAGCTCCCGGTAGAGCGGCTCCCGCTCCTCGTAGAGCTCGATGAACTGGTCTCGCTCACGGGCAAGCGGGCGGTTGCCACCCTCGACCCTGGACCAGGCCTCCTCTACATCCTGCTTCAACCAGACGACCGTTCGATCCGGTCCCAAGAGGGCCTGGCGCACCTCGCTGGAGAGCACGGTGCCACCTCCGAGGGCCAAGGCATCGACCTCCGGGTCCGAAAGCATCTCAAGTGCCAGGGCGGCCTCGGCCTCCCGGAACCCCTGCTCGCCGAGATCGGTGAAGAGGTTCGGGATCGATGCGCCCTGACGCTCCTCGAGCAGCTGGTCGAGGTCGACCGTTCGGAGCCCGGAACGTTCCAGCGAGCGCAGTGCCGTGGACTTGCCGGCACCCATGAAACCGATCAGGCAGATCATCGCCAGCCGATGCGTTCGCAGTAGGACTCGACGGCGGCCAGCACGTCGACCATGCTGTCGCCCCCGAACTTCTCGCGGTAAGCGGCAGCGAGCACCAGGCAGACCATCGATTCGGCCACCACCGCTGCGGCCGGGACGACCGTCGAATCGGTCCGCTCCTTGTGCGCCTGCCCGGCTTCCTTGGTCTCGGTGTCGACCGAGCGAAGCGGTTTGGTCAAGGTCGAAATCGGTTTGACGGCGGCGTTGACGGTCAGGGGCTCCCCGGTCGTCATGCCTCCCTCGAGGCCCCCGGAGCGATTGGTCTCTCGATGGAAGCCCTCCTCGTCGGAGAAGAAGATCTCGTCATGGGCTTCGGAGCCCGGTCGGCTGGCGACGTCCCAGGCCGGACCGATCGAGGCGCCCTTGATCGACTGGATCGAACAGACCGCCTGGGCGAGGCGCCCATCCATCCTCTCCTCCCAGGAAACGTGGCTGCCCAGCCCCGGAACGAGTCCGAAGACCCTGACCTCGAAGGTGCCCCCGAGGCTCTCGTTCTTCTTCCGCAAGACGTTGATCTCCTCGACCATCGCGGCCGACGCTTCGGGGTCGAGGCAGCGGACCGGGTCGTCATCGACTCCATCGAAGTCCTCGAGGGCGGGATCGAGCGGGCCGGCCTCGACCGAGGCGACCCTCGTCACATGGCTCCGCACGGATACCCCGAGCGCATCGAGGAATGCCCTGGCGAAGGACCCTGCGGCAACCCGGGCGGCCGTCTCCCTTGCGCTCGCCCTCTCCAGCACGTTCCTCAGGTCGGAGTGGTCGTACTTCCACATCCCGACCAGATCGGCGTGACCCGGTCGGGGGAGGGTTATCTCCGGCACTTCCTCGTCGACCGGCCAGGGGTTCATCCGAACGTCCCAGTTCTCGTAATCGCGGTTTGCCACCAGGGCGGCGATCGGACTTCCCAGGGTCACCCCGTGGCGAACACCGGAGCGGATCTCGATCGTGTCGGTCTCGATCTTCATCCGTCCGCCCCGCCCATGACCGAGTTGACGCCTGGCCATCTCGTGGTCGAGCACCTCCCGGTCCAGGGCAAGGCCCGCCGGGAGCCCCTCGACTATCGCGACCAGGCCCGGTCCGTGCGATTCTCCGGCTGTGGTGAATCGAAAACTCATCGCCCCCCTAGGGTATTCGGCGCCGATTCGATCTGCCGGTCGCGAATCGGGCTGACCGGTGGCTCCCCGGCGACTGATCATCGCGATGGTCCTGCTTCTGGTCCTCTCGACCGCCCTTGCGGTGTTGGTTCCCCAGCCGCGCCCCCCTGAGCAGACTGGAACCGGGGACCGGCCCGGGGACGGCCCCCAGACGGGTCAGGTCGAACCAGAGCCCGAACCGAAACCCAGGGAGCCGAAGGCCGCCCAACCCCGGAAGGGGACTCCGGGGGTCGTCGAGGCGACCGTGACCACTGGCGGCCCGACCCGCCGGATCCGGGTGAGGCCCGGCGATCGCCTGATTCTCGAAGTCCGGTCCCGACGCGCCGCCCTGGTCGAACTCGGGGGTACCGGACTGGTCGACACGGTCGGGCCATATGACCCGGCGATCTTCGACGTGCTGGCCCGGTCCCGAGGAGAGCGACTCCTCGCCCGGGAGGTCGAGACGGGCAGGAAGATCGCCCTCGTGGTCGTTCGTTAAGCGGCCCGCGCCGCCCGGTCCATCACCTGCCGGGATGGCGTCCTGCCGGTCCAGGATTCCAGGGAGAGGGCGCCCTGGGCGACAAGCACGGATATTCCGTCGACCGCATCGGCTCCCGCCGCCCGAGCCGCCTCGACCAGGGCGCCCGGCCCATCGCCGTAGACCATGTCGATCAGCAACTGGCCCTCTCGGAAGTCGTTCGGCCCAAGGGGAAGGTCGGCGAAGGGATCGCCACCGCCCAAGCCGGCGGCCGACGCATTCACCACCACTGCGAATCGGCCGAGCTGGGGCCCGGGATCGGCTTCGATCCCGGTCGAGGCCGCAAGAGCTTCGGCCCGCGAGGGGGTCCTGTTCCAGATCGAGACCTCCGCCCCGCGACCGCGGAGGGCCCAGATTGCCGCCCGGGCAGCCCCACCGGCCCCAAGGACCAGGGC
>JBJTBP010000061.1:0-44456 GCA_046091385.1 Solirubrobacterales bacterium | reverse complement strand
GCGAAGTCCTCGGTGGTGAAGACGCTGACCGCCCTGTCCGATGCCGCGTAGTGGTAGAGCGCGACCCCGAAAATCGTCGCCAGGGCCTGGTTGAGGAGCGCGACGGCGGTGACGGCACGGATCCCGATGACGATAAGGGCTACCCCCCCGGCGACTATTCCCCCGGCGGCCCAGAGCGCGATTCCGATCGAGATGACGAGGAAGGCCGGCAGGTAGCCGATCAGGAAGAGGATGCCACCGATCGCGACCGTGCCGGTGATCTGTTCGCCCCAGCGCTCCCTGATCAGCTGGGTGCACCGCTTGACCGTGTCGATGCCGCCGGTTCCCTCCAGCGCGATCACCGGGACGGCGAGGAATGTCAGGACGCTCCAGGCAGCCCCGGCCAGTCCGCCGAGGATTACTCCGGCAACTCCGAGCTTGTCCTGGAGCAGCCCGATCAGGGCTCCGACCGTGGTCGAGATGATCGCCCAGCTGAAGATCGGGCCGGTCCTCTGACGGGCGAGCGCCGTGCCGTCGCCGAAGCTCGGGTCCTCACCAGCGAGCAGTCGGTCGGCGTTGTGGGCGAGGGCGACCGCGAAGAAGGTCGCGGTGAAGGCAATCAGGACGAAACCGATCACCAGAACGACTATGCCCAGGACGTTCAGGGCGGTCTGGTCGAGAGAGAGGAGGAGGACTCCCGGGACCAGGGTCAACAGGCCAACGATGAAGCCGACCAGGACTGCAACGAGGGGAAACCTGATCAGGCCGGGGCTCCCCCTCAGGATCCCCCAGCTCTTCTTGGTCAGCTGCCACCCGTTCCTGATCCGTCTGAACACGCTTCCTCCTCCTGTCCCGGTTCCCTGATCCCCCGAGTTTGACAGACCCGGGGGATCCCCACCCGGTTCAGCCGAGAGCCCTGCCGGCCAGTCCCGGTACCCGCTCGACCCCCATCGCCGCGAAGTGTTCCCACTCGATCCGGCCTAGCTCGGTCTGGGGCTCCTCGCCGTAGACCCACTCCCGGACTATCCGGTGCCAGTTCCGCTTTGCCCGCAACTGCCCGAGCACGGCGACCACGCCCATCTCCATCCTCCGGCCCATCAGCTCCTCTGCCGGGATCGACTCCTGCCGCATCAGCTCGAAAAACTCCGAGCGGGGGTCGTGGGTCACCTCGATCATCCTCATCACCACCACCGGGTCGACCTCGACCTCCCGGTCTTCGATGTACCAGCCACCGATCGCCTTGACGTGCTCCATCAGGCGCTCGGCGTCCATCTTGGTCGGGTCTCGGACGAAACCGAGGTCGTGGAGGGCCGCCCGAAGCTCCTCCGGGTCGTCCCGGATCGCGGCATCGACGGCCCGCTGCTCCAGCTTGATCTGTTCTACGTCGAGCTTCTTGGTCATCCCGAAGTCGAGGAAGGCAACCCGACCGTCTGGCATCAGCAGATAGTTGCCCGGGTGGGGGTCGGCGTTGAAGTGCTGCAGGTGGTAGACGGCTCCGAAGGTCCCCCGGAAGACGATCTCACCGAACCTGTCCCGGGCCTCCTGGTCCATCTCCCTGACCTCGTCGAACCCGACTCCGTCGACGAACTCGGTAACCAGGACCCGTCTGCGCGAGAGCCGGGTGATCACGTCGGGCACGAAGATGAAGGGGTGCTCCCGGAAGCCCCTGGCGAAGGTCCGCTGGTTCTGGGCTTCGAGCTCGTAGTCGAGTTCCTCGAGGACCCGCTCCCGAAGTTCGTGGACGACCGACTTGGCGTCGATCCCGGGGGCGATCAGCTTGGCCATCCGGACGAGCAGGCCGGCGTTGCCCAGGTCCGACTCCAGGGCCTCGGCGATCCCCGGGTACTGGACCTTGACCGCGACTTCGCGGCCGTCGAGCAGGACTGCCCGGTGAACCTGGCCGATCGAGGCCGCAGCAAACGCCTCCCGCTCGAAGGATTCGAAGAGCTCGTCGATCGGCTGGCCCTCGTATTCCTCGTCGAGCACCTCGGACACCTGGTCCCACGGCATCGGCGGTGCGTCGCTCCTCAGGCGCGCCAGCTGGGCCTGGTACGTCTCGCGGTACTCCTCGGGGATGAACTCGGTGTCGATGAAGGAGGCGAACTGGCCGACCTTCATCGCAGCGCCCTTCATCTGGCCCAGGACCTCGACCATGTTGCTCGCCGCCTCGAGGTGGCGCTGGTCGAGGCTCTCCTTCGACTCATCTTCGGCCCGGACCAGGTTTCGGGCCTTCGTACCGGCATAGCGGGCGCCCTGGCGGCCGAGGACGGAACCGAGCTTCGCGGTCCGTCTTACCCTGCCCTTCGGGATGCGCGAGTCCTTCGGCATACCCCAAGCGTACGCCCTTCTCTATCCTCTCCGGTTCGATGGCTTCAGGAGAACGGGCAACACTTACGGCAGCGCCACGGACCGAATTCGGCTCCCGCGAGAGCCGGAGGCTCCGACGCGAGGGCCTCGTGCCGGGCGTGGTTTACGCCGACGGCGAGGAGGCAACCCCATTCCAGGTCGAGGACGGTGAAATCAGGGTGATCCTGACCGAGGGCCATGCCCTGTTCGACCTGGTGATCGAGGGTTCTGACCCCGTTCCGGTGGTGATCAAGGAACAGCAGCACCACCCGGTCAAGGGCAACGTCCAGCACCTCGACCTCCAGCGGGTACGGCTCGACGAGTCGATCCAGTCCGAGGTCGCGATCGAACTCGAAGGGGTCGAGGACGCACCTGGCGTCAAGGGTGGCGGCGTGCTCGAGCACGTGGTCCGTGAGGTCACGGTCGAGGCACTTCCGACCGACATCCCGGACTCGCTGACGATGGACGTCTCCGACCTGGAGATCAACGACACGGCGACGATGTCGAGGCTGGTCGTACCGGCCGGGGTCGAGCTGGTCGTCGAGGATCCCGACGAGGTGACCGTGGTCACCGTCTCCCCACCGAGGGTCGAAGAGGAACCGGTTGCTGCCGAGGTCGAAGAAGAGGTCGAGCTGGTCGGCGAGGGCGAGGAAGAGGAAGGCGCCGAGGGCGAGGCCGAGGGCGAGGCCGAGGGCGAGGCTCCGGCGGCCGAGGAAGAGTCCCCGGAAGGGGAGTAGAGCCTGTCTCCCATTCGCCGCGACCGCGGCCGGAAGGGGGACCGTGCACCGGTCCTGGTGGTCGGCCTGGGCAATCCCGGCCCAAAGTACGAAGGCACCCGGCACAACATCGGTTTCGAGGTGGTGGCCGAGCTCGCCGAGAGGTGGGACTTTGGGCGTATTCGGGAGAAGCACGGTGGCCTGTTCGGCGAGGGTCGGGCGGGACCCGGTGGGCCGAAGGTGATCCTGTTCCAGCCGCTCACCTTCATGAATGAGGCCGGCCGGGCGGCCGGCCCGCTCCGCGGATCGAAGCGGATACCGCGCGAGAGGGTGATCGCGGTCCATGACGAGATCGACCTGCCTTTTGGCGAGGTGAAGGTCCGTCTCGGAGGAGGGCTCGCCGGACACAACGGCCTCAAGAGCCTCGACCGTGAGTTCGGGGGCAGCGACTTCTGGAGGGTGCGGGTAGGGGTCGGCCGGCCCGACTCGACCGATCCCGAGGTCGTCTCGGCCTGGGTCCTGGGCCGGTTCCGGGAAGGACCGGAGGAGGTTCGGGAACTGGTCACCCGCGCGGCAGACGAGACGGCCGATCTGGTGGTCGGGATAGCCGATGGCAGCTCGGCGCCGGGGGAAGTGGACGGGGCCGAATGAGCCGAACGACCTTCGAGATGGGCAGGGAGGGGGTCGGCCTGCTCCGCATGGACCGCCCCGATGCGCTCAACGCGATCGATACGGCGATGCTCGACGAGATGGTCGGGCACCTGGAGGCCGCCCGGGAAGACCCGGAGGTAAGGGTCGTCGTCCTCTCTTCGACCGACTACTCGGCCTTCTCGGCGGGGGCGGACCTCAAGGAAGAGCTCGACCACCAAGGGAAGGTCGAGCGAATGCAGAAGTTCGCCGACCTCTACGACCTGGTGGTCGGATTTCCGAAGCCGACCCTGGCTGCCTGCCATGGCTACACGGTCGGTGGTGGGGCCGAGATCGCAGTCGGCTGCGACATCCGGATCGGCGGCTCGAACCTCCAGATGCGGTTCCCCGGGGCCGCCCTCGGGGTTCCGGTCGGCGCGGCCCGCCTGGTCACCCTCTGTGGCCTTGGGGCGGCCAAGTACCTCCTGCTGGGTTCCCAGACCGTCAAGGCCGACGAGGCCCTCCGGATCGGCCTGATCAGTCGGGTCGCCCCTGGGGCCGCGACCGAGGAGGCGACGCTCGAGCTGGCCGGCAGGATGGCCGAATTCGACCCCGAGTCGGTCGCCCGCCTCAAGCAGATGCTCCACCGCTGGGACGATGTCGAGGGCCGATCGGCCGATGAAGGGCGGGGCCAGGTGACCTGGCAGGACGAGGGTCCGGGCCTGGGGTGACCGGTCAGGTCGGGGTCAGGGACAGCGGAGTGCCGGCCGTGCCGGTCGGCGGGCTGCTGCTGGCCGAGCCCGATCCGGCTGC
Organism: Solirubrobacterales bacterium; assembly: GCA_046091385.1. GTDB lineage: Bacteria > Actinomycetota > Thermoleophilia > Solirubrobacterales > 70-9 > 67-14. The sequence goes on along the minus strand of JBJTBP010000061.1, from coordinate 39,975 downwards.
GATCCTCGATGTACTCGATAGGGCCTCACCCGGCAGCCCGGCGCGGGCGGGGGTCTCGCCTTCCATCAGGCCGGCGCTGCTCGCTGCCCTGCTGGGGCCGGATACGCCGCTGGCCGATCGACCGGCGCTCACCGTGCTGCCCGACGACCGTTCGGCGAGGACCTTCGCCAGCCTGCTGAGACCCTTCATCGGTTCACGCCCGGTCTACCTCTATCCCTCCCGTGGGACCGGCTACGAGTCCCAGGTCAGCCCGCCACCCCACCTGACCGGGATGCGGATCGAGGCGATCGATGCCCTCGCTTCCGATCCAGGGGGTGATCCGGCCCCGATCGTCGTGGCCAGTGCGGTCGCCCTTGCCGAGGCCGTTCCCGATGCGACGCTCAGGCCTTCCGGGTTCCTGATCGAGGCCGGGGATTCACTCGACCTCGGTCAGACTGCCGAGCGGCTGTCCGACGCCGGCTACGAGCGGGTCGAACAGGTCCTGGAACGGGGCCAGTTCGCGGTCAGGGGAGGGATCCTCGACCTGTTCACAGCGACCGGTGGAGGTCCTGCCCGGATCGAGCTGTTCGGGGACGAGATCGAGTCGATCCGGGAGTTCTCGACCTTCACCCAGCGATCGACCGAGGACCTCGACCGGGTCGCGGTCGCCCCGGCGGCCGAGCTCGACTCCGACCACCGGGCTCTTGCGGGCCTGGCGATCGAGGAGGCGAAGGAGAGCGGCGAGCCGGTACGGATCGAGGAGGTGCTCCCGGTCGAGCTGTTCAGGCCACCGCTCGAGCTCGTTCCGGCCGAGACGGCGATCGTCCTGGTCGGAGCCGAGGAGATCGGGCCGGCCCTGGAGGACCACTGGGAGGACGCGACTACGGCACTCCATGCCGATGATGCCGGCCACCTCTACATGGACGTGGCCGGACCGCTCGCCGAGCGGGCCCTGCTCGAGGTCGGAAGGCCTTCGGAAGGGGAGGTGGACGGTGAGCTGACCGTGCGGGCCTCGTTCGCCGAGTCGCCCGCCCGCAACTCGATCGAGGCGGAGGCCGAACTGACCCGGCTGGTCTCTGGGGGCTATCGAGTGGTCGTCGCCTTCGAAACGTCCGGGGAGGCCGAGCGGACCAGGTACTCGCTCGACCGGCTCAAGGTCTCGCTCGATCCGGAGGGTGACCCTTCCGAGGATCCGGGGGTGACCTTCCTCGAGTCCCGGCTCAGCGAGGGTTTCGTCTGGCCAGCCGGCCACCTGGCCGTCTACCCGTGGCGACGTCTGGTCAACCGGGCCCGGAAGGTCGAGGATCCCGGCCCATCGAGTCTCGCCCTGACCGCTGCCGGCCTGAGAGTCGGGGACTTCGTGGTCCACGAGAACCACGGGATCGCACGGTTCGCGGGGTTCGAGACCAGGGAGGTCGCGGGGACGACCCGCGACTACCTGCTCCTCGAGTACGCCGGGCAGGACCGGGTCTTCGCCCCGACCGACCAGCTCGAGAAGCTCTCCCGCTACGCGGGCGGCCTCGCCGAGCCGACCCTCTCGGCTCTGGGGGGCAAGAAGTGGCAGAACCTGAAGGCGAGGGCACGGAAGGCCGCAGCCGAGATGGCCGGCGAGCTGGTCAACCTCTACGCCGAGCGCAGGACGAGGGCCGGCCACGCCTTCCCCGAGGATTCGGAGTGGCTGCTGGCGCTCGAGGCGTCGTTCCCGCATCGCGAGACGGCAGACCAGATAGCGGCGATCGAGGCCGTCAAGGCCGACATGGAGTCCCCCCAGCCGATGGATCGACTGGTCTGTGGCGACGTTGGTTACGGGAAGACCGAGGTCGCCCTCCGGGCGGCAGCAAAGGCTGCCTCCGACGGCAAGCAGGTGATCCTGCTGGCGCCGACCACGATCCTCGCCCAACAGCACCTGGGGACGTTCACCGAGCGGTTCCGCGACCTCCCCTTCCGGGTCGAGGGCGTCAGCCGCCTAACCCCTGCGGCCGAGGCCCGGAAGATCCTTGCCGACTGGTCGAGTGGGGGCGTGGACGTGCTGATCGGCACCCATCGGCTGCTCTCCCGGGACGTCAAGGCCCACGACCTCGGGCTGGTGATCGTCGACGAGGAGCAGAGATTCGGCGTCAAGCAGAAGGAGCTGCTGCGGCAGATGAAACTCAAGGTCGACGTCCTCTCGATGTCGGCGACCCCGATCCCCAGGACGCTCCAGATGTCGATGTCGGGGCTGAGGGACATCTCGGTGATCGAGACCCCACCAGAGGGTCGGAGGCCGGTACGCACCTACGTCGGTCCCTGGGACGAGGAGCTGGTCGAACGGGCGATCCGGCGGGAGGTCGAGCGCGGGGGCCAGGTCTTCTATCTGCACAACCGGGTCGAGACGCTCGATCGGGCCGCCGAGATGCTCCGGGCGATCGTCCCCCAGGTCAGCGTGACCGTGGCCCACGGCCAGATGCCCGAGGGGGAGCTCGAGGAGGCGATGCTGACCTTCATGCGGGGCGACTCCGACCTGCTGGTGGCGACGACGATCATCGAATCCGGGATCGACATCCCGGCAGCCAACACCCTGATCGTCGAGCGGTCCGACCTGCTCGGACTGGCCCAGGCCTACCAGATCAGGGGAAGGGTGGGGCGGTCGCGCGAGCGTGCCTTCGCCTACCTGATGTACCCTTCCGAGGAGGCTTTGACCCGGGAGGCTTCGAGCAGGCTGGCGACCTTGGCCGACCACACCGAACTCGGCTCGGGCTTTCGCATCGCGATGCGGGACCTCGACATCCGGGGTGCCGGGAACCTGCTCGGGGACGAGCAGTCGGGCCACGTGGCAGCGGTCGGATTCGAGCTGTACTGCCAGCTGATCGACGAGGCCGTCGCGGGCCTCACCGGGAAGGACGGCGCCGACGAGCGACCGGAGCCGGTCCGGCTCGACGTCGCCCTCGACGCCTACCTCCCGGCCGAGTACGTGCCGTACGAGGCGGCCAAGATCGACCTCCACCGCCGGATCGCCGCCGCCCGTCGACCGGGCGAGCTGAAGGCGGTCGAGGCCGAGCTGATCGACCGGTTCGGACCGCTCCCCGACGAAGCGGTGAACCTCCTCCGGATCCAGGGGGTGAGGGTCGAACTGGCGGCCGCCGGGGTCGTGTCGGTGCACGACTCGGGCGCGCGGATCGTCCTTTCCGGCCTCGAGATCGAGCCCGAAGAGGCCGCCTCCCTCGCCGAGAAGCTCGAGGGCTCGACCTACGACTTCAAGACGGCCGAACTCTCGGTCGTCGCGGGCGACGAAGCCGACGAGCGGTTGACCCGGCTGGAGGAGGTCGCGGCCGCGCTGACCGATTCCGGGATGGGTATGCTCTCAGGCCACGAGACACCCCCTGATGTAAAGCCAGAAGGGGATTGAGGCAGGAGCAGAGATGACCAGCTCGCACAGGAAAGGATTGATCGCCTTCGGCGCCATTTTCGTGGTGCTGTTCGTCTGGGTGGCGGTTGCCGACGGCCTGGGGAGGCCTTCGGTCCCTTCGGAAGACGTCGCGGTCGTCTCCGACATCTCCAATGGCGGTGGCAACATCTCCAAGGCCGAGTACGCCGTCGCCTTCCGTCAGTCATGGAAACGGACCGGGCTCGCAAAGGCCCCGAAGGCCGGCGACGCCCAGTACGAAACTGCCAGGGACGGGGCGATGAACGACCTGCTCGACCAGGTTTGGCTCACCGGTGAGGCCGAGGAGCTGGGGATCTCGGCCACCTCCCGCGAGGTGCGGAACGAGCTCAAGACGATCAAGGACACCCAGTTCCCGAACGAGAAGGCTTACGAGAAGTTCCTCGAGGACAGCGGGTTCGACGAGCAGCAGGTCCTCGATCGGGTGAAGCTCCAGGTACTTAGCCGGAAGATCGAGGAGGACATCCGCAAGGGGGCCAGCAAGCCGACCGAGGAAGACATCCAGGAGTACTACGACGCTTCGGTCGATCAGTACACGACGCCGGCCGAGAGCGACATCCGCCTGATCGTGACCTCCGACAAGGCCGACACCGAGGCGGTCCAGAAGGCCCTCGCCAAGGATGACTCGGACAAGGCCTTCGCCAGCCTTGCCAAGGAGTACTCGGAGAACCCGACCAAGTCGGACGGAGGCAGGACGACCGCCACCGCTGGCAGCTACCCGGAACCGGCCGGCAGCGCGATCCTGGAGGCGAAGACCGGTGCCGTCGAAGGTCCGATCGAGGTCGACGGCAACTCCTACTTCTTCCGCGTGATCGAGGCGAAGCCCGAGGAGGTCCGGCCCCTCGCCGAGGTCCGCAACGAGATCGAGCAGCAGCTGGTCCCGACCCTCGAGCAGCAGGCCCTGACCAACTTCATCCAGGACTACAACGCGAAGTGGACCTCCCGCACCGTCTGTGCCGACGGGTTCGTCGTCGCACGCTGCTCGAACTACGAGGGTGACGGGCGCAACCCGGCGGCCGATCCAGCCTGCTTCGAGGCCGATGACGGCAAACAGGGCAAGGACGGTCAGGAAGAGCCGGCCCTCGCCTGCCCGGCCGCGGTCGCCCTGGCCACACCGATCGCGCCTGGCGCCAACGCCGAGGCCGGCCCGTTCGGCCAGCTGACGACCCAGCCGTTGCCCCAGGGCCCGATACCCCCGGCGGCCCAGGCCACCGAGCCACCGCCGGCAGTCCCGAGCTTCCCGACCGGCTGATCCCCACCCAGATGGCCCGATCCGCGGAGGAGGGCGGCCCCGATGACCTCGCCCGGGCGCTGGTCCGACTCGACGAGGTCGCCCGAACGCTCAGGGTCGAATGTCCCTGGGACCGGGAACAGACAGCCCGCTCGATCGTCCCCCACACCGTCGAGGAGTCCTACGAACTCGCCGAGGCGGTCGCAGTCGATGACCCTGAGGCGATCCGCGACGAACTCGGTGACGTCCTTTTCCAAGTCGTCTTCCTCTCGCTGCTGCTGGAGGAGCGTGGAGAAGGGGATCTCGCCGGGATCACCACCCAGCTGACCGAGAAGCTGATCCGACGCCACCCACACGTCTACCCGCCGGATGAGGGGGGAGAGGCGACGGAGTCGATCGACACCGCGGAGGACGTTCGGCGCCAGTGGGACTCGATCAAGACCGGGGTGGAAGGGCGCTCGTCCGAGCGTGACTGGCGAAAGCCCGGGCTGCCGGCCCTGGTCTACGCGACCAAGGTCCAGTGGAAGGCGGACCCGAGTGACCGCCCGGCCAATGGTCCGGCATCCAACACCGAACTCGATCGGGATGAGCAGGAGGTCGGCGAGGAGCTCTGGCAGCTGGTCGAGCGGGCGCGGAAGTCGGGGGTCGATCCAGAGATCGCACTTCGCCGGATAGCCGAGGCCCAGGCAGCTGAACTAGCCGAAGGCGAGGGCGAATAGGATGGCGGGCTGATGAGCGCGATCGAGACAGTCAGGGCCCGCCAGATCCTCGATTCGAGGGGCAACCCGACCCTGGAGGTCGACGTGGTCCTCCAGGAAGGCCAGGTCGGCAGGGCCGCGGTGCCGTCCGGGGCCTCGACCGGCGAGTTCGAGGCGGTCGAGCTTCGGGACGGGGGTGATGCCTGGGGCGGCAAGGGCGTCTCGAAGGCAGTCGAAAACGTGGACGGGGAGATCGCCAGGGCGCTCTCGGGGCTCGACGTGACCGACCAGGCCGGGCTCGACCAGCGCCTGAAGGAACTCGACGGGACCGACGACAAGGGTCGGCTCGGCGCCAATGCGATCCTCGGCGTCTCGCTGGCCGCCGCCCGGGCCGGGGCCGAGCTCGAGAGCCGGCCGCTCTGGGAGTACCTGGGGCTCCTGTTCCAGGACCAGACCGGGAGCGGACCGGTGGAGCCACTGCTCCCGGTGCCGATGATGAACGTGCTGAATGGTGGTGCCCACGCCGACAACTCGGTCGACTTCCAGGAGTTCATGGTCGTGCCGGCCGGGTTCGATTCCTTCCCCGAGGCGCTCCGGGCCGGTACCGAGGTCTTCCACGCACTGGGCCGGACGTTGTCCGGGCGGGGCCTCTCGACCGCGGTCGGCGACGAGGGCGGCTTCGCTCCCGACCTGGGGTCCAACCAGGAGGCGCTGGAGGTCCTGGTCGAGGCGATTGGAGCAGCGGGTTACGAGGCCGGCGCCCAGGTATTGATCGCCCTCGATCCGGCCACCTCGGAGATCCACGAGGACGGCTCCTACCGACTGGCCCACGAGGACCGGACGCTCGACTCCGGGGAGATGGCCGACTACTGGGCCGACGTGGTCGAGCGGTTCCCGGTGGCCTCGATCGAGGACGGAATGGACGAGGAGGATTGGGAGGGATGGAAACTCCTGACCGAGCGGATCGGGGATCGGGTCCAGCTGGTCGGTGACGACCTCTTCGTGACCAACCCCCTGCGGCTGGAACGTGGCATCGAGGCCGACGTCGCCAATTCGATCCTGGTCAAGGTCAATCAGATCGGGACCTTGAGCGAGACCTTCGAGGCGATTCGGATGGCCGCCGATGCCGGCTACACCGCGGTGATCTCCCACCGGTCGGGTGAGACCGAGGACACGACGATCGCCGACCTTGCAGTCGGGACCGGGGCCGGACAGATAAAGACGGGTGCCCCCTCCCGCTCGGACCGGGTCGCCAAGTACAACCGGCTGCTCCGGATCGGCGAGGAACTGGGCGACCGGGCCAGCTACGGCGGCAGGTCGGTCTTCACCCGGCTTTCGTGAAGGAGTTCCCCACCCCCCGGCGAAACCGGTGGGATGGCCGAAACGGTCAGGGCAGCGCGTGGACCGGGGCGGTCCGGAAGGTCCGGGCGGCGGATTCGGCGGCGACCGGATGCCGGAAAGCCCGGCTCGGGCAGGATCAGGTGGGATCGCCTTGGCAGGATCGCCTTCGTCATCCTCGTCTTCTTCATCCTGGTCTCCTACGTCGGCCCGCTGGCCAACCTCTTCGACTCCTTTCGCCTGGTCGGTCAGACCGAAACCGACCTGGCCGAGGTCCAGGCAGAGAACCGCGACCTCGAGCGCCGCACCAGGCACCTGACCAGCGACTCCGTACTCGAGCGCGAGGCGCGGCGACAGGGGATGTCGTTGCCGACCGAGCAGCCCTACGTGGTCGAAGGCGTCGGCCGCTGACCCTGGTGGGCGTCCCCGGTCCGGGGCGGTGGCTTCGATGAGCCAGTCACCAGAGTCCTTCTTCTTCGGCCTCCTCCTGTTCGCGCTGGTCGCGGGGTCGGCCGCCTACTCCGGCTCACGCCTTCGGGCGGCCTTCCTGCCGAGCTGGCTCGGTGCACCCGGGTTCCTCGCTGCCTCGATGATCGCCCTCTCCACCCTGCTGCTGGAGGCGTCACTACTCGGGGTGGTCGGCCTCCTCGAGCCCTGGGCCCTGGTGGTCCTCGGCCTGGCGGTCGCCGTCATCTTCTGGCTCAGGCCGATGGTCCCGAAGGGATCGGCCCAAGGGCCACCGGCCGGAGTCGCCGTTCCCTTTGGGGCGGGGGTCGTGGCCGTCCTCTTTGCCTTCTTCACGGTCGCCCAGTGGGGCAGTCTCGGTTCGCTCTCGCTCGACTTCGGAATCGGGAACTTCGATTCGGTCTGGTACCACCTACCGTTCGCTGCCGAGTTTGCCCGCACCGGCACGGTCTTTACCGACTTCAAGCCCGAGACGGTCTTCCTCAACTGGCTCTACCCGTTCAACTCCGAGCTCTTCCATGCGGTCGGGATGTCGCTCACCGGGCGGGACTTCCTCTCAGTCCTGATCAACTACGGCTGGCTCGCCCTCGGACTACTCGCGGCCTGGGTCGCCGGTCGTCCCTGGGGCAGGTCGCACCTCACGGTTGCCGCCGCTTCACTCGTCTTCGCGGCCCACATGCTGGTCGTCCGGGAGCCCGGGACGGCCAAGAACGACATCGTCGCGGTCTCACTCGCGCTGGTCGCAGTCGCTGTGCTGCTCGGCTCGGCCGGTGGTGGGAGCGGCCGGGGGAGGATCGCCACCGGAGGTCCGCTGGTCGTGGCCGGCCTTGCCCTCGGCATGGCGGCCGGGACCAGGGCGACCGTGCTGCCCCTGGCCGTCCTGATCGGGGTCGCGGCGATCGTCGCCTCACCGGCCGGAGCGAGAGTTCGCTCGACGGTGGTCCTACTGGTTTCCGGCCTCCTGACCGGGGGGCTCTGGTACCTGAGGAACCTCTTCCAGACCGGCAATCCCTTTCCCCAGCTCCGGGAGCTCGGCCCGTTCTCGCTTCCGGGGCCGGAAAGGCTCCAGGAGGCGAGACCGGACTTCAACGTCTTCCATTACCTGTTCGATGGCCAGGCCTGGTCGGACTACCTCGCTCCCGGGCTGGACCGCGCCCTCGGACCGCTCTGGCCATTACTGATCCTCCTGTTTCTGGTCGGGGTGATCGCCGTTGCCTGGCGCGGGCCGGGCAGGACCGCGAAGGCCCTGGCCCTCGCCTCACTCGGTGGCGCGGTCCTCTACCTGTTCACCTCGCTCAGCGCTGCCGGTCCGGAAGGGGAGCCGACGGCCTTCTCGATCAACCTCCGATTCCTCGCCCCGTCCCTGGCCGCGGGGCTCGTCCTCATTCCCTCGCTCGATCTGTTCGAACGCCCCGCGGCCCGGAGGGCATTCCTCCTGCTGCTCGTAGTCCTCTTCGTAACCGGAACCCGGATGGATGCCCTGGTCGAGCTGTCGGGTCGCTACTTCGGGATCGCCCTCGCCCTGGTGGCGGTGGTTCTGCCCGCACTCCTCTGGTGGAAGCGGGGAACGATCCGAAGGGTCCTTCGGGGACGACCGCCGGAGAGGATCCTGGTGCCGATCGCCCTCGTGCTGGCCGCGCTCGTTGCCTGGCCCCTGGCTGACCACTACTTCGAATCCAGGTACCGCTCCTTCGAGCCCGAGCTCGGGATGGCGGCGGCCTACCGGTGGGCAAATGGAACCGACGAACAGCGGGTTGCCCTCGCCGGGACGACGGCCGGCTTTAGGGACTACGGGTTCTTCGGGCCCACGCTCTCCAACGAGGTCCGCTACGTCGGGCGATCTGCACCTTCGAGGGGCTTCGACGTGATCCGGACCTGCCCGGAGTTCCGGCGTCAGCTCAACCGGATCGCCCCCGACTACCTGGTCACATCGCCCTTCCTCGACTTCAACGCGCCTGACCGGCCCGGACCCTCGCTGGAGCGGCAGTGGGTCCGTGGAGCAGGGCAGCTCGACCGGGTTGCCGGGAGCCCCCGGGTGACCGTCTGGGCCGTCAATGGCAGGCTCGACCCCGACTCCTGCCTTCGCGGGGTCCCCGGCCCCCTGGCGACCGCGGGCGTCGCCGCGGCCTGATCCGGGTGGAACCTTCCCCGGGGTGGTGGCACTATCGGGCCCTGGCCGGCTACCCACTCGAGAACGCCCGCTTCAACTGGGAGGCGGGCGCCCGTCACTTGGCTCGTCTGGAGGCGGCGGGCGGCGCCGGATCGGCCCTGGCCACGGTTGCCCTGGTCCGGGACGAGATCCGTCGCCGGGTGGGGGTTTCCTTCTCGGCAGCGGACTTGGCCGACTTCTACGGGTCCGGAACCGACTGGGCCCGGCAGCTCGACGGGGTGGACCCGGCCGCTCCGGACATCCAGGATCTGATCGACGCCGCCTTCTGGGAACAGTTGAAGGCCGCGACCGACTTTGCCGGGGGCAGGTTGCTGGAGGGCGAGGCCGATTCCGAGGAGGGGGGTACGGTCAGGCCGGACGGATGGTGATCCGGTCTTCCTCGACCGTCACTACGACTTCCCGCTGGTCGGCCCAGGCATCCCTGTACGCAGGGATGTCAGTTATCGCCGGGTCGAGCCAGAGGCCGTACCCCTCGTCGCCGTGGTCGAAGGTGCCTTCCAGATCCCCCGATCGGGACCCGTTCCCGCCGCCTTCGCGCTGAGGTCGCCTGCGTCGACGCCTGCGACGGCGAGGTCTCCCCTCGGACTCCGACCCGTCGGCTTCGGCCTCCTCGTCCTCTTCTATCGCCCCGGCCAGCACTTCCTCTTCCTCTTCGGCCTCGTCTTCTTCGACTTCGGCCAGGGCCTCCTCCTCGGCTGCCGCGGCCACGATCTCGGCCTCGATCTCGTCTCGGAGATCGACGTCGATCCCCGGCGCCTCGCCCTCTTCAGCCGGGGCCAGATCGTGCTGGCGCCTGAAATCGCGGAGCTCCGCTGCACTTATCTCGAGCTGGTGGGCGATCCAGGCATCGGTCCTTCCCTCCTGGACCCAGGCTCGGATCTGGTTGAGCTGTGGCTTGAGTGACTTACGGGCCATCGGAGCCGAGTCTATTCGAGCGCCCTTGGGGGGCGTCGGCTCGAGCTCGACACCGGCCCGATCCCGGTGGTGGTCCGAGGTGGCGGATCTCCCGGTCATTCCGGTTCGGTAGGCTCTACTCAGATTAGGTAGTCACCCGATCGACCCGTCCAACCGCCGTCCAGCCACCTGGGGGTTCGAGGTCTGAAAACTGTCTAGGCTGGGCTTGGTGATGCTTGTACTAACCAGGAAGGTGGAGGAGAGCATCCTGATCGGGGACGACATCGAGATCATGGTTCTCGGTGTCTCCGGAGACAAGGTCAGGATCGGCATCAACGCTCCGCGTGAGATCGAGGTCTTCCGCAAGGAAGTCAAGGATGCGCGGAACCACGATGGTGCCGACCCGGAAGCCGCATCGGCGGCACCCGACTCCGACGCCTGAGTCGTAGTTCGTTCGGTCGACCGGCGCCGCGAGCGTCTGGTCAGCCGACGAGCATCGTCAGGGCTTCGAACATCGTCACGGTGACGACGACCACGGTCGCCGTGAGCGCGACGGCGAGGACGCCGAAGCGGACCTTGCCGTCCTGACGGCTCCGATGAACCCGACGGGCCTTCGAGCGGACGATCGCCCGGCGGCGCAGCTGGCTGCGTCGCTCGGCTTCGAGGACCTTCTGGTGCTCGAAGGCTGCCTCGAACTGATTCATGCTCTGTCGCATCTTCAGTGCCATCGTCTAGATCGGTCCGGGGAGACGATTTTGGTTAGCGATCGCTAACCGTCCCCTAACCGCCGTCTGACCATAACAGTTGCCGGGGAGACCCGCGAACGGACCTCCCGAACCCCTTGAACAAGGGAAATCGAGGCCCTGATCATGGAGGCTTTCAGTCATCAACAGGCTCCCCAGAGGCCCCGGCCATCGGCCCTTGCCTGCCCCTCCAGCTCGGAAAACCGGCCGGCGAACCGATCGTTCGGCGGGATCGTCAGGGTCTCAGCCGCCCCGCTCCGAAGGAGCTCGGCGTTGACCATCTGCCCCCCGGAGTAGACGTAGGCCAACAGCCTGTCGTAGGGGTCGTACGGCTCCTGGCCTACCACCAACCTGACCTCCCGTCTCCCTACAAGTCGTCGGTTCAGATCGGTCGCCTCTCGTGAGAAGCACTCCGGATCGGGCTCGGGCCATCCCGACTCTGGGGTGTCGATCCCGATGTAGCGGACCGAGACGGACTCCCCGTCGAGCAGCACGTAGATCGTGTCGCCATCCACCACCCGTTCGACCATCGCATCGAGGGTCTGGCCAACGGCCGGGCTCCCGGGTTGGCCAGACTCGCAACCGGTGGCGACGATCCCGACCAGGGCCGAGACCGCGGCCAGGGCGGTGACCCGGACGCCCGTCAGGGAGTCCGCTTGACGCTCGCGAGCAGGGTCTCCTTGATCTTCCCGATGATCTCGAGAGCGTCGTCCCAGTCTCGCTGCCAGACGTTACGACCGAAGATGACCCCGGATCCACCTGCCTCCATGATCGAGCGGGTGTGGTCGAGGACGGTTGCATCGTCGACCTTCGAGCCGCCCGAGAGGACGACCAGGGAGCGGCCGGCCGACTCGACGCACTGGCGCATCGCCTCGTCGGCGGTGACCTCCATCTCGTCGTAAGGGGGCTGGGCGTCCTTGTCCTTGGCCGGGTCGATCGTCGGCATGTTCAGCTTGACCACGTCCGCACCCATCTCCATCGCCATTCGGGCGGCGTAATCGATCGCGTAGAACGAGGTAGCCCCGCCCTTGCCGTCGATCGCCTCGCCCCTCGGGTACGACCAGATCACCAAAGGCATGCCGTAGCGGTCGCAGTCCTCGCGGACGACCTTCAGCTGGGCGAGATCCTCGTCCTGGCGCGGGGAACCGACGTAGAGGGTGTAGCCGACCGCATCGGCACCGAGCCGGACCGCGTCCTCGACCGAGGCGTTGCAGGTAGAGAGCGCCTGAGCCGAAGAGGGGATGTCAGTCTTGCCGTTCACCTTGAGGATCAGGGGTACCTGACCGGCGTAGTCGGGGTAGTACTTCTCGGCCATCCCGATCTGGCAGGCGAGGGCGGAGTAGCCGGCCTCGGCCGCAAGCCTGAACTGGTAGTCAGGGTCCTTCGAGGCCGGGTTGGGGAAGAAGTCCCTGGGCCCGTGTTCGATCCCCTGATCGATCGGCAAGAGCATCAGGGTTCCGTTTCCGGGGCCGAACTCGTAGAGCAAGCGGTGGAGTCGTGCCCGCTTGCCGGGCGGAAGGACTTCCAGGAGAGACTTCTGTTCGGCGGGGCTTCCGGCTTCCATCTTGGTCGGGCACCTCCCAGGGGCCTGTTGGGTGAACTTTCCGGTGGGGGCTGAGTATGCCAGCAGGGGGGCATCGGCGTTCCGATGGCTATTCTCGGCAGCCGGGGATGAACGAAACCGAACTACAGGTCGTCTGCCGATCGTGCGGCAAAGAGGTCAGCCCCTATGTGACCGAGTGTCCCTACTGCGGGACCCGGCTTCGGAAGAAGGCACCGAAGCTCGAACGGGGGGACTCGGGCACGCTCGAGGCGGTCGAGAAGACCCCGAGGATCCGTCGCCCCCGAATCTCGATGCCGCGGCCGGATACGGGTGGCCGACCGCTCGGTTCGATCCTGGTTGCGGTCCTCCCCGCGGTCGTCCTCCTGGTGGGCACCCTGTTCGAGCTTGGCAGGGTCGACCTAGGGGCGGTCGTCGTGCCCGGCCCGGCCGAGTTCTGGAGATTCCTGGCGGCCCCCTTCGTCTACGACGATGCCGGCTACCTGTTTGCGATCGGACTGGTGGTGATGCTGTTCGGCTCCGAACTCGAAGGACGGATCGGAACGGTCGCCGCGGTCGTGCTCTTCCTCTCCTGTGGCTCCCTGGGAATCCTCGGCGCCTTCGCGATCGACGACCAGCGAGGCGTCGATGCCGTGATTTCTGGTGGCAACGGGATCGCCCTCGGAGCGGTGGCTGCCTGCTGGGTTTCGGGCCGGCGGGAGGCCCAGGCAAGGGGGGAGAGGCTCGACTGGATTCCGGTCGGGGTCGCGGCAGTCGTCCTGGTCCTCCTTCCCCTCGTGGTGGCAACTGCATCGCCGTGGGCCGGGCCGATCGGAGCGGCGGTCGGTGCGATCGCCGGACTGGCCGTGAGGGGTGGGTCCAGGGAGTGAATGAGGAGCAAGGGACTGCCGACTCCCCACCGGTCGACGGCGATGAACTGAGGGCTGCGGTTGAGCGGCTGGCCGCCGGTGACCGGCTGGCCGAGGCCGAGCAGATGGTCTCGACAGCGCTGCCGGAACTCCGGGTGCTGCTGGCCGAGGCGTTGGGTACCGGGGGCTGGTTCGGTGAACCCCATCAGTCCGAGACCCTCAGGGTCGCGACGATCCCCGATCCCGACGAGCGCCTCGAGGCCCTCCGCAACCTGCTCGAGGAAGAGACCAACATCGGGATGATGGTCGGGGTGGCAGTAGGCTGGGCGCTCAGGGCCGAGATCGAAGGTCCAGCGGAAGCTGCGTCGGACACCGAACCCGAAGAGCCCTGATCCGAAGCTCACGATCGGGAACCGGAAGCGACGCAAAGGAGGACGGTTCAGATGGAGATCCACTACCACGGACATTCCTGTTTCGAGCTGAGGGACGGGGAGACCACGTTGCTGGTCGATCCCTTCCTCTCGCCGAACAACCCGAGCGCAGAGGCGACGGCCGAGGACGTTTCCCCGACCCACCTTGCCCTGACCCACGGGCATGCAGACCACAGCGCCGATGCCGCCGCCGTTGCCACCCGGACCGGGGCCGAGTGCGTGGCCGTGGTCGAGTTGGCCGAGTGGCTCAAGGCCCAGGGGGTCGAGAACGTCCACGATCCCAACCTCGGCGGCACGATCACCTTTCCCTGGGGTTCGATCAAGCTGGTCCAGGCCCTCCACACCAACACCGCCCCCGACTCACCCGACCACCCCTTCTCCCCGATTGACGGCACCGTCATCGGCATGCCGGCCGGATTGGTGATCGAGTTCGGGGGCCTGACCTTCTACGACGCCGGGGACACCTGCCTGTTCGGTGACATGGAGATGATCGGAAGGCGCCACGGGGTCGACGTCGCCCTGCTGCCGATCGGGGGCCATTACACGATGGATCGGGAAGATGCCGCCTACGCGGCCGAGCTGATCGGTGCCCGGAAGGTGATCCCGATCCACTACGACACCTTCCCATCGATCGAGACCGACGTCGAAGCTTTCGCCGCGGACCTCGCGGGCAGGGGCATCGAGGCCCTGGTCATCCAGCCCGGCTCTACGGTCGAGCTCTAGGCCGGGAGATCGAGCCGCTCTGAGGGGCGGATCAGCCGGTCGGAACCCACCCGGACATTGACGACTGGGGCGTCGGCAGCGGGGTCGGAGTCGGCAGCGGAGCCGGGGAGGGCGGCGTGGTGACCGGGGGAGAGGTGGTGGTCGTGGTCTCGGTGGCCGGCGGCGTGGGCACGATGATCGCCTCGGCCTCGACCTGTCCTCCGCCAGCCGGGGCGGCGAGTTCAGAGGCTTCGACGGCGCCGGACTCGGGTTCAGTCCCGGCGACCGGGACCGGCTCGGCCGGAGCCTCCACCACCGGGATCTCTGCTACGGGCTCGACGGCGACCAGGACCTCCTCGGTAACCACTGCCTCCGGTGCAGTGATCGTGACCGGCTGCGGCGCGGCCGGCTCCTTCTTGGTGGTCATCAGCTTCGAGGCGGGCTCGACTGGATCGGACTCGACAACGACGTTCCGGACCTCGACTGCTCCGGCGGTGATCACGGCTGCGGTGGCAAGACCGGCAACAGCCTTCATCCCGACTGCTCCTCCGATCGCACCGATTCCGGAGGCCGCACCGGCAGCCGACCCGGCAGCGGTAGCCCCGACCGCGGAACCGGCGGCGATCGATCCGGCCCCTCCGGCTGCAGTGCCGGCGGATCCTGCTCCACCGATCCCAAGCTTGGCCAGGAAGGCCGCCTTGAGGGCGACGATCGGGCCGATCGGCATGATCATCGCCAGGACCTTGGAGTCCGACTTGAGCTGCTTGCGGAAGGCGGCGCAGGATTCGCAGTCCTTCACATGGCGGCGCACCGGACCGGAGGCCTTGGTCAGCCCTTCGGCTGCCTCGGCCAGCTCGACCTTGACCTCGCCGCAGGTCAGCATCCTGGCCTGGCTAGCCTCGGCCAGCGAGATCCTCGCCCGGACGAGGAGCGACTTGACCGCCGGAACGGTCGTCTCCATCGCCTCGGCGATCTCTTCGTAGCTCATCGCGTCGATCTCCCGAAGGAGCAGGGCCGCTCGCTGGGTCTCAGGAAGCTTGGTCACGTCGTTCAGGAGCTGGCGGAACTCCTCCCGGTTGTGGACCTTCTCGGCGGTCGAGGCGGCCTCGACCATCGGCACCATGTCCATCGACTCCTGGGCCTCGGCCTTCGGACGGCGAAGGTGGTTGAGCGAGCGGTTGCGGGCTATCCGGTAGAGCCAGGGCTTCAGGTTGATCGCGCGGTTGTCGGCGAGCATCGCCCGGTAGGCGTTGACGAAGACTTCCTGGAGTACGTCTTCCGCGTCCTCGGTCGAACCGAGCATCTGGCGGCAGAAACCAAGCAGCCTGGACTGGTAGCGGTCGACGATCACATCAAAGGCACCTGGATTGCCGGCCCGGACCAGCGCCACCAACTGCTCATCGCCCTTCATCTTCAGCAGGGGCGACTTGCGGGCCAGGAGCCCTTTCTGTGCCGCAGTACTAAGCGCCGAGGCTTCCACGATCTATCTCCCTCTGGAAGATGGCAGGGTCATCTGTCGAAACACTCTAGAGAGCGAGTTGTAGCGCTTCTTAAAGAAAAACCGGAGAGGCTCCCAGCCAGGGGCCGCTCCGACCGGCCGATCCCGCTTCCCACGGCCGATTCGGGCCTCCTTCTAGGATCGTCGGGCCCGGATGGCGGAACGGTAGACGCGGCGGCCTTAAAAGCCGGTGCCCCGAAAGGGGCGTGCGGGTTCGAATCCCGCTCCGGGCACTGCCCTCGCGGTTGCGCGGCGATCCCCAACCGCCGACCGCACCGGCCCTCGAATAGGGTTGCCCGGTGATCGCGAAGGGGGTTGACGAATGTCAGATGACCTGACCATGGACGATTCCCGGCCGCGTAGTGGCTGGGTCAAGCTGACGACCTTCTTCGTCGGCCTGTTCACCGTCCTCGCGCTGATCACCTCCTGGCTCGACAGCCAGCTGCTGGACACCAATCAGTGGGTCGACACCTCGGGCGAGATGCTCCAAAGTCCCGAGATTCAGTCGGCGGTCGCCGCCTTCGCGGTCGAGGAGCTCTACGCAAACGTCGACGTCGAGGCCGAGCTCAAACAGATTCTTCCGAAGGACCTGAAGGGACTCTCCGGCATCGCAGCGGGCGGCCTCCGACAGGTCGCAGATCAGGGGGCAGAGCAGGCGCTCACCCTCCCGCAGGTCCAGACTGCCTGGGAGCAGGCGAACCGGGCCGCCCACACGACCTTTATCGATGTGGTCGAGAACAAGAGTCAGGTTCTGACCACCGGGGGTGGCCAGGTCGAGCTGCAGCTCCGGCCCCTGATCATCGCGATCGCCGACCAGATCGGCCTCGGCAGCCAGGCTCGCCAGAACATCCCGGCCTCGGTCGGCTCGGTCCAGGTGATCGACTCGAAGCAGCTCGAAACCGTCCAGAAGGTCGCCGGGGCCCTCCAGGGATTCGCCCTCATCTTCTCCTTGCTGCTGGTCCTCCTGATCGCACTGACCGTCTACCTGGCTCGTGGCTGGCGGTGGCTCGCCCTGATCTGGGCAGCCGGGGCGCTGATTCTCGGTTCGATCCTCATCCTCGTCTTCAGGGCGATCGCCCAGGGCTATGTGGTCGATGCACTGGCGACGCCGGATCTGTATCCGGCGGCGAATTCGGCCTACTCGATCGGGACCCAGCTCCTGACCTCGTACGCCTGGACGACCATCTGGGCGGCGGTCTTCCTGCTCGTCCTCTCCTGGCTGGTCTCGCCGGCCTCCTCTTCGGTCGCGGCACGCCGCTACCTCGCCGTCCCGTTCGGCCGTTTCCCGGGAGCGACGTTCGGCCTGCTCGGCCTGGTCGGCCTGGTCTTCCTCCTGATGGGGGCCGGCAACCAGCGGGTCTTCCTCGTCCATCTGCTGATCGTGATCGTGCTCGGGGTGGCCGCGTACCTATTCCGTCGCGAACTGATCGCCGAACACCCCGAGGCCGACGCCCCCCAGCTCGGTCACCTGGTCGAAAGTGGCAAGGAGAAGCTGCACAACCTCTGGTCCCGCAGGCCGAAGGAGATGCCGGGCACGGGCTTCTTCGAGGAGCGAGAGGCCCGCAAGGCCGAGGCCGCGGCAACCGCCGTGACCGCAGAAGCCGCCAAGCCGGCCGCCGCGGCCGACGAAACCGCGCGGCTCGAGCAGCTCGAGCGGCTCGGCAAGCTCCATGACACCGGGGTTCTCTCCGAGGAGGAGTTCCAGGAGGAGAAGACCCGGATCCTCGGACCCGAGGACTGACCCGGGCTCAGGAGCCGAGGCCGGCCGCCGCGAGGGCCGAGCCGTAGAGGATGTCGTGTTCGGAGACCTCGATCTGCTCGAGGTCGAAGGCCCGCATCACCTCGATCAGGATTACCAGCCCGGCGACGATCGCCTGGGCCCGGTCCGGATGGATGCCGGTCGCCTCGCGGCGTTCGGCCAGGGGCACTGAGGCGAGCCGCGAGAGCCAGGTCTGGACCGTCTCCAGGGTGAGCGGATGGCCCTCGACCGCCTTCGGGTCGTAGGGCTCGAGCGCCAGGTCGACCGCTGCGAGCGACGAGGGCGTTCCGGCGACCCCGACCGCCCGTTCGATCGGGGGCAGGCTGATTCCGGCCAGGGCTTCACCGAGTCGCTCATGGACATCTGAAGCAAGCGCATCGAGCTGAGCCGCGGTCGGTGGGTCATCGGCCAGGAACCTCTCGGTGTGGCGGACGACCCCGATCTGGAGCGATGCATGGAACGCAATCTTTCCCGCCGTCCCCACCACGACCTCGGTCGAGCCGCCGCCGATGTCACAGACCAGGATCGAGCCGTCGCGGCCTCCACCCGAGATCGCGCCCAGGTAGGTCAGCTCGGCTTCACGGTCGCCGCCCAGAACCTCGGTGTCGAGTCCGAAGCGCTCCCGGAGTTCGGCCACGAAGGCTCCCCCGTTCGCCGCATCGCGCACGGCCGAGGTGGCGATCACCGATACCGGCGCGGCGACCAGCGCATCGATCCGCTCCAGGTACTGCCCGATTACCTCGCAGACGTCCTCGATCGCCTCGGCCGAGAGGTTGCCCGAGTGATCAACCCCGCGGCCAAGCCTGGTCACGGTCGAGATCCGCCCGACCTCCTGGATCCCGTCATTACCCACGTCGGCCACCAGGAGGCGGGTCGAGTTGGTGCCGATGTCGATCACGGCGACCCTGGTCGACTCGGATGGGCTGGACGGGGACCCGGACAAGGCGGCAAGGCTACCCGGTGGCGGGTCGAACGAACACCGAGACGGTGGCCAGTCGGTCAGTCAGCAAGTATCCTGCGCGGATCCGTCAAAGGGATCAGGGGAGAGGAGGGGAGAGATGGTCGACGACAACCTGATAGTCGGGGTGGTTTTGCCGGCAGCACTTGCCGTGATCATGTTCACCCTCGGCCTCGGGCTGACCCTCGACGACTTCAAACGGGTGTTCGTATTCCCCAAGGGGGTCTCGATCGGGCTCTTCAACCTGGTCCTGATCTCGCCCCTCCTGGCCTTCGGGATCGCCGAGGTACTCGACCTCGACCCGGCGATGGCGCTGGGGCTCGTCCTTCTGGGTGCCTCGCCCGGAGGGACTCTGGCCAACATGTTCACCCACCTCGCCAAGGGGGAGACCGCGCTCTCGGTGACCATGACGGCGATATCGAGCGTGGTATCGGTGATCACGATCCCGATCTTCCTGACGCTCGCCAACAACTACTTCGATGCGGGCAAGTCGCTCGAGGACGTGAACATGGTGTTCGTTGCACTGAGGACCTTCCTGATCACCGTGGTACCGCTCAGCCTCGGGATGTTCGTCCGATCCAGGTCCCCGGAGTGGGTCGACCGGTACCAGCCGACCTTCATGAAGGTTTCGGTCGTCCTCTTCTTCCTGGTCGTCCTGGCCGCGATCGTCTCTGAGCTCGACCTGATCCGGGAGAACTTCTGGCGGGTCGCTGCCGGAGCGCTCCTCCTGAACATCATCGCGATGACCCTCTCCTTCTCAGTAGCCCGCCTTGCGCGGCTTTCCGAGAGGCAGGCGACTGCGATCGCGATGGAGCTGGGCATCCATAATGGCACCGTGGCGATCGTGGTTGCCGGGATGATCAACGACGAGTTGATGATCCCTGCAGCGGTCTACGCCGTGTTCATGTACTTCACCGGGGGTGCCTTCGCCTATCTGATGGCCAAGAGGAACTCCCGGGGAGAAGTCCCCGAGGCGGCCCCGGCCGAGGAACCGGCGTAGCCGAGCGTTCGGGCAGGGGTGCTCTAGTTGGCGGGATCTCTCGAAGGCTCAGTTGCCCTGGTCACCGGTGCGAGCAGTGGGATAGGCGAGGCGACGGCGAGGTCGCTTGCGAGCGAAGGCGCAGCCGTGTCCCTGGTCGCCCGGAGACGGGACCGGCTCGAAGCGCTCTCGAAGGAGATAGAGGAGGCGGGCGGTCGGGCCCTGGTGGTCGAAGCCGACCTGGTCGAGCAAGAGCAGGCGACCGGGGCCGTCGAGCAGACCGTCGCCGAGTTCGACCGACTCGACATCGTGGTCAACAACGCCGGCCTGATGTTGCTCGGCCCGATCGCCGACGCCCCGACCGAGGAGTGGGATCGGATGATCGACCTCAACCTGAAGGCGCTCCTTCACGTGACCCATGCCGCGATCCCACACCTGAAGGCGGCAGCCGGGGATTCGCCCAGGGGCGCTTCCGACCTGGTCAACCTGAGCTCGGTCGCCGGAAGGAAGGTCCGTGGCGGTATGGGCGTCTACAACCTGACCAAGCACGGCGTTGGCGCCGTTTCGGAGGCCCTTCGACAGGAGCTGACCACGGAAGGCGTGAGGACGACGATCATCGAGCCCGGCATCGTCGCCACCGAGCTGACCGACCACATCCGCGACGAACTCCGGGAGGGGGTGAAGGCTGCGATCAGCCAGGTCGAGCCTCTCCAGTCAGAGGACGTAGCCGATGCGATCCTCTGGGCGGTTACCCGTCCCGGGCACGTCTCGGTAAGCGAGGTACGGATCCAGCCGACCGCCCAGGCCTGGTAGCCGGTCGTATCCCTGGCCCGGTGCCCCCGGGGCCAGGCCGTCAGCCGGTGCTAAACTCGCGAGTCCGCCGCGGGGTGGAGCAGTCAGGTAGCTCGTCGGGCTCATAACCCGAAGGTCGCAGGTTCGAATCCTGCCCCCGCTATTCCCTTCGGGCAAGGCCGGGTCATCGAGACCCGGCCTTTTTCTTGCCGACCCGCCCACGGGCGCCCGGCATTTTCGAAGGTTTGATTGGTAGCGTACCCAAGGCAAGCTCGCCCAAAAACCTGAAAGAGAGATGTCTTTGTCCACCGATTTCCCGCGCCTCTTCCCGATCACCCTCGTTTCGATTCTCGCAGCGACCTCACTGGTCCTCGTTGCCTGTGGCAGCGACGACGGCGGGGTGGATCGCCAGGCATCCGGAGGGAAGACGCAGGCGTGGGAGCGGGGGGTCGGAAACTCCTATGGTGGCTTCCGGGGAATCGAGGTGGACTTCGTCAACAGCTACCGGTACACGAAGCGCCCCATCGATGTCGGGGTGGCCGGCACGGGAAAGTACTGCCCGGATAACCCGGATCGCGACAACCCCTGCCGCGATATCGGCCGGGGAATGGATCCCGATAAGGTTCCCCACGGCCAGTACGGAAGGTGGCGGTCCTACAACGGGAAAGTCCTCTTCTCGGTCGACGCCTACAGCCTTGGCAAGTTCCAGAGCACCCTTACCTGGCCGAACCCCGATGAGTCCGAAGGGGGCTTTCTGAATCGGATCAACTTCGCGATTACGAATCCTTTCCTGAAGAAGCCCCGGTTCATAATTAAGTCGGGCAGGCAGGCGGATTCGGGGGGCTGCTTCCTCGAGGCATCGAACATAGACGTCGTTGTCGCCCTGAAACAGAATGCCTCACGGACCCTCACTGATGACGATCCCTTCTGTGAGGCAAAACTCAAGGTGACCCGGCTCGCCGACAGCAAGGAATTCATTCGGTTCACAGTCGAGCTGCTCTAAGCGTGAAGGGCCACCCGGCTGTCACTCGCCCCAGCGGAAGCCCTGGGGGGCTGGAGCCGGAGCGAGCGGGCTGGAGGGCAAGTCCGGATTGAGGGGGTCGGTGTTGTAGCCGGATGGGGCGGTGTCGTTGGGCGTATCGGGGTGAAAGAGCGACGCGAGGTACTGGATCTGCCCGCGGCCGGGGCCCAGCTCCCACTGACCCCCTCCGTAGGCGCCGATCCCTTCCCGCTCGCAGAAGGCGTAAGCCGAGAACAGCGACTCCAGGGTCCCGAAGCGGGACGGCTTGATGTTGACCATCCGCGGCTTCCAGGGAGCAGCTTCGATGTCCGCGACCGAGTGGATCGGCGCATCCCAGGTGATCCGGTCGGCGACAGGGTCGAGGATCGGTCGGGTCTCATCGTCGACGTCCGGGTCCTCCAGCCAGGCGTCGGGGAAGGCTTCGATCAGCCGACGGTAGAGGGCCGGATCGGTCTCGACGTCGACCGGGGTACCTGAGTAGTAACCCTTGAGGTCGAGCGAGTCGACTGCTCCGGTGGAGGCGAGCTCCTCGCTCAGCTCGTCGGTCCAGTCGTTGGTCGGGTCCAGCTTGAACCTGAGACCGGGGTGGGCCTCGAGGCGCTCGGCGAACGGCTTGATGGTGGGTGGCTTCCCCTCCTCGTCGGCCTCGAGCCTCATCGAGACGACGAAGTCGAGCGGACGGGGCTCGATCCCGAGGACTCCGTGGAGCGACTCCCCGGCCTGGCGGAGGGCGAGGTCGAGTGCGGCACTCTCGAAGGCCCAACGCCGGTACGAGAGATAAACGTCCCATGACGGCTCGACCGGGAAGAGCTCGAGTCCGTCGAGCAGCCGGGAGAAGGACTCGATCGTGAACTCCCCCGAGAGGTCGAGTTCCTCACCATTCTCCCGGAAAGCGAGCTGGTCCTCCGTCCCGTAAGCGACATCCTCGCCGACGCCCTCTTCCCCGGCGCCGGCGAGTCGGATGACGGTGGTCAGGCGCTTGAAGCCGTCCGGCCTTTCGAAGCTGAGGCCTTTGAGTCGGTGACCCTCGACCGCCAGCGGCAGCCGGGCGATGCGCTCGTAGAGAGGATCCTTCACCGATTCAGGTTAGCCGCCCGACAGACCCGGGGATGGGAGGGGTTGGAATAGGATCGGCGAGGGTGAGCACGACTTTCATACCGAGGAGAGCAGCTGCGAGAGGCGAGTCCGCGTCAGCGGTGACGGCGGGCGGCGTGGTGGGAGTTCGGCCCTGAACTTCCTGATCCAGGTCGGCCTGATCGAGCTGGCGATCGCGGCGCTCCTCGGCTGGGCGGTGGTGATCCGCTCGGAAAAGCCTGAGTGGATCGAACGGATCGGGATAGTCCAGCCCCACCGGATCCTCCAGATCCACCTCGATTACATAATGATGGGGCTGATCGCGATCGGGGTCGGGTTGGTCCTGCCCGACATCCCCGAGCTCGCGGCCTACCTGCTGGCCTTCGGTACCTTCGTCAATCCGCTGCTATTCGTACCGCTCGCCTTCTCGAAGGAGGCCGACGGGAAGCTCTGGTACCGGACCATCACGGTCACCTCGTTCGCGGCGATCTCGGTGGCGCTGGTCTGGGCCGCGACCCTCGGACCCGGGTTCTAGCCGACCCCTCGGCTACGGAGTAGCCGGCGGGCCGGGCGGCGCGAACGGGCAGAGGGGCAGCCTGAGTGGACTCGGCTGCCTGCCGGTCACGATGAACCTGGTGATCGGGTCGTTGACGCAGGGCGACTCGACCGCGGTCCAGTTGACGTGCTGCCAGCCGTCGAACCGGACCAGCCCGGCCCGGGGAAAGGAGGCCGCCATCTGGGCCGTCCAGGGAGCAGGGGTCGCCCCGTCGCCGGTCGAGCCGGAGATCAGCACGTTCTGGGTCCTCCGGGCGATCCGTGCGAACCTGGGCGCGCTGGTCAGCGGTACCGGGTCCGGTCTCAGGGAGCCGAGGCCTGTCGAGAAGAACAGGCCGGTGAGCGTGTTCAAGGCAAAGAAGGGGTAGTTCCGCACGTTGTTGAGGAGGATCCTCCTGGCCACCCCGCTCGGGATGTTGCCGTCCGCGTAGTCGAGGTGGTTGACGATCCGGTTGGCCAGCGCCGTGTTTGCCGCGGCGTCACCGGCCCTGCCGTTCCCAATCTCCGGGAAGAAGGGGCCCTCTTCCTCGACCTCCTCGACCGCCTCCCGGATGGTCTCGAGGGCTCGCTCGCGTGAGGCCCCACCCGCTCGGACCTGCTTGATCGCGTCGATGAGCGCCTGAATCTTGGTCCACTGGGCCTGGGCGAACGTGTTATTCGCCACGAAAGACTCGAAGACCCACTGAGTGAGCTTGCTGCCATCGGACTGGGTAATCGGCCCGTTGAGCCTCAGGTCATCCCGCGTGGCGTAGATCTCGGCGGCGAAGGCCGGCCTTACCCCTGGCTTCGCCATGACCTTCAGCGCCCGGTCGGTCGCCTGAGCCCTGCCCCGGGTGAACTCCCTCCATCCCCGCTGTGGGTCGATACTCCCGTCGAGCAGTATCGCCCGGAGCCTCCTCGGGTAGCGGAGCGCGTAGACGTACCCGATCCGGGATCCATAACTCGCCCCCCAATAGGTGAGCCTCCGGTCTCCGACCGCCCTTCGCATCCTGTCCAGGTCGCGAACGACGTTGTTAGTGCCCATGTGTCGGGCGATCCCGAGGTTCCTCGAAAGGCATTGGCGTGGGAGTCTCTTCGCTTCCTTGCGCTGTTGGGAGAGGTTCGAGAGCCACTCGGACCTGGTCGGAAGGCCGGTCGCGGGGAGGGGGCTGCCGAGGCCCGAACCGGTTGCCCTGCAGCCCCGGATCGAGGGCCTGGAGAGGCCGATCCCCCGGGGGTCCCACGAGACGAAGTCGAAGTGACGCCTTACCGAGGCCGGGAGATCAACGGCTCCTTGGATCGCTTCGACTCCGGATGCCCCGGGCCCCCCGGGATTGAAGAAGAGCGTTCCCCTCCTGGCCCCGGGTGCCGGTACCTTCGCCGCAACCAAGGTGACTGTCCTGCCGTTCGGCCTGGAGTAGTCCCGCGGGAGCTCGATCTTGCCGACCCTCAAGCTCGGCAGCTTTGGAATCACCCTGGGCGCGGGGACCCATTTGAACTTGCCCAGGGGCTGCTTCTTGGCGGCCTGGGCGGGGTTGACACCACCAACAAGGAGGCCGACTGCCCCCAGCAGGAGCATCGCCCCGATCGAAATCCGACGACCCGCCCTACGTTGCTGGCCCATCCCTGTCCCCTCTCTTGCGGCGAGCCTGCCCCCCCGTTGAACCCGGACAGTACAGGAGGCCCGCCGCTAGGGTGAGCGGGAGGAGAGGCCCCGTACTTCCGAACAGACCGGACAAGCGCTTCGAGGGATCGAGGGTGGGGTCTCCCCGGAAGATCTCGGTCCTCGCCGCCTCCCTGCTTGCCCTGGTGGCGACCTCGGGTGGGGTCGTGGTCTCGAGTGGCTGCGGTGCTTCCGATTCGCTGACCGTGCCGGTCCTCTGGGCGGCCGACCAGGCAGACGGGACGGTCGCAGGTGGGATCGAACCGGCAACGGTCGAGGTCCGCTCGATCGGGAAGCCCGGCTTCACCCTCAACCTGAAGGACGTCCAGGCAAAGGACACAGGCGATCAGTGGCAGGCGGCCTCGGCATCTGCGGCGGCGGTCGGGACCCTGCTGAGCGGCTCCGACCCCAACGAGGTCGACGTGCGGTTCGACGTCACCGGCCCGATCGACGGGCCTTCGGGCGGAGGGGCACTGACCGTCGGTGTGCTGGCTGCGGTAAGGGACCAGGCCCTCCGGTCCGGAGTGACGATGACCGGCACCATCAACCCGGATGGATCGATCGGCCCGGTCACGAACGTGTTGACCAAGGTCGAATCCGCGGCCGAAGCCGGGTACGACACCGTCCTCATTCCCCTGGGGACCGAGGTCGAGCTCGATCCCGAGACCGGGGAGGAGGTCGACATCGTGAAGTTCGGCCGCTCGCTCGACGTGGAGGTCCGGGTGGTCCCGGACATCGGCACGGCCTACCGGGCCTTCACCGGAAGGAACCTCGCCCCCGGGTCTGGCAGACCACCCCGCCTCACCGGGGCGGTGAGGCGGGTCGCGAAGGAGACCACGGTCGAGCTCGACCGGCGAATCTCCTCTGCCCTTGAGCAGGCCCCGCCCGGGACGGTCGGCAGCGGGGCCTGCGCCCTGGCCGGCCAGGCGCTCGAGGCCGGAAACGGCGGGGACACGGCTCGTGCCTACGCGCTCGGGGTCGATGCGTTGAAGGAGGTCGAACGGGATCGGCTTTCCGCTGAGGTCGACTCGGCCTTCGGCCGGGGTGGCGTCCCCTCAGCCGCCCGATTGCTCGAGGACCGGATCAAGACGCTGGAAGGGAAGGCGGGAGCGACTACCGCCGGGGCCGTTCGCCGGGCCTGGGGCGGTTACGAGCAGCAGCTCCTCGTGCCGGTCGCTCTAGGCTGGGTCAGCTACTCGACCGCACTGCTCGAGGTGGTCCGTGAGCGACTCGCCCGGAAGGAAGGCCTCGATCGGGAGGCCCTGGCAGGGCTGGCCGGGGTGGTGGCTGACGCCGGTAGCTCGATCGAGGTGTTCGGACCGGATGCCGTCGAGGCCGCTCTTGCCTCGCGCTCACCCCGAGCCCCCCGCAAGTCGGAGCGGGCGGTCGCGGATTACCTGTCGGGTTATACGAACTTCCTGATCCGGGGCGGCCGGGCCAGCGAGCAGTACTTCGAGGACGTGGTCCGGGCGATCGGTCTGGGCGGTGTGCCCGAATACATCTACCCGGCCTTCAGGGCGCTCGGCCGATCGGTCGACCGGATCCCGAAGGAAACCAATCCGCTCGATCGGGAGATGGTCCAGGCCTCCCGGGCGATCTCCTACTTCGTGATCGGTTCGACCCTGGTCTCGGGTGACTCGATCCTCGGCCTCGACAGCTTTGGCCTGGGCGAGTCGATCTCCGAGGGCGCGGGATCGGAGCTCCTTCCAAACGCCACGGAGGGGGCGCTCTCGACCGTGGAGTACTGGTCGTCGGTGCTCCAGCGCCGGGGTCTCAGCGCCGGCTACCCGGTCTGGTCGAGCAGGTGGGGCCGGGCCGGGCTGGACGCCTTCCGTGGTACCGACCGCGAGACGACCGGGGTAGTCCTGGCCCTGGAGGAGGCCTGGTACTCGGCGATCGGCTGCTTCATGCTCGGTGGCATCACCTCGTAGGTCGGCTCGGTTCCGCCTCCGGCCCTCCCGAATACAGTCCACCTCGTGTCCCGGTCCGAGAGATACCTGGTCCTCCTTCGCCACGGGGAGACCGAGTGGACGATCTCCCGTCGCCACACCGGCAGGACCGACATCGAGCTGACCGAGGCCGGGCGCGAAGAGGCCCGGACGGCCGGCGGGCGCCTGGCCGGGATGGAGTTCGAGAGGGTGGTCACCAGTCCGCTGGACCGGGCGGTTGAGACCTGCAGCCTGGCCGGGTTCGGGGCGGGGGCGGCAACCGACGAGGCTTTGGTGGAGTGGGATTACGGCGAGTACGAGGGGCTGACCACGGTGGAGATCCAGAAGGCGAAGCCCGGCTGGTCTCTGTTCGAGGATGGCTGCCCGGGCGGGGAGACCGCCTCCGAAGTCGGCGCCCGGGTCGACCCATTGGTCACCGCCGCCAGGGAGGGGGAGGGCAACTGGCTGTTCGTCGCCCACGGGCACGTCCTTCGGGTGGTCGGCGCCCGCTGGGTCGGGCTGTCGGCGGAGGACGGGGTCATGCTCAACCTGGGGACGGCCGCGGTCTGCCTGCTCGGCTTCGAGCACGACCGACCGGTGATCACCCTCTGGAACGAGACCGGCCGGCTCCAGGCCCCCTGAAGGCCCGAAAAGGGGGCCGGGAAGGGCTTCGATCTAGGATTACCCCGATGAGAGCTGCCCGTCACTTCCTCCCCTGGATAGGGGTCCTGGTCCTCTTCGGGGTCGGCGTCTCCCTGCTCCCCGACGCAACAACCGAGACGATCCTGATCACCCAGACCCCACTCCTGCCGGTCTCGGGGCTGGTCATCTACAGCTTCTTCCGCAGTGGCCCGCTGCCCGAGCTGGCGGTCAGGATCACGATCGCCCTGGTTGCCCTCGCGGGGCTCTCCTTCGCCTCCTATCTGGCGATCAAGTGGGCGGCGGGCGAACTGCCCACCTGCTCGACCGGCGGCTGCACGGCAGCCCAGTACTCCGACGGGGCCGACCTCTTCTTCGGGATCAGGACAACCACGGTCGGCATCACCGGCTACTCCCTGGTCCTGCTCTCGCTCCTCCTGCCAGGAAACCTCGGCAGGTTCACCACGCCATTCCTCGGTACCTTCGGGTTCGGCACCTCGATGTACCTGACCTTCTACTCGGTCACCGAGCTGAACACGACCTGCCAGTGGTGCCTGGGGTCGGCGGCGGCGATGACCACGATCATGGTCCTCTCCTACTGGCGCCTGGTCAAGTACATGGAGTAGCTCAGACGCCGGCCGAGGCGAGCTTGGACTCCAGCTCGGCCGCCCCGTCTCCCAGCTCGATCCGGATCCGGTCGAGGCTCCAGCGATCCGAAGGCCTTCCGAGTCCGGGCTCGGTGCTGGTCGCCGAGCGGTAGCCGGCCTCCCTGACCGCAGCGATCACCCGGTCGTCATAGCTTCCGGCCGGATAACAGAAGTTGGTCACCAGGGTGTCGAACTGGTTCTCGAGGATGCGCTGGGAGCGGACCATCTCATCTTCGAGCTGGGAGTCCGAGAGCGAGGGGAGGTCGGGGTGGGTTGCCGAGTGCGAGGCGACCTCCCAGCCAGCGGCGACCATCTCCTCGACCTGGCTGTCGTAGATGTCCGACTCGAGCGCCTTCAGGTTCAGGACTCCCGGCCAGCCGAGCTCCTCCATCAGGGGAAAGGCGTTCTCGTACTGGCTCTGGTAGCCGTCGTCGAAGGAGAGGACGACCGGCTTGGGCGGGAGGGTCCCACCCTCGAACCAGCTGTTCAGGACCTCCTCCAGGGTCACCGCCTGGAAGCCGCTTCGTTCGAGCCACTGGACCTGGTCGGCGAAGTCCTCCCTGGTCAGGAAGAGATCCGGGTAGGGGTTGCCCTCGACCGGCTCCTGGATCGGGTGGTACATGAGGATCGGGACCGGGCCCTTCCACGGTCGCCATCCTTCCCGGTCGCGGGTAACGGCCTTGGCTTCCGCGGCCTTTGAGTTGCCACCTGCGGGGGGAGAAGAGGTGGTCGCGTTGCCAGAGACAGTCCGGTCGCCCGAACCCCCGCTACCCCAGAGCTGGGAGAGCACGATCCCGACCACGACCAGGACCCCAATCCCGACCGCGGCGAGGCCGAGGGCGCGGCTCCGTCGCCTTCGTTGCTCGGCCGCGACCCGGCGCCGGGTACGGACCCGCTCCAGCGCCTCTTCGTAGCTTTCGTTCTGGTCCTCTGGCATCCCCTGTTGCTCCTCGTCCGAAGGCCGAGCTATTCCGGTTTTCTCCCGTCCTGGGTCCCTTCCTGCCCGCGGTCGACTTAATCCGGCTTTCTGCCTCGCAAAGAACCCCTGATCGGTGATCGATTCGGCAGGAGAGTGCCGGGCTGCCACGTATGCCGGGCTACCACGTACTATCCACCCAGGTCTTCACTGTCGCATGGCGGCGGCGGGTCGGCCACGAAACCAACCTTCCGTCCAGGGGACGGAGCGAAAGGAACAGGGATGACCCACTCAGTTGGGGCGCGACGCCCCCTCGTGATGCTTCTCATCGCCGCGACGGCGATGGTCGGCTTCCTCTCGATCGCCGCAGAACGCTCGGACGCAGCTGCCTTCAACAGGTGCCCGGGCTACTTCGAGGTCGAGAACAACGACAAGATCAGCGGAGTCAGCTTCCCCAAGGGCGACTACTACTTCGCGGTCAACAAGTACGGCGGCAAGCAGACCATGTCCTGCAAGCAGGCCGGCAACCAGATCGCTGCGTTCCTCAAGGCCGGAAAGCCCACCACGGGCTGGAGGATGAGGGTGCTCGGCAAGGCCAAGCCGGACGTGATCTTCCAGACGACCTCGTCGTCGAGCAAGATCATGAAGATCAAGATGAAGAGGATCACCAGCTAGCATCGATCCTCAAGCCCGGTAGACCGGGCAATGTTTCAGGGAACGGGGGCCTTCGGGCCCCCGTTTCGTTTGTCCCCTCGCCCCCTTGGGTTTACGGAATCCTCTGGATTCCCGAGCGATTCCCCGCCTACATTCCCCGGCCGCGCCGCCCAGAGTGCAGGAGGCGCTTCGGTTCGGTCGTCGGCGATCACTCCGTCGACTCGGCATCCCCATCCCGGAGTCGAAAGACCGAAATCTCGGTCTCGACCTCCCCGATCCAGGACTTGAGTTCGGCCAGTCGGTCGAGGGCGTTCTGGAGGGGGTCGGCCACCTCTCCTCCCTCCTCGATCAGCTGGAGTCGCTCCTCGGCTTCCTGGGTCCGCTCGGCTTCCCGGGCGTCCTCGACCGCGTTGATGATGATCGCGATCAGGATGTTGATCAGCAGGAAGGAGGCGATCAGGACGAAGCTGACGAAGAAGACCCAGGCGAACTGGGTTACCTCCTGGCCGGCGAAGAGGATCTCGTTCCAGCCTTCGAGGGTGAGGATCGTGAACAGGGTGAGCATCGCCTCACCGATGTCACCCCAGCGCTCGGGGATCGCCTCGCCGAAGATCTTCCAGCCGATCATCCCGTAGATGAAGATCAGGAGGACGGCGAGCGCGGCCATCGAGGCGATCGGAGGGATCGCCCGGGCCATTCCCGAGAGCAGCACCCGAAGGTCGGGCAGCACACTGACCACCCGGACGACCCGGAGCAGCCGAACCAGCCGGAGGAGGGTCGCGTTCTCCCTGACCCCCGGAATGAAGACGGCGAAGACGACGACGAAGTCGAAGACGTTCCACCCGCTCCTGAAGTAGTTCCATGGTCGAGAGCCGTAGGCGCTAATACGAAGCAGGATCTCGACGATGAAGATGCCGAGGAAGATCTCGTTGAGCAGGTAGAGGGTGTCGCCGTAGCGGTCCTGGATGTCGGGGTAGGTCTCCAGCCCGAGGACGATCGCGTTGAGGATGATCACCGTGAAGATGAACCCCTCGAACCAGCTCGAGTGGACCAGGCGCGAGATGGCCGGTACCCGCTCGCCAGTATCGGGATTCGGTTCCACGCCCGCCTCCATGTCTAGAGCCTAGTCGGGTGATTCGCCGCCGGAAGGCCGCCCCGCACCGACAGCTGACCGTGCCTTCCCGATCGACGGCCCCCGCGGTGGGACCATGTCACCCGGACTAAGGTTTACCTTCGAGGAACCGGTCAGGGAAACAGGCCTTATCCGGTCCCGGTAGACGGAGCTGACCTCTCATGGATGACGACCAGTCAGAAAGGGCGGGAGCCGGTGGTCACACCGGTCCGGTCCGGGCGATCAAGGAACACCTCATGCCGTCGGGTCGGGTTCCCGGAACTGAGCCTTCCGACACCGTCTGGACCGGCTGCGACGGTCCGGTGAAAGGGAGCGCGAGGGATCGCTGGGCGCTCTGCGTCGGCATTGCCTCCTGGCTCCTGGTCGGCTTCCTCGCGGTGTGGCTCCACCTGACCCAGCTCGACGGTTTCGTCGATGCCTTCCCGCTGGTCCTCGGAGCGAAGGTGCTGGTCTTCCTCTGGGTCCTGTTCGGGGTCGCGGTGCTCCGGCCGCTCTTCCTGAGGAGGTCCCGCGGTCCGGCTCCCGATGGCGGGGAGGCCTAGCCGGTGGCAGAGGCACTCCAGGCATTCTCCGACACCCCGATCTACCTGATCTGGATGATCGTCCTCGGGGCATTCCCGGTGATCACGGCGATGCTCGCGATCGACTCCTCCCGACGGTTCGTCCTCGACCGGGAGGATGGGAACCTCGGGATCCTCCCGGATGAGGCCGATCTCCGCAGCGCCCGCCAGGAGTTCGGCCTGATCACGGTGCTGATCTCAGCCCGGAACGAAGAGTCCCTGATCGGGGCCACGATCGAGTCGGTGCTTCGCCTGGACTGGCCCAGGGTCGAGCTGTTCGTGATCGACGACGGATCGACCGACGGGACCTTCGAGGTGGCGAAGTCGTTCATCCGGGATCCGTCCCCGGAGGGGGACCATCTCGTGGGCGAGGCTAACTCCCGGGATTCGGTGACGATCCACCTGCTCCGTCATCCCGAGAGCCTCGGCAAGGCGACGGGCCTCGACGAGGTACTTCCGCTCGCCGAGGGAGGACTGGTGCTAGTCCTCGATGCCGACGGACGCCCGGACCGGCGGGTGATCGAGCTGATGGCTTCGCACTTCGTTCGCTACCCCAACCTCGGGGCGGTCACCGGCAACCCCCGGGTCGCCAACACCGACACGATCCTCGCCCGACTCCAGGCGATCGAGTTCTCCTCGACCGTGGCGGTCTTGCGCCGGGCCCAGGCGGGTTGGGGGAGGATCAACACCTGTTCGGGGGTCTGCACCCTCTACCGGAAGAGGGCCCTGGTCGAGGTGGGAGGGTTCGACCCCTACGCCGCGACCGAAGACATCATGGTCAGCTGGCAGCTCCAGATGTGCGACTGGGACATCTTCTATGAGCCGCGTGCCCTGTTTGCGATGCGCGTACCGGCCCGGGTCCGGAACCTCTTCCGGCAGCGCCGGCGCTGGGGCCGGGGGCTGGGGGAGGTCCTGAGGGTGTTCGGGCCGAGCCTTTTCAGGCCCTCGAGCTACCGGATGTGGCCGGTCGCCCTGGAGGGGTTCCTCAGCATCGTCTGGTGTTTCCTCCTGGTACTTGCCGTCGCCTTCTGGGCCGTCGCGGCCCTTGCGGGGGTGCCGGGACTCGGCAACAGTCCCCTGCTCGACCACTGGGGGATCATCATCGTGATCATCTCGATTCTCCAGATCGTCTGGGGAGTCCGGATTGATGCTCCGGAGGATCCCGAGGTGAGCCGGATGCTCTGGGTCGCTCCCCTCTACCCGCTCTTCTACTGGCTGTTCAACTCCCTCGCCTCGGTCTCGGGATCGGTGGCCGGGCTGGTCCTCGGTCCGAGGCGGAAGGTGCCGGTCGCCTGGAAGCCGGACCGGATCGAGGCCCACTCCGAAGAGGCGGCCCGGGCCGGGACTAGACGCCGGGACCGGGAGGGAACGCCCTCTTGAGGCCTGGCAGCCGGTCCTAACCGGAGGCGACCCCGACCCGGGCGATCGTGGTCATCGAGAGGTAATAGAGGTCGCGCTCGAAGCCCGGGGCCGGGAAGAGGAAGGCCTGTCCGGGTGAGGGGACTCGGGTCCGGGCCTTCTCCTCTCCGGTATCGAGGTCGAGTACGACGACCGAGTCGGAGCCGATCGGCAGGGCTGCACGGCGCATCGGGGCGCTTCGGCCCAGTCGCCTGAGCGGGGGCCAGAGGACCTTTCGGGCAAAGCGGGTGCGCCTCAGGGCCAGGTCGCGGTAGTCCTGGACCACGATCTCCCTTGTGTCGGGGAAGACGACCAGGTGACCCGCGTGGGCCAGGTCGTCCCTTCGCCAGAGCGGCTCCAGGTCATCGCCAACCAGCTTCCAGCCCCGGACCACGGCATTGCCGGCGTCGTAGGCGACAACGACACCCTCGACCGGGTCCCAGGCCGGTGGGTTGGACTCCGTTCCGTAGGGGAGGCCGCTGATCTCGACCGAGCGGATCGAGTCGGGGTCGTCCCTGCGGCACCACCAGAGTCTGACCGGGTCAGGGTCCTCGCCGCTCCCGACCATCGTCCAGTCGACCCCGTTCCGGCCCTGGTCCATCCAGAAGACGTGGTCGTCGGCGATCACCGGGTCCCAGCCGAAGCCCCGGCCGGGGGCCGGCCCGTAGCGGGGTCGCCAGGTCTCGTCGATCGTGATCCGGCTGGCGTCGCGGTCGAAGCGCAGGCGAAAGACGGTCTCGGTCCCGACCGCGATCACGGTCTCGCCATCCGAAGAGAGCCTGGCGATGCTCGGTTCCGGCAACTCCAGCTCGGGTGCGACCGACTCGAGGGTCTCGGGGTCGAGTACCGAGACGGTCGAGGGCGCCCGGCCGCGGGGTGCGTCGCAGTCCTTGGTCACCAGTTCGCCCGAGGCGAGCACGACGAAGGAGTTGTAGGGACGGTCGACCGGGAGCCTCCGGCTCGCGACCTCCTCCAGATCAGGGGTCAGCCGGTGGGCCCCGGTACCGAAGACGGCGTAGAGGTCGCCGTTGGCGTGGGCGGCGATCCCGCCCGGCCAGTACCTCCCCGACGGCCACCGCCTCGTCGTGGCAGTTACCTCGAGGGTATGGGGGTCGAGGCGCTCGACCCAGCCGTCCACGTCGCCCGCCAGGGGGTCTCCGGGAGGGATCGTGTGACGGAGGGCGTAGAGCTCGCCAGGCTCCCGTCGGATCACCATGTCAGAGGCAAAGGCATCCCTCCAGGCGGTCACCTCCAGGCGCTCGTTCGGCTCGATGCCGAGGCCAGGCTGGTCATCCGGCCGGCAGAGCCTCCGGGGGCCGCCGTCCTCTGCGGTCCAGGGTCTCGGCCAGTAGGCACCGGGCACGACCCGCTCCGGCTCCCCGGCCATCCTGGGACCTTCAGGCCCCCGGGGTCGGGATCGGCCTGGAGGGGAGAAGGCGGCTGTCCTCCAGGGCGGCCGCCCGGAGTCGGTGGACCTCGAGGTAGCCGGGGTCCTGGATCATCGTCAGAAAGGCGTTGGGCGACGGGTACTCGACCAGGATCACCATGTCCCATTCCCGCTCGGCTGGGCCGATCAGGGGGGAGTCACAGGCGGTGGCCGCGATCACCCTGGCGCCAGCCTGCTTCAGGAACGGGATCGTCCCCTCCGAGTAGCGGCCATAGGCCTCGGCCCCGGTCATCCCCTCACAGGGCTCCCCCGCTTCTTCACGGAAGCGGATCAGGTTGACCATCACTACCGGATCATCGCCGAACCGATCGGCCAGGTCGAGGAGGCCAGCTTCATCTGGGACGAGGTAGGCGTCTTCCACGAATCGGACCCTAGTCGGTGGGGTGCAATCGGGTCAGATCGCGAACCGGAGCTCTCCGCCCCGGGCCGGGGAGGAGGTGATGAACCGCTGCACCACCGCTTCGTCCCCGCCGACCGGTTCGAGCACCCCGGCCTTAGCAACCTCCCTGATCACGATCTCCATCTCGGCCATCGCGAAGGAGAAGCCGATGCATCGCCTGACACCACCCCCGAACGGGATCCAGGTGTAGGTGCCCGGCTTGGTGTCCTTCCAGCGGGAGGGCCTGAACTCCAGGGGGTCGGGATAGATGTCCTCGCGACGGTGCACGAGGTGTATGCAGGGAACGACCATCTCTCCCGGCTGGAAGGCGTAACCGGCGATCTCGACCGGCCGGTTGACGTGGCGGACCACTACGTCGAGCACCGGCCGGAGCCTGAGGGTCTCCTGGACCACGGAGGTCACGTATTCGTCGTCCCCGTCCTCGACCGCCCGGTGGAGCGCTTCGGTGCTGCCCTCGGTGTGGGCGAGCCTCTCGAAGACCCAGGCGAGTGCGGTGGCCGTGGTCTCGTGGCCGGCGACGATCAGGGTTACCAGTTCGTCGCGCACCTCCTGGTCGGTCATCGGCCTTCCCTCTTCATCCCTCGCGGTGAGGAGCATCGAGAGGATGTCGTTTCGCTCCTCGAGGTCGGATGCCAGCCTCCTCTCGGCGATCAGGCGGTAAAGGGACTCGTCCAGGGGGTCGACTACCGGCCGGTGCATCCTCTTGACCAGTCGATGGCGCGGTCCGAGCAGACCGGGCAGAAGCAGGCTGAAGGGCCTGCCCATCCGGTCGAGCATCGCCTTTGCCTGGCTGGAGAGGGCGTCATGCTCGGGTCCCGTCGACTCGGTCCCGAGCACGATTTCGAGGATCACCTCGAGGGCGATCGCCTGGCTGTGGTCCCGCATCGCAAAACTCCCGTCCCTCGGCATCCGCTTGACCTCGCGCTCGGCGATCCTCCGGATCGTCTCGGACTGGGCCTCGAGCTTTTCGCCATGGAAGGACGGAAGGAGCAATTTGCGCTGACGCATGTGCTCGTCCTCGTCGAGGATCAACACCGAGTGCTCGCCCAGCGCCGTCGCCAGGATGTCGTTCCCCTTGCCGGCGTGGAGGACCTCCGGCGAGGCAGTGAAGACCTCCTTTACCGCGTCGGGGTGGGTAACCATGTTCCAGCGGCGGCGTTGGAAGTTGACCTGGAAGAGGTCACCCAGGTGGGCCGCCTTCTCGAAGAACCGCGTCTGCGAGCGCGCGAAACGAACGCCCTGAACCAGTCTCGGCTGCCGCAGGGTGGGAGGAGTCGGGACCGGCATCCGGCTGGGCTACCCGGCGGTGGCTGCCGCCGGGTCGGAGGGGTTCTGACGGGCCCACTCGATGATCTCCTTCGAACCGGAGATCGTCGATCCGTCGTCCATCTCGAGGACCGGGACCCAGGTCTGGCCGGTCAGCTCCTTGACCTTCTTGCGCTTCGGCTGGAGGAACATCGGGAGCGGCCCGAAGCCGTAGACCTTGACCACCTCGGGGTCGTACCCGGCCTCCTGGAGGGCCTTGTCGGCTTCACCACAGGGGTGCTCGTGGGTCCCGATCTTCCGGGTCCAGGCGCCCCAGCAAACGTAGATCCTCATGTTCCTCGCCTCCTTTTGGTTACCCGACCGTCCTCAATAGCGAGCGTTGCTCCAGCCTATGTCACCGGGGACAGAACTGCCACGGCGATCGGATCGGAAGGCAACAGACCGGTTCCGGTTAGCCATTTCCAGAAGGGATCTCTGGTACTTTCGGACCTCCCGTTACTCCGGAGGCCCAGCTTGATCCGTCGACTTCGTTTCCCTTTCGTTCTACTGTCGGTTCTCGGGGTTCTTGCCCTTCCGCCCGCGTCTGGCGTAGCCTCCGTCGTTTCACCAGTCCAGATTTCGGCTTGGCCGGGGAATTACGAAAACAACGGGAAGGCGTCTGCGCTCGCGTCGAATCCCACGACTGGCCGCAGCGTGATCGTCTACAGCTATGACGACGGAGGCACCTGTGTTTCCTCGGCCATCTGTTCTTACTACACCCAGCTCCTGGACTCCGAGGCCAACCCGGTTGGTGCGGCCCAGCGGCTCACCTCCAATGCGCGAGGGTTTTGGTCCCAACCTTCGATCGCCTTGAACCCCTCCACCGGCGGTTTCCTTGCCTGCTGGGCCAATTACACGGGAACGACGCCCGTGGACATCAAGTGCGACGCCCTCTCGGCCGATGGGATCCCGGCTGGCGCACCCCAGACGATCGCGAGTACGCCTATCGACTGGACGATGACGAACCTCGCCTGGAGCACGGCCAAGGACAAGTTCCTCGTGACCATGACCGACTGGGAAGACTATGCACGCGCGAGGTTCGTCGACTCGTCGGGTGCCCCCTCCGGTTCGCTGATCGACTTCATGCCCGACTCGGCCTACGATCTTCAGGGGGGCGGCGGAGTTGCTTACTCGCCGACGTCGAACCGGTTCATGGTCTATGCCCGGGGCAAGACCAATGGTTCCTCGGAGCAGTTTGCCCCTTGGCTCTGGTTGCTCGACGGCGATGGAAACGTGGTCGGCTCCCCGCAGCGGATCGATCTGAGCACAACCCTTGAGTACAAGAACGCGTCGGTCGTTTGGAATGCGTCTCGCGACGAATTCGTGATCATGTCGATCAACAAAAAGACTGCGCCCGAGTTCTACATTCGCCGTTTCAAGGCGGCAGACGGCTCGCCAGTCGGCGACGCCAAGACTGCAACCGCGTCAAGTACCGATTTCGACTCCGCCTGGGACCGACGATTCCGGCCCCAGCTGGCAGCCAATGCGTTCTCGGATCAGATGCTCGCCTACGTGGTGCTCGACAGCAATCCGACGGGAGGACCCCCTGTCTATGGCGTCCACGCGATGGAGGTTTCCGGAGACGGCACGATGGGCGCTCTCCAGCCCGTCGCCGGCGGCACCTCATCGTTCTACACCCAGCCACGGCCCTGGCTGACCTTCAATCCCTACTCGTGCGAGTACCTGGGCGACTTCAACGCCGTGGATACCGCGGCGACAAACAGGTTGCAGCTCTATACGAGCCGCTACACCCAGCCGCAGCCATGTAAGGCCGACCTCACTGTCGCCAAGTCGGGCAAGGGATCGGGGACGGTTTCGGGCACAGCAACCGAGTCACAGATGGGTCTGGGTAGCAAGCCGGTATCCAAAGGCACCACGACGCTGTATCGGAGCTACAAGGTCTCCTTGACGGCTTCGGCGCAATCGGGTTCGAAATTCAGCGGCTGGTCGGGCGCCTGCTCTGGCAAGGGCACCTGCGAGGTTTCGATGAGGGAGGCCCGGTCGGTGACGGCCACCTTCACCGCAGACAAGCCAAAGCTGAAGCTCTCGGTCAGGACTCCAGACAAGGTCAAGGCAGGCAGGGCCTTCCGCGTAACGATCAAGACCTCGAACGTGGCCAAGTCCGGGGCCGCACGTGCCAGCTCGACCCGAGCTGCCACGACCGCCCGGAACGTCAAGACCTGTGCCAGGCTCGCCAAGGGCCTATACGTAGTCAAGAGCGTCGGGGGCGAGGTCAAGGGCAAAACGATCTGCTGGACCCGCTCCTCCCTGGCTGCCGGCAAGTCGGTCTCCTTCAGGCCCACCGTGCGCTCCTCGAAGACCAAGGCTGGATCGATGAAGGTGGGCGGCACGGCCTCGGCTTCGAACGGCTCAGGTGCCACAGTCAAGGCGTCTGGATCCAGCAGGGTCCGGCTCGTCGAGCCGAAGGAGCCAAAGCCAAAGCCTCCGACCGGCTAACGGGCGCTCGGCCGAACGGGCCGATCGGGTTTAGGATTCCGGCATGGAACCGACCCAGGTGGCAGCAGCAGATCCGATGGAGATGGTCCGACCGGGTGCGCCCGGTGACGGCCTGATCCTCAACCCGAACGAGTGGCGACTCGACCACCTCGACCCCGAAGACCGGGAGAGGCTGGAAGGGATAGTCGAGTGGTTCGAGACTCGCGGCCAGGCGGCGCTGAAGGACGCCGACCGCAACCACGTCTGGTACCGGGACTTCATCGACGCCCAGGCCGAGCTCGGGATCTTCGAGGCCTTCCTCACCCCTGAGCGCGATGGCGGGGGCGACCCGGCCCGCCGGTGGGACACGACCCGGATCTCTGCCTTCAACGAGATAACGGCCTTCTACGGGCTCGCCTACTGGTACACCTGGCAGGTAACGATCCTTGGACTCGGTCCGCTCTTCATGTCCGAGAACCAGGCCGCCAGGGAGAAGACGGCGAAGCTGCTTGGCGAGGGAGCAATCTTCGCCTTCGGGCTCTCCGAGCGAGAGCACGGCGCAGACATCTACTCGACCGACATGGTCCTGACCCCGAACCCGGACGGGACGGGTTGGACGGCGAGCGGCGAGAAGTACTACATCGGGAACGGCAACGAGGCCGGGATCGTCTCGGTCTTCGGTCGGGTCGAAGGGATCGATGGACCCGAGGGCTACATCTTCTTCGCGGCCGACCCGGAGCGGGACGAGTACGAGCTGATCCGGAACGTGGTCAACTCCCAGAACTACGTCTCCCAGTTCCGCCTCAACGATTACGAGGTGGCCGAGGAGGACGTACTCCACACCGGGCCGGCTGCCTTCGACGCGGCGCTGAACACGGTCAACATCGGCAAGTTCAACCTGGGGTTCGGCTCGATCGGGATCTGCGAGCACGCCTTCTGGGAGGCGATAACCCACGCCGACAGCCGGGTCCTCTACGGGATGAAGGTGACCGACTTCCCGCACGTCCGGCAGGCCTTCACCGATGCCTTTGCCCGGCTCGCGGCGATGAAGCTGTTCGCCTACCGGGCGGCCGATTACATGAGGACGGCCTCACCGGAAGACCGGCGCTACCTCCTGTTCGACCCGATCACCAAGATGAAGGTGACCAGTGAGGGCGAGCGGGTGGTCGACCTGCTCTGGGACGTGATCGCGGCCAAGGGGTTCGAGCGCGACATGTGGTTCGAGATGGCTGCCCGCGACATCCGGGCGCTGCCGAAGCTCGAGGGAACGGTCCACGTGAACATGGCCCTGGTACTCAAGTTCATGGCCTCCTACCTGTTTGACCCCGACACCGAGCTGGAAGCACCGGAGCGGATGCTCGAACCGGGCGACGACACCTTCCTGTTCGACCAGGGGCCGACCAAGGGCCTCTCGAAGATCCGGTTCGCCGATTGGGAGAAGGCCTACGAGCCATTCCTCGGCGTTCCGAACGTGGAGAAGTTCGTCGGACTGGCCCACTCGCTCAAGGAGCTGTTGGCCACCGCACCGCCCGACGAGGCCCAGCAGAAGGACCTCGACTTCCTGCTCACCCTGGGCGAGCTGTTCACCCTGATCCCGTACGGCCAGCTGATCTGCGAGCAGGCGGCGCTGGTCGGTCTGCCCGAGGACACGCTCGACCAGATCTTCGACGTGTTCGTGCGCGATTTCTCGGCCTATGCGACCGAGCTGATGGGCAAGGCCTCGACCACCGAGGCCCAGGCGGAGTGGGTCAGGA
>JBJTBP010000060.1:0-11544 GCA_046091385.1 Solirubrobacterales bacterium | reverse complement strand
GATGTTCATGCCGGCCACCTGGGAGATGTACGGCCTGGACGCGAACGGGGACGGCAAGAAGGATCCGTATAACCCGGTGGATGCGATCTGCGCCGCAGCGGGCTACCTCGAGGCAAGCGGCTACGCGGAGGATGAGTACGGGGCGGTCTTCGCCGACAACCACGCCGACGGGTACGTCCAGGACGTACTCGAGTACGCCCGCCGGTACGCCTCGATTCCCGACGAGCTGATCACCGCCCTTACCGGCCTGACCGAGGGGGCCAGGTTCCCGGTCGCCGGTGAGACGACCTACGAGGGCCAGATTTCGACCCAGGGTGCCGGCCCCACCAACACCCGGACCGGGGCCCCGGTCGAGGCCGATTCCGATCGGACCTCGATCTCGATCGAGGGCGAGGGCGGCGCGCCGGCAATTGCCGTCAACGATGGGGTCGTGACCGAGATCGACACGACCCGGGGGGTCGTCGAACTTAGGGACGTCTACGGCAATGCCTACCGCTACTCGGGCCTCGGCTCGATCTCGCAGGTCCATCCGGTGCCCCGGGCCGGGTCCGGTGCCTCAGCTGGCTCGACCTTCGTCGCGAACCAGGCACCAGCTCCGACGGGAGCCACCGAGATGGGTGGAGCGAAGTCCTCGGCGCCTACTGCGGCGGCCGCTGCAAAGGGGATCACCGAGATCAAGGTCGATCCCGATCGGGCGGCGGTGGCATCCCGCCCCGAGATCGAGGCGGCCGACAGCAGGCGCTCGGAGCAGGCGGACCTGGTGCAGTTGCGTGAAGGAGCCGACCAGGCATCGGGGCCGATGAATACCGAGAACATGAGGGGCCGGGTCTACGCGAACCCGCTCCGTCCCCAGAACCAGACGAGGGCCGCGGTGGACGGGAGCTCGATCAAGACCCCCAGTCCGGCCGGGGCCGAAGGGATACCGGGCGACTACCTCGTCTACGGAGGCCCGAACGTCGGGGTCCTGAGGCTCGACCCCTCCGATACCGAGCTGCTGCCACTCAAGGAGGGCTCACGGGTGCTTGCCGGCACCGTCCTCGGCCGCCTGGCCGAAACCCCGACGGCCTCGATCGAGTTCTCGATCAGGCCGGCCGGCAAGGATGCGCCGGCGATCGATCCGAAACCCTTCCTCGACGGCTGGCGCCTGCTCGCCGAGACCGACATCTACAACGCCCGCGGGAAGAACCGGTTCTCGGCCCGACTGGGGGCCGGCGGCGTCCTGCTCCTCTCGAAGACCTCCCTCCAGAAGAGGGTGCTGCTCGATCCGAAGCTCGACATCCCGGACTGCGATCGTGGCTATATCGCCGCCGGGGTTATCGATCGTCGCGTCCTGGCCGTGCTCGCCTATCTGAGCGCCCAGGGCTACGAACTCCTGATCAGTTCGATGCATTGCGGACGGGAGAGCTCGATCACGACCTCCGGCTACGTCTCGAACCACGCCCGGGGCTCGGCCGTCGACATCGCCGCGATCAACGGCGAGGTGGTCACGGCCTCGACCCAGGGACCGGGATCGCTCACCGACCTGGTCGCCCGTGAGGTCCTTGCCCTCCAGGGGACGATGGCTCCGGACGAGGTGATCTCCCTGCTCGACTACCCGCAGCCGGCCGGGTTCGCGATGGGAGACCATGCCGACCACCTCCATGTCGGCTACAGCAGCTACGGGGACCCCGGCTCGGGACCGGTCTACGTGTCGACCGGACTCGGAGCCGAACAGTGGGACCGTCTGATCCAGCGACTGGAAGACATCGACAACCCTGAGGTTCCGGACCAGGTCTCCGGGAGTGCCCTGCCGACCGAGTCCCCCGCGGCCCGGCCCGAGCGCGACCGATAAGCACCCTGTTCGCAATCGCCCAGGTGGAGCTACCCGGCCGACTGGGGCCGGAAGATGGTCGCTACCTCGAGGAACTCGGGGAAGTGGAAAGGGTGACCGTTGTCGAAACGGCCGGCGTCCTGCCACCCGCCAGGCGAAAGAAGAGGAAGCCCGTATCCGAACGAAACCCCGCCGAGCGGGCACGAGTCCCCCTGACCGTGGTCACGGTTGTATTTGCCGACCTGACCTTCGGCGACGAGGGCGAGGCGGAAGCCTGGCTCGATGGGCTGGACGGGGAGGACTGCGACCTCCTGCTCGGCCGCGCCTTCGACTCGCTCGACCGCTTACTGGTGACCCAGGCGGCGGCGACCGGGGTCCCCTATGCCCGGCCCTGGGACGAAGCCGATGCACTCGCAGCCAGGGTCGGCTACGGCGACGGGGACAGCGCCTACGCGGGAGATCCGGCCGCCTCGCTCGCCGTCGACGTAAGGGGTGGCGCAGCCGCCCCTCGGCGTGAGCGCCTTTCCCGATCGGCACCCCTGAGGCGGGTCGCGGCGGTACTTCGTGGCCGGGAGTCCCTCAGGGCGTCCGAAGTCCTGGTGCCGAGGGCCCGCGCCGACCTCGACGCCGGGCGGGTCGTCGAAGCCGCCGCGGTGGTCGAGGTAGCGGTGGCCCTGACGGTCAAGGAACTCGGAGACCTGGCAGGGGATCAAGAGCATCGGGCCGACATCGACGCCCTCGAAGAGATGCTGCCTGAGCTTGCGACGGTGACCGAAGGCGTAGTCGACAGCGGCGAAGCGTGGCCCGGCCTTCGGGAGCAGCTCGACCAGGCGATCGGCGTCGCCGAGCGGGTGATCCGCAGGGTCCGGGTACTCGACCCCTGAGCCTTCAGCCGCCTACGGGCCGAGCCGGCTCTATCCCCAGCCTCTCGAGCACGGCAGCATCATCGAGCGTGGAGGCGACGAGGTCCGCCTCTTCGAGGGTGATCCCTGGGACCGATGGAACCCCGATGACGAACAGGCCTGCCGCCGAGGCCGAAGCGACCCCCGTCGGGGAGTCCTCGAGTGCCACGACGTCAGGACCGGATTCCACTCCAAGGACTTCGCAGGCCTTCAGGTAGGCGTCCGGGGCTGGCTTGGCCTCCGGGACCTCGTGCCCGCTGACCACCACGTCGAACTCGATCCCGGTCCCCGCGACCTCGTGGGAGCGAAAGATGAAGGGCCGAGGCGAGTTGGATACCAGCCCGAGAAGCACCCCATGGCCCCGAAGGATGTCGAGGATCTCGACCGCGCCGACCATCGGGTCGACCCCTCCCTCGAGCTCGTCCATGACCAGCCCGTTGAGTTCCTCCATTATCGCCAGCTCGGAGCCCTCCTCACCGAGGAACTTTGCGAGCCTTTGGCCGGCCATCTCCGCCGATGAGCCGACCAGGGCCTGTTTGTGGGTCAGGGTGAACTCGATCCCGCGAATCTCGAATAGGCGCTGCTCGGCGCGACTCCAAACCGACTCGGTGTCGAGCAGCAGGCCATCGTTGTCGAACAGTGCGGCTTTCGGTCTTGCGGGTGTCACGGAGTGAGGGTAGAGCGACCGGGCGGGCGGGGTCGGTCCGGCCCTGAGCGGTAATCAATCGAGGGTACGACGCTACCTGACCCCACTTTTCGGGTTACCTATCTGGGAAAGTGATCGCTTCCATGCCATCCGGAACCGACCGGAACGGAAACACCCGAATACCCCTGCGAAACCGGGCGCTGCTGGCGATAGCGGCGGTTCTGCTCGTCGGGGTCTTCAGTTCGGCTGCCGCCGGGGCCCTTGAAGCCGATCCGGTCCAGTCCGGTGAGCCCCAACCTACAGCCGACCAGAACCAGGACGGGGTGGTGACCTGGATCGTCGCCGCCAGGGCAGGTCGAAAGGCCGACCAGATAGCGCGACGCCACGGGGCCACCGAGTCGGCCGAGGTACCCGGTCTCTACTCATTGCCGGCTTCCGATGCCGACGGCCTGATTCGCAGTCTCCGGATCAGCGGGTTACTGCTCTACGCCGAACCCGATGTCGTCCCAGAGACCAGGGCCTACCCAGGCGATGGCCTGAGCCAGGACCAGTGGTGGCTGGAGGCAGTTGTCGACACCGGGACTGTTACGCCGCCAGCGGTTCTTCCAAACAGCCCTCGACTAGCCATAGTGGCTCCGGGGATCTATGGAAACCATCCTGACCTCAAGGGGCTTGATCTGAGGGGCACTGAATCTGGCGGGGTCGCCAGGGATCGGTTCGGGACGGCAGCGGCAGGCATCGCTGGGTCCCTGGGCGGTGGAGCGGGGATTGTTGGCATCTGGCCCGGAATGAACCTGCGTCATGCGCCCTCCGGAGACGGCAGTTGTCTCGAAGCCTCGGAGGCAGTGCGTCGGGCCGCACGTCTTGGCAGCG
This sequence comes from Solirubrobacterales bacterium, assembly GCA_046091385.1. Classification (GTDB taxonomy): domain Bacteria; phylum Actinomycetota; class Thermoleophilia; order Solirubrobacterales; family 70-9; genus 67-14. Next base: position 7,313 of record JBJTBP010000060.1, on the reverse strand, counting down.
ACGTGATCGTGATGGGTTACGGCTTCCGACCCGAGTCCTGTCGCACCCACCTTGCTGCCACGCAGTACGCCGTCCATAAGGGAGCGATCCTGGTCGCCTCTGCAGGCGACGGGGGCGCCGACGAGGCGACCGCGCCGCTCCGCCCGGCGATCGACCCCCACGTGATCACGGTCGGATCGGTCGAACGGGACCTCTCGCTAGCCCCCTTCTCCAACACTGGGCCACACCTCGACCTTACGGCGCCCGGAGTCGACCTCCGGGCACCCACCCTCGAGGCGTCTGGCTCGGCAAGACCGCTCTTCACCTACTCGTCGGTGAGCGGGACCGCCTATTCGGCAACCATGGTCGCGGCAGCCGCTGCCTGGATCCGGCAAGTTCGGAGGGGCCTCTCCCCATCCCAGGTGGAGGGACTCCTGACCGCCGGCGCATCGGATCTTGGAGGGCGCGGCTGGGACGAGAGGTTCGGGGCCGGACTGCTCGACCTCGACGGAGCGGTCGGCGCCCAAGCTCCGATCGCCGACAGGCTCGAGCCGAATGACGACATCGGCTGGATTGACGGACGCCTACTGTCCGAAGGGAAACGACCGATCCGGACCAAACCTCTCTGGCCGGGAGCCGGGCTAGGTACCCGTACGCTCCAAGCCACCCTCTCGCGAGACGATCCGGCCGACGTCTACCTGATCAGGGTTCCGGCCCGCTCGAAGGCGGTGATAGCGGTAGCGCAGGCGGAGGGTGACGTGGCAGTCGAGGTAAGGTCGGCAATGAGCAAGACGATCGCCTCGCCCAAGGGCGTCCTGGCCGGCTCAGACCTCGAGTACCCCGGAACCGAGGGACTTCTCCTTAAGAACCGTGCCCGGGACCCACGGCCCGTCTACCTGGTCGTCCGGCAAGGGCAACTAGGCAACGCGGCCGGGGCCCGCTACCGGATCTCGGTAGGCAGCTCCCTTCCGGGCTAGCGACCCTTCCAGCGGGGGCTCCGCTTGCCGAGGAAGGCCGAGATGCCTTCCTTGCCATCTTCGCTCAGGAAGACCTTGGCGAAGCCCTGCTTCTCGTCCTCGATTCCCTGGTCGGGATCGCCCCCCGAGAACGAAACCTGCTTCACCTGTTCGACCGCCAGCGGCGCCTGGCCGGCAAGCTTCCGCCCCCAGTTGAGGGCCACGTCGAACAGCTCCTGGTCTGGAACGACCCTGTTGACCAGGCCATACTCGAACGCCTCGATCGAGGAGATCGGATCGCCGACGAGGTTCATCTCGAGGGCCCTCGAGCCCCCGATCAGCCGGGGCAGACGCTGGGAGCCACCAAAGCCCGGGATGATCCCGAGCTTGATCTCGGGCTGACCGAAGACTGCCGAGTCGGCGGCAATCCTGAAATCGCAGGCCATCGCCAGCTCGCAGCCACCGCCGAAGGCAAGTGCGTTGACGGCGGCGATCGTCACGACACGATCGGATCCGAATTCCTTGAGCAGTTCGTGACCCCCATCGATCAGGCCGGCTCCGGACTCGGGATCCATCTGGGTAAAGGCCTTGATGTCGGCACCGGCCGAGAAGACGAGCGGGATCGACGAGGCGATCACCATCGCCCCGATCGAATCGTCCGCCGTGACCCGGTCCCAGACAGTCCTCAGATCCTCGATCACCTGTGGTGAGATCGCGTTCATCGGAGGGTTGACCAGCCAGGCGATCGCCACCTCTCCCCTGGTCTCGAGGTTGACCTTCTCCGGCTGGTCGCCCTCGTCGGGCTGGGGGTAGGGGTAGAAGCCCTGACCCGATTTCATGCCGAGCCGCCCCTGGGCGACCAGACGCTTCAGGGTGACCGGCGGCGTGAAGCGCTCACCGTGTTCCTCGTGGAGTCGCTCGATCCTCTCGAGCGAGACGTCGAGGCCCTCGATATCGGCCTTCCAAAAGGGCGGGAAAAGGCCCCGTCTGGGGTCGAGTCCGGCCCCGGCCATCATCCCGACGTCGATGTCACGGACGGAGGCAGCACCTTCTTCGAGCAGCAGGCAGGCCTCGATCAGTGCCTTGGCCGTGAACAGGTCCGCCAGCGCCTCGGGATCCGGATCGCCATCGCCCTCGAGCTGTGGCTCACCATCCTTGTAGAAGCCGTCGCCGCCGGACTTCGCGCCGAGCTTGCCCTCCGAGACGAGCTTCTTCATCCCCTGGTGGACGTAGAAGGAATCCCCGTAGGACTCGTTGAGGTGCTCAGCGACATGGAAGACCGTGTCGAGTCCGAGCAGGTCGACCAGGACGAAAGGACCCATCGGCGCCACGTTGGCGGCGCCTACGCCCTCGTCGATCTTCTGGATCGAAAGGCCCTGTTCCTCCTGGGCCCGCCAGATCTCCCCGACCGCCGAGTTGAGGATCCGGTTGACCACGAAGCCCGGTACCTCCTCGCAGACGATCGGCTGCTTGCCGATCGCCTGAGCGAAGTTGTAGGAGACCTGGGTGGTCTCGATCGAGGTCTCCTCACCGTTGATCACCTCGACCAGCGGCATGACCGAAGCCGGATAGAAGAAGTGGAAACCGACAACCTTGTCCGGGCGGAGCGTCGCCTCACCTATCTCGGAGATCGAGAGTGAGGAGGTGTTCGACGAGAGGACCGCGTGCCCCGGGGTCACGGCATCCAGCTCGGCAAAGACCGCCTGCTTGATCTCCATCTTCTCGGGCACGGCTTCGATCACGAAGTCGACGTCCCCGAACTCCTCGTAGGTGACCGTCCCGGTCACCAGGCCCATTACCTCCTCGAGCCTGGCGTCGGCCTGCTCCTGGGTCAGCTTTTCCTTCTTGACCAGGCCCGCGAGCTGGCCGCTGGTCACGTTGCGAACTTCCTCGATCGCATGATCCACGAAGTCCTGCTTGACGTCCTTGACCACCACCGGTACGTCCGAGGAGGCGATTGCCTGGGCGATCTGCCCACCCATCGTGCCTCCGCCTACCACCGCTGCTTTCTGAACGAACATTTCTTCTCGGGGATCCTCTCCGCGTTGGGGGGCTGTTCGGGACCGAAATCGGAACCGGGAGGCGAAAGGCTAACGGTCGAGGTTCGACCGCGACCGGCCCCTTCCCCCGGTTCCCGGGCGCGGATGTGCCGATTGGCACACGGACCCGGCCCACCCTGCTACCGTCCCGGAGGTACGGCCACCCATCGGGGTGGCGATAAGAAGGTGTTTCGCGCTCGCTGTCGTTGCTTCTGAATAAGCATCCTCCGCGTTTGCAGCACCAGCAAGTGGAGGAATAGATGCCAACTGGCACAGTGAAGTGGTTCAGCGACGAGAAGGGGTTCGGTTTCATTACCCCTGACGATGGTTCGAAGGATGTCTTCGTCCATCACACGGCGATTCAGTCCGAGGGTTTCCGAACCCTCGCGGAGGGCGCCAAGGTCTCTTACGAAGCAGAGGATGGACCCAAGGGTCCGGCCGCCGCTTCGGTCGAGACGATCTGAGCTGGACCAGGCAACAAAGCCGAGCGAGTGCGCCCGCCCAGAGCGGGCGCTTCGCGTTTGAGGGGCCTGAAACAGGCCTACCCCACCGATCCTCCTCGAGAGTCATCGGCCGTGAGTGACCCGATCCCGCTCGACTCCGGCCTCATGGGCAGGCCGGGCCTCCAGTCCCCGTGGCTCATACCCGGGGAGCGACCCACGATCATCGATCCTGGGCCGGCCAACCGGGCCGTCGAGGTCGATCGCCTGTTGCGCGGGCACGGCGTCGAAGAGCTCGGGGCGATCGTCCTCACGCACATCCACTTCGACCATGCGGGCGGGGCAGCCGAGCTTGCGACCCTGAACCCCGGCGCGAAGATCTACGTCCACCCGAGGGTCGCCGGGCTCCTGGTCGATCCGGCCGGTTTGAACCGGGCCGTCACCTCGGTCTGGGGGGAGGCGACCGAGGATCTCTTCGGGTTTCCCAAACCGGCCCCTGGAGACTCGGTTGTAGCGGTTGCCGAGGGCGATCCGATCGAACTCGGGGGAGGCCGGAGCCTCGAAGTAATGGAGACACCCGGGCACACCCGGGCCCACCTCGCCTTCATCGACCGCAGCTCCGACTCGATCTTCTGTGGCGATGCGGTGGCGATCCAGATGGGAGATGCGGCGGCGGTCCGACCCTCGACCCCGCCCTCCGACTACGGTCGGGCCTCGATGGAGGAGTCGATCGAGCGGCTACGTGGGGTCGGCGCCGGCCACCTGCTCCTGCCCCACTTCGGTGAGGCCCAATCGGACCCAGACACGATGTTCGACCTCGCCCTCGAGTCCCTGGCCCGCTGGCACGAGGCCTTCGAGGAGATCGAGCCGGGTCCGGATGCCGCTGCGGCGCTGCTTGCACGAGCCGAAGGGGAGATCAACCCGGCGGTCCTGGAACGCTTCGAGATGGTCAACCCGGGCTGGCTCAACCTCGCCGGACTGGAGGGCGAGAAGCAGAGGCTGTCCGCGGCCGAGGGTTAAGCCGGCTCGATCGTGGCCGATTCGAGGTCGTCTGCCACGTACTGCGGGCGGGAGAGCTCGAGCTGGTGACGATCGCCCGGCACGGCCGCAAGCAGCTGGAATATCGATACGTCCCCCCGCTCGAAGGCAAGGGCGCTTGCTGCCATGTAGAGCCGCCAGACTCTCTCGCGCTCCTCACCGACCTCGGCGATCGCCTCATCCCGGCGGCCGTCCAGGTTCGCGACCCAGTGCCTAAGGGTGAGCGCGTAATGCTCGCGCATCGACTCGGCGTCACGTAACTCCTGCCCAGAGCGCTCCAGTGCAGCGATCACCTGGTTGACCGGGTGGAGTTCCCCGTCGGGGAAGACGTAGCGCTGGATGAAGGTGTTCGGCATCTCGTCGTCCTGATGGATCTGACAGATGCCGTGGTGGAGGGCCAGACCTCCTGGCCGCACGAGGTCCCTGGTGATCTCCATGTACCTGTCGAGCTGGCTGGCGCCGACGTGTTCGTACATACCGACCGAGACGACCTTGTCGTAGGGGCCGTCAGAGACCTCCCGGTAGTCCTGCACCCTGACCTCGAGGCTGTCCGAGAGGCCGGCCTCCCGGATCGCCGCACGGGCGTACTCGGCCTGCTCTTCCGAGAGGGTCACCCCGACCCCCCGGACCCCGTAGTTCCTGGCGGCGTGGATCAGCAGCGAACCCCAGCCGCAGCCGATGTCGAGCATCCGCTCACCCGGCTCGAGGTGGAGCTTCCGGCAGATCACGTCGAGTTTCCGCTCCTGTGCGGCCTCGAGGGTGTCGGCCGGATCGGCGAAGTAGGCGCATGAATAGACCATCGTCGGGCCGAGGAACATTCGGTAGAAGTCGTTCGAGACGTCGTAGTGGTGGGAGATTGCGTCCCGGTCGCGACCGAGCGAGTGGAGTCTGCCCTGGGGGCGCGCCTCGGCCTCGGGGGGCTTCGGTGGCGGGATCTTGATCGCACCGAGTGAGACCGCGGCCAGGAAGGCCCGGACCTTCTCGCCAAAGGTGAACTGAAATCCGTAGAGCCGCGAGCCCTTCGACATGACCCGGTAGAGGTCCCCGTCGAGGTCGACGTCACCAGACACCCATGCCCTGCCGATCCCGAGCTGGTCGGGTCGCATCACCGCGTACTGGAGGGCCCTGGGGTCGCGAACGATGATCGTGTCCTCTGCCGGACCGGATTCCCCCGGTCCGACCTCGGATCCGTCCCAGAAGCGGACTGCGGCGGGCAACGGTCCATCGACCCGCTCCTCCACTCCTGCGACCAGCTTTGCGAACTTGGCGGCGATTCCCCCCGTCGAATACATGGCGCGGACCCTACCGACAGAGCGTTCAGCCGTCCAGATCCTGACTCTGAGCGGTCCCGTAGACCTCGGAACGGATCAGCCCGATCGACCGAATCGCCGAGTCGAGAAACGGCTTGATTTCCTCGAGCAGACGTGCGTATTCGTCTTCGCCCGATGAGGTGATCGAGTAGAAGCGCCTCGTCCGACGATCGGGGTGCTCCCAGCTGCCGACGATCAGGCCCTGCTCCTCCATCGAACGAAGCAACGGGTACATCGTGTTCGGGTTGACCGAGACCAGGCCCTGGGTCATGTCTTCGATCGACTCGATCAGCTGGTTTCCGTAGGAGGGCTCGGTCCGGATCAGGTGGAGGACCAGCATCGGGAAAAGGTCCCTGCGGCGAAGCTCCCCGCCAAAGACGTCCGAGGGACGCCCCCCTCCCCTCTTTGCCTCCCGATCCTTTCCGGCAGCCCTGCCCGTCGCCTCGGCGACGGCCTTTTTTAGCGGCTCTCGAACTTCTTCCGGCATCGGGTCCGGACGAGTCTAGGGGCCCGGGACCGGCGATCGTCACGGGGCCACGCTCCGATCCGGTTACTACCCTCAGTCGGGTGGAAGACGGAGGCGAGAGGCTGTTCGAAGGGGACGACCGGGGGTTCGAGGGAACGGTCGAGATCGTCCGACAGATCTTCGTAGCCGATGACGACGGTTTCGCCATTCTCGAGGCGAGGGATGACTCAGGTGGGGAGATGGTCCTGACCGGATCGCTGGCCCACCTCTCGCCCGGGGAAAAGGCAAAGGTGACCGGCGACTGGGAGCACCACGAGAAGTTCGGACCCCAGTTGAGGGCAGACGTCGCCCTGCCGCTAGACCCGGAGGACCGGGAAGGCCAGATCGCATTCCTCGGGACCCTGAAGCACATCGGTCCGGTCAGGGCCGAGGCGCTCTGTGAGATGTACGGACCGGGGGTCCTCGAGACGATCGCCCAGGATCCGGTCGGCGCCTTCTCGGCACTTCCCAGGATGAGTCGCGGCAATGCCGAAGCTGCAGCCGAAAGCTGGGTCGAGTCGCGGGCCGTTCGGGACCTCTACGTCCAGCTCGCCCCGCTCGGACTCGCCCACCTGGCCCAGAGGATCCATTCGAAGTTCGGCGATCGAGCGCTGGCCGTGATCCATGAGGATCCCTACTCCCTGACCGAGGTCGAGGGGGTGGGATTCCGAAGGGCGGACGCGATCGCCCTCGAGGCGGGTGTGCCGCCGGATTCCGACCGGAGGGCCCAGGCTGCGACGCTCTACCTGCTCGCCGAAGGGGAGAAGCGCGGCCACACCCACCTCCCGATGTCGGAGGTGGCAAGCGGCCTGGAGGGGTTGCTCGAACGGGTCCCCTCGGAAGAGGTGATCCTCGCCGGCCCCGGGCTGGCAGCGGACGGCGATCGCCTCTATCGCGAGAGCACCCTTGCCCGGGAAAGGTGGTGCGCCACCGACCTGATCGAGCGTGCTGGAGAACCGGCCTGGCTCGACCTCGAACCTGCGCCTCCCGAAGGGACCGAACTCACCGGTGAGCAGTGGCGGGCGGTCGAGGGGGCGTTCACCTCC
>JBJTBP010000059.1:0-29887 GCA_046091385.1 Solirubrobacterales bacterium | reverse complement strand
GTCAAGGCACCATCGCGGGAGGGGGAGGTCCCCGACCAGGCGGAGGAGGGGCGGACGAGGGTCTATCGCGCCCCAAAGCCACCGCCGGCCCCGGTCGAGCCGGAGGTGACCGAGAAGGCACCCCCGGCCGCCTCGGTCGAGGTCGAGGGTCGGAGCTACGACCTGGCAGGCACCGTGGTCGCCGGTCGCTCGGGCGACTGCGGGATAGTCCTGGACGACCCCAACATCTCGCGCCGGCATGCCGAGTTCCGGCTGCGGGGTGCTGACTGGCACGTGGTCGACCTGGGTTCGACCAACGGGATCAAGGTCAACGGCAGGCAGGTCGGCTCGGCCAGGCTCGAGGACGGGGATCGGGTGACCCTCGGGACGACCACGGCGATCTTCTCGGTCGATGGCGGGAACTGAGGCGAAATGGAACTCGCTCCGATTTCGCTCGTCCTACGCCTCGCCTTCCTTGCCTTCCTCTTCCTCTTCCTGCTTTGGATCGCCAGATCGGCCCGAAAGGACCTCATCAGGACCGGCTCGGCGGCGGGAGCTGCCTCCGACCGGACGGTCGGCCCGACCCCGGGCGGGAACCAGGACGCCTGGCTGGTCGTCGAGACGAGCTCGAACCTCGAGCCCGGCACCCGCTTCGACCTGTTTGGCGGAGCGACGCTCGGACGATCGAGCGAGGCCGAGATCGCCTTCTCGGACCGCTACGCATCCGGGATCCACGCGAGGGTTTACCCGAGGGGAGACCGCTTCTTCATCGAGGACATGAATTCGACCAACGGGACATTGCTCGACGGAGCCCCGGTGATCGGTGAGACGGAGCTGGCCGACGGTGCCGTGGTGGCGATCGGCGACACCTCGTTCCGGTTCGTGACCGAGGGGGCGGGACGTTGATCCGGGTGGCAGCACACTCCGGGAAGACCGACACCGGTCGCCAGCGCCGCGCGAACGAAGACTCGATGCTCTCGCATGCCCCGCTATTCGTCGTTGCCGACGGGATGGGCGGTGCCCAGGCGGGGGAGGTCGCCTCGAGGGCCGCAGTCTCGGCGTTCGAGGAGGGCCTGCCCGACGGTCCCCTGTCGGAAACCCTGCCGTCACGGATCCAGACCGCCAATCGGGTGATCCATGATCAGGCCCGCTCCGACACGGCTTACGCCGGCATGGGGACGACGATCACCGCTGCGGCGATCGACCCGAAGTCCGAGACAGTGACGATCGGCCACGTCGGCGACTCGCGCGCTTACCGGATCCGCGACGGGATCATCCAGCGTCTGACCCGGGATCACTCCCTGGTCGAGGAGATGCGCCGCCGCGGCCAGCTGACCGAGGCCCAGGCGGAGGAGCACCCCCAGCGATCGATAATCACCCGGGCCCTCGGTCCCGAGCCTGCGGTCGATGTCGACGTCCAGGAGGTCGCGGCCGCCCCTGGCGACGTCTTCCTGCTCTGCTCGGATGGCCTTACCTCGATGCTGGACGACGATCGGATCAGGACCCTGGTGGTCGAGGCCGATTCGCTCGAGGTTGCCGCCAGGGAGCTGGTCGATGCAGCCAACCTGGCCGGCGGGAGGGACAACATCACCGTCGTCCTCTTCCAGGTCGAGGACCCGGCCTCGCCGCTGCCCCGCCCCGGCACCCCGGTAGCTGCTCCGCCGCGCGGTCGCCCCTCCCGTGGTGGAGCCGGTCGGGGCCGGCGAGCTGGCCGGATCCTGGTCGGCGCCACGGTCGGTCTGATCGTCCTGGCCGTCGTCCTTGGGGGAGCCTGGATCGGTTCGCGACAGGTCTGGTTCGTCGGAACCGACGAGGCAGGCCGGGTCGCGCTCTACAGGGGGCTGCCGTACGAGGGACCCTTCGGACTCGAGCTCTACCAAGTCAAGTATCCGTCCGCGATCCAGACGGGCGAGTTGCCACCGGGAAGGCAGGATGTCGTGACCGGCCACCGGCTCCGCTCGCGCGAAGACGCGATCGGCCTCGTCCGGGAGCTCGAGACCGGACAGGGATCCTGACCCGGACCAGGCGACCGTGACCGGGACCGCACTCAGGAACAGGGAGCTGGCTGCCCTCCTTCCGGTGGCCATCCTGCTGACCATCGGCTTTGCCGCCGTGTTCGCCCAGGGGGAGGATCGCCTCAGTGACCTCAGCCTGGCCTACGGCCTCTACTTCCTGGCGGTCTGCCTGGCCGCCCACATCTTCATCCGGATCAGGCTTCCGGACTCCGACCCTTACCTCTTCCCCCTCTTCGCCCTTCTTACGGCGATCGGCCTGATCATGATCTACCGCCTCGACTCCGACCTCGCCCGCGAGTTCGCCAGGGACCAGGCCAACTGGTTCGTGGTCGGGCTGGTCTTCTTTGCGATGACGGTGCTCTTCCTCCGCGACTACTCGGTACTGGAGCGCTACCGCTACACGATCGCCGCGGCAAGCCTCTTCCTGCTGATCGCCCCCCGACTGCCAGGAATCGGCGAGCAGGTGAACGGCGCCTACCTGAGCATCTCGCTCGGCCCGCTCTCCTTCCAGACGACCGAACTGGCCAAGATCGGGATCGTCATCTTCCTCGCCGCCTACCTCTGGGAGAACCGGGAGCTCCTCGTGATCAAGGCGAGACGGGTACTTGGGATCACCCTGCCGCCGCTGAAGTACCTCGGCCCGCTGCTGGTCATCTGGGGGGCCTCGATGTTGATGCTGATCTTCATCCGGGACCTCGGCAGCTCGCTGATGTTCTTCGCCGCCTTCCTTGCCCTGCTCTACGTCGCCACCGGCCGGCTCTCCTTCGTAGTCGTCGGCATGGCGATGTTCCTGCTCGGCTCCTGGGTGATCTACTCGACCGTCGGCCACGTCACGGACCGGGTCGACATCTGGCTCGATCCGTACCAGGACCCATCGGGGGCGGGGTACCAGGTGCTCCAGTCGATGTTCGCCCAGGCCGACGGGGGCCTCCTCGGCGAAGGCTTCGCCGAGTCGCTGGTGACGATCCCCGGTACCGAAACGGCACTTTTACCGGCCGCCCACACGGACCTGATCTACACCCTGGTTGTCAGCGAGACCGGACTCGCGGGCGGGGTTGCGATCCTCGCCACCTACCTGATGATCGCCGCCCGCGGCTACAAGACCGCGGTGATCGCCCGGGACGGGTTCTCGAAGCTCCTCGCCACCGGCCTCACCACCGTCTTCACCTTCCAGGCCTTTGTGATCATCGGTGGCGTGACCCGGGTCATACCGCTCACCGGCGTCACCCTTCCGCTCGTCTCCTACGGCGGCAGCTCGATTGTCGCCAACTTCATCCTTCTCGGCCTGCTCCTGTTGATCTCCGACCGGGCCCGCCGTGAGGCGAGGCGGCTCTCCTCCTAGATGGACCAGCGGATCACAAGGCTGTTCGGGTTCGTCTTCGTACTGTTCGCCGTCCTGGCCGGGTTCACGGCCTGGTGGGCCGTGCTCGATGCCGACCAGCTCAAGGGTGAGCGGGCCAACAAGCGGCCCCTGTTCGAGGCCCAGCGGATCAAGCGCGGAACGATCAGGGCCTCGGACGGGACGGTCCTCGCCGAGTCGAACCCGATCGGGGAGGGAGAGTCACGACGGTTCATCCGTGAGTACCCACTGGGTGAGCTGTTCGGGCATCCGCTCGGGTACTCCTTCGCCGAGCAGGGGAGTTCCGAGTTCGAGCGATACCACGACCAGACCCTCACCGGCCAGAGAAACGAGGTCGACGACTTTCTCCAGGAGATCTCGGGTGAGCCGCCCGCCGGCAACCCGATGGCGACCGCTCTCGACGTCGGGGCGCAGCAGACCGCGCTCGACCTGCTTGCAGGCCAGCCCGGGTCGGTGGTCGCGATCGAGCCCGCTACCGGGAAGGTCCGGGTTGCGGCGAGCATCCCGGCCTACGACCCGAACCTGGTCCCCGACTACCTCAAGGACCTCAATTCCGACCCGGCCGCTCCTCTGCTCGACCGCAGTACCCAGGGCCAGTACCCGCCGGGGTCGACCTTCAAGCTGGTGACTGCGGCCGCCGCGCTCGACAGCGGCGCGATCGACACTTCGACCCTGATCGACTCCCCGGCGACGATCGACGTGCAGGGGAACCCGCTCTCCAACTTCGGCGGTGCGACCTTCGGTTCGATCGACATCGAGACCGCCCTGACCAATTCGGTCAACACCTTCTTCGCCCAGCTCGGTGAGCAGATCGGCAGCGACACCCTGTTCAAGTACATGGACCGCTTCGGCTTCGGTTCGAAACCGCCGATCGACCTGCCGCCCGACGAGCTGTCGGTCTCGGGCGTCTTCGAGGAGGGGAGCCTGGTTCGTCCCGATGACGGGGTGGACGTCGGCCGGATCGCGATCGGGCAGGAGCGGCTCCTGGTCACCCCGCTCCAGATGGCCCAGGTGGCAGCTGCGATCGCCAACAAGGGTGTCCTGATGAAGCCGAGGATCTGGACCACGATCCGGGACCGCGATGGCCGGGTCGTCTCGAAGATGGAACCCGAGACCCAGTCCGAGGTGATCGGTCCGGGAACTGCGGCCGAGTTGACCCAGGCGATGACCTCCGTGGTCGACGAGGGAACCGGCACGGCAGCTGCGCTCTACGGGATCGACGTCGCCGGCAAGACCGGTACGGCCGAGGTTCCGGGTCGGGTCGACTGTGCCGGCCTGCCGAACCAGGCCTGGTTCGTCGGCTTCGCCCCGGCGGACCGGCCGGAGGTGGCGGTGGCGGCCACGGTCGAGTGCACCTCCGGGACGGGTGGCACGGTTGCCGCACCGATCGCCGCAGGAGTGATGCAGGAGCTGCTCGGCGAGTGATCGCTGATCGACCCCTGGGGAAGGGCTGATGGGTCTCGCCGAGGGCGACGTGGTCGATGGCCGGTACCGGATCCGCTCGAAGATCGGTTCCGGGGGTATGGCCGACGTCTGGCTGGCAGATGACCTCGAGCTCTCCCGGCAGGTTGCGCTCAAGGTGCTCCACCCCGAGTACGCGCGGGATCCCGCCTTCGTCGATCGCTTCAGGAGGGAGGCGGAGTCGGCTGCCGCCCTCCAGCACAACAACATCGTCCCGATCTTCGACCGGGGCCAGGTCGGGGACACCTGGTACATCGCGATGGCCTGGATCCGTGGCCGGACCCTCAGGGAGCTGATCGATCAGGGCCTGACCGTGGATCAGTCCGTAGCGATCGTTCGACAGATCCTCGAGGCCGCCGCATTCGCCCACCGGAACGGGATCGTCCACCGGGACTTCAAGCCGATGAACGTCCTGGTCGAAGATTCCGGGAGGGTCCTGGTGACCGACTTCGGGATCGCCCGGGCCGGTGAAGGCGAGACCGGGGAGGACGGCCTGATCATGGGCACACCCGGCTACCTGTCACCCGAACAGGCCGACGGAGGTGAGGTCGGCCCGCCGTCGGACCTCTACTCGATCGGGGTGATCCTCTACGAGTGCCTGACCGGTCGCCGCCCCTTCCCCGGGGATGACCACGCCCAGGTCGCCCTCCGCCAGATCTCGGAGCAGCCGGAGGCACCGAGCCACCTGAACCCCGAGGTCTCGCCTGCGCTCGACGCAGTGGTCGTAAAGGCGCTCAGCCGTGAGCCTTACGCGCGCTTCCGTTCGGCCGAGGAGTTCGTTGCCGCGCTCGATGCCGCCGAACTCGACCCGACCGGCGGATCGCCCTTCCCGGAGAAGGACCGCCGCCCGCTGGTGGTTGCCCTGGTTGCGCTCGTACTGCTTGCTCTGGTCCTGTTCGGGCTGCTCAGGGATAAATCGGTGGAAGTCCCGGACGTGGTCGGGGACGGGAAGGCGAGGGCCACCGAACGGCTCTCCGGGCAGGGGTTCGAGGTCGATGAGGTGATCCGGGTTGCCTCGACCCGCCGGCCCGGAACGGTAGTCCGACAGGAGCCCTCCGGCACGGCCGACAAGGACTGTGCCCTGGTCGGGTACTTCTGCTCCAACCCGGAGGTAGACCTCTTCGTCAGTGGTGGCCCCTCCGAGATCGAGGTGCCCGACGTGGCCGGGCTCTCCCGCGATGATGCCGAGAACGAACTCGAGCAGGCCGGTTTCGAAGTTTCGATCGAGCGCGAACCCTCGGACCGATACCCCGGTGGTCGCGCGGTGAGGACCGAGCCTCCCGCCGGTGAGAGCGCCTCGTCGGGTTCGACCGTCGTCCTTGTGATCGCCTCCGGTCCGGCCAGCGTCACGGTCCCGGCTGTGGTCGGCCTGACGCTCGAGGCGGCAAGGCAGCGGCTTGCCGCGAAAGACCTCGAGCTTTCCTCGACCGAGGAGGCGAGCGACCGGCCAGAGGGCGAGGTGATCGCCCAAAATCCCGACGCCGGCACCGCCGCCGCGCCTGGCTCGACCGTCGAGCTGACGGTTTCCTCGGGCCCCGGCGCCGGGGTGACCCTGCCCAACCTGGTCGGCCAGCTCCGGGAGGATGCGGAGGCGGCATTGAGGGATCTCGGCCTGGTTCCGGTCGTCGTCGAGCAGGAAACGACGATCCTGCCCCAGGACGGACGGGTGATCGATCAGGAGCCGGCCGGTGGTGACACGGTTACCTCCGGTTCGAGCGTCACCCTGACGGTCGGGGTGTACCCAAGGTGAACAACCGACTGACGGTTGCCGTCCTGAGCGGCGGCCGATCGAGCGAGCACGAGATCTCCCTGCTCTCGGGCAAGGCAGTCGCCGCCGGCCTGTCGGAGGCCGGCTTCGAGGTGGTCGAGATCACCATCTCCCGGGAGGGTGCCTGGACGGGGCCCGACGGACCGGTCCTGCTCGAGCCGGGAGCCGGGATGGAGGGGAGAGACGTCGTCTTCCCCGCCCTTCATGGGCCGTTCGGCGAAGACGGGGTGATCCAGGGTGCCCTCGAGACAGTCGAGGTGCCTTACGTCGGCTCAGACGTGCTCGGCTCGGCCGTCTGCATGGACAAGCTCACCCTGAAGCGCCTCTGTACGGCACGGGGATTGCCCCAGGTCGAGTTCGTCGAGGTAGGGGACGGCGATTGGCGAGCCGAGGTGGCCCGGTTCGGAAGCCCGGTCTGGGTCAAGCCCTCGGAGCTCGGGTCGAGCGTCGGTATCTCGCGGGTCGAGGATCCCGCCTCGGAGGAACTCGACCGGGCGATCGAGGTCGCAAGGACTCATGACCCCAGGGTGATCGTCGAGGCCCACGCCGAGGGCAGGGAGATCGAGGTCTCGGTTCTCGGCGACCTCGAACCGGAGGCCTCGCTGCCGGGAGAGATCGTCTCTAAGGGCGATTGGTACGACTACGAGTCCAAGTACACCGAGGGTGGAATGGAATTGATCGCCCCGGCAGAGCTCGACCAGGCGGTGGTCGAACGGGTCCAGTCGCTCGCCCTCGAGGTCTTCGGGCTGGCCGGCTGTTCCGGGATGGCCCGGTGCGACTTCTTCCTGACCGACGGTGGCGAGGTCCTGGTCAACGAGGTCAACACGATCCCGGGATTCACCGAGATGTCGGTCTACTCGCGTCTCTGGGAGGCCTCGGGGCTGCCCTACCCCGAGCTCCTCAGAAAGCTCGTCGATTCGGCCATCGAGACCAGCCGGCGGGCCGACCAGCTCGAGTACTGAGCCCCGTTCGGCTCGCCCTACTCGAAGACCGACACGTCGGAGATCGCCACCCCGTAACCATCGTCGGTCTCGGCCGGAGCCGTGGCCCAGAGCATCAGGTACCGGTAGCTGGTCAGGGTGATCAGGTCGATCGTCTCCCGGTCACTGACCGAGTCGGCCGAACCGAGTGCTTCCCAGCCGTCGAGCGAGTCCGGAAGCGGGTCGTTTGCCCCGTAGACCTCGATCGGCCACCCCGGGGTCGGCGTTACGACCTGGACCGAAGAGAGCTTTCTCGGGCTCCCGAGGTCGACCACGAGCCCTACCCCGGACTTGGCCCCGAAAGAGTCGGTCTGGTAGGTCTCGGTCGTCCAGGCCGAGGCGTTCGGGTCGCCGTCGATCGCAAGCTCGACCTCCTCCGGGTGCTCGACCCCGTCCCCTTCCGGGTCGAAGTCGGTGACGCTGGCGACCTCGACCTTGTCGCCGGAGCCGGCGCCGCTACCCCCACCCCCAGTCCCTCCCTGGGAGATCAGCCAGGCCGAGCCTGCCGCGACCACCAGAGCGACCAGCAGGAGGATCGCCGCCGGCCACGGGCTCGTCCTCCGGTCCGGGAGCTGCCGCGCCGGGGCCGGTACCGCGTCGAGGATCGAGGTTGCCTCGCTGCCGGCACCCCCGGAACGGATCGCCTCGACCTCGAGGGCGGTCTGGAGATCCGCGGTCATCTCGGCGGTGCTCCCGTAGCGATCCGCCGGCTCCTTCGCCGTCGCCCGCTCGACCACCGCCGCGGTCGTGGCCGACAGGTCGGGACGTATCTGCTGGAGGTCGGGGAGGTCCTCGGTCACGTGCTTCATCGCGACCCCGACCTGGTTGGCCGCCTTGAATGGGACGTCACCAGTCAGCATCTCGAACAGGACCACCCCCAGGGCATAGATGTCGGCCCTGGTGTCGACCTCGTGTCCCATCGCCTGCTCCGGGGCGACGTAGTCGGTCGTTCCGACCACCTTTCCCTCGGCGGTCATCCCCTCCTCGTCGAGCTGTCGCGAGATCCCGAAGTCGGTCAGCTTCGCCTGGCCGGTCGAGTCGATCAGGACGTTCTGGGGCTTGACGTCGCGATGGACCATTCCCCGCTCGTGGGCCACCTCGAGCGCTTGGGAGATCTCGATTCCGTAGGCGAGCGCCTCGGTCGTCTCCAGCGCACCCACCCGGGAGATCAGCTGCTTGAGGGTCTCGCCCTCGACGTACTCGAAGACGATGTAGGGCCGGCCATCGTCCTCGCCGGCATCGATCACCGCGACCACATTCGGGTTCGAGAGCTTGGCGACGGCCCGGGCCTCCTGGTTGAAGCGCTCGAGCTGGTCGGGCTCGGAGGCCATCGAGTCGTGCATCAACTTCACGGCGACCGGCCGGTCGAGGATCTCGTCCCTCGCCAGGTAAACGGTCGACATCCCTCCGCTCCCCAGTTTCGCGTCGAGTCGGTACCGGCTGGACAGGACCGTTCCGATCATCCGCGAGCTCGGGGGCGCCTCGCTCATGGTGCCTTCGGGGTCATCCGGGCGGAGCGCCGACGGCAGGGGCCGTGCTGGCTCGGCCACCCGTGGGACCGCCTCCTTCGATCGCCTTCAGCCCATCCAGACATCGCCCGTGAGCCTAACCGGACGACTTCCCCGAAATCTCCCCCGACCGAGGCCGGGATGCCGATTTCGGGGTCAGCTCCCTCGCTGGACCGAGCGCTCGCCGTCGGTTACCCGTCCGATCCTCCGTGAGCCGGGGTGGTGGCGCTCGAGGATCGCCACGGCAGAGTCCAGATCGGCCTCCGGAACGACGCAACAGAAACCGCATCCCATGTTGAAGACCTCGTACATCTCCTCTTCCGGTACTTCACCTCGTTCGGCGATCAGTTCGAACAGTGGCTGGGGCTCGAGTGGCTGGTCGATCTCGTACCGGACGTCAGCCTTCAACCGCAGCAGGTTGCCCAGGCCTCCGGAGGTGATGTGGGCCAGCCCGTGGACTTCGACCGGGGAGTCGAGGAGTTCGAGCACGGCCCGGACGTAGATCTCGGTCGGCTCGAGCAGCAGGTCACCGAGTGGGGCGCCCAGCGAGTCGTCGTCGAGGGGGATGCCCTCCAGGGCCGATCGGGCGAGCGTGTACCCATTCGAATGGATGCCCGAGGAAGGCAGACCGATCACCACGTCGCCGGGGCGCACTTCGGACCCATCGATTATCGAATCGAGCGACACGGTGCCGAAGCAGGACCCGGCGATGTCGAAACCCTTGACCAGCTCGCCGATCTGGGCCAGCTCGCCGCCGGGGATCTCGATCTCGGCCAGCTCGGCCCCTCTTGCCAGGCCGACGCCGATCTCCTCGCAGACTTCCGGATCGGCTCGTTCGACCGCCAGGTAGTCGAGCATTGCGATCGGCTCGGCCCCGACGCAGATCACGTCATTGACGTTCATCGCGACGCAGTCGATCCCGCTCGTGTCGTAGCGGCCGAGCTGCTCGGCGACCAGGATCTTGGTCCCGACCCCGTCGGTCGAGAGGGCGATCCCGAGCCGGTCATCGAGGGCCAGGACGGCGGCGTAATGGCCGTCGAGTTCTACCTTCCTCGATGGCTTGCCCGTCTCGGCGCCCGAGAGGGCAGCGACCAGCTTCGAAACCGCGACGTCGGCCAGGTCCTGGTCGACCCCCGAGCGCCCGTAGGCGTCGGCCTCGGGACCGCCGCTCAACCCGTCACTCGCTGAGGCCTTGACCGAACCACCACTTCCGATTCAACACCATCCTCCGGGCGGCCTGACGGGCCGTCGGATCGGCCGAGCTTGGCGACGATGAGGAGCGCGAGGGCGATCCGGTAAGCGGCGTACGGGGCGAGTGAGCGGTCCCGTTCGACCTGTTCGACACGCCGGGCCGAGACCAGGCTCGAGACGAACGAGGAGGCGACGCCGATCCCGATCCAGCGGGCTTTGTGGCGGTCGATCCCGCGCCTGGCCAGGCGCACCCCCTTGAGCAGTGAGGCCCCGGCGATCACGGGCAGGGCGACCGTCCTCGAAAGGGCGTTGGCCTGTTCACGGGTGAACCGCCTGAGCCTGGCCGCAGTCAGGGTCGCCCCGTTGCGGGAGACCCCGGGCACCAGGGCTGCTGCCTGGCCGAGTCCGAGTGCCAGCCCGTCCAGAGGTCCGGCATCCCCCCGACTCCGCTCCTGGGGAAGGCGGTCGGCCAGGGCCATCGCCACCGCCCCGGCAGCGAGCCCGGCCGCGGTCACCACCGGACCCCCGAGGTGGCGCTCGATCTGGCGCTCGAGCCCGTATCCGACCACTGCCGCCGGAATGAAAGAGAGGATCAGGACCGAAGCCCTGCGGGCGTCGAACCGGGCAAGTTCGTCGGCCAGCTCCTTTCGGCGGATTACCACCATTGCCAGTGCCGTTCCGGCATGGAGGGCAACCTCGAAGGCCTTTCTCAGCTCCGGGTCGATCGACTCCCAGTCCCAGCCTGCGAGCCGTGGAACCATCTCGAGGTGGGCAGAGCTCGAAACCGGCATCAGTTCGGTCGGTCCCTGGATCAGCCCAAGGAGGATCGCCTGCCCGGTGTCAGAAGGTTGGAAAACCAGGTCCGCGATGCTATCCCGGACTACACTTTCTTCCCCGATGTCCTCCCCCGCGCGCGACTCCCGGCTCCATTTCCATCGGTACCAGCTCTGGCAGATGGCGGGCGATGCCGTGCTCGTCGCGCTCGCCTATTTCCTCGCCTTCCAGCTTCGCTTCCTCGACGAGGGCTGGACGATCCCAGAGCGGTTTCTCGAGCTGTTCGTCGGGTCGGTCGGCTTCGTGGTGGTCGGCAAGGTCGCGATCTTCTACGCCTTCGGGCTCTACCAGAAGTGGTGGAGGTTCGTGGGCGGCAGGGACTACGTCCGGGTGGCCCAGGCGGTGGCCGTCGCCTCGCTGATCCTGGTCGTCGCCTTCGCCGTGCTCAAACCGTTCGCAGCCCCGCTGCCCCGGACGGTGGGAGTGTTCGACTTCCTGCTCACCCTGATGCTGATCGCCGGCGTCCGGCTCGGCACCCGCCTGCTCAAGGAACGGCCCGAGAGGGGCAGTCGGATCCCGAGGGGCCGGGAGATGCTGGTGGTCGGCGCCGGTCAGGGCGGCCAGATGGTCGTACGTGAACTCAAGCTGAACCCGAACCTGGGCGAGACCGCGATCGGCTTCGTCGACGACAACCCCGGGATGACCGGGATGAAGATCCAGGGGATCTCGGTCCTCGGCACGACCGACCAGATCGAGTCGATCCTCGACGAGACCGAGCCCGACGGCGTGGTGATCGCGATCCCCTCCGCTCCCGGGGCACTCCGGGGCAAGGTTGTCGCTGCCTGCCGCGAGCGCCAGATCCCGGTCCGGACCCTGCCGACCGTGTTCGAGCTCCTCAGGGGCGGCGTCCAGCTGAGCCAGCAACTTCGTGAGGTGAAGGTCGAGGACGTGCTCGGTCGCGACCCCGTGGTGGTCGAGCTCGAGCGGGTGGGTGCATACCTCGAGGACCAGGTCGTACTGGTGACCGGGGCAGGCGGATCGATCGGCTCGGAGCTCTGCCGCCAGATCGCCCGGGTCGGCCCGAGGCTCCTGGTGATGCTCGACCACGCCGAGGACAACCTGTTCGAGATCGAGCGCGAGATGGTCTCCGAGCGTCACTTCAGCCGGGTCGAGGCGGTCTTGGCCGACTGCAAGGAAACCGAGCGGATGTTCGAGGTGATGCAGCGGTTCAAGCCGGCAATCGTCTTCCACGCAGCCGCCTACAAGCACGTGCCGTTGATGGAGGCGAATCCACTCGAGGCGATTCGCAACAACGCGATCGCGACCAGGATCACGGCCGATACGGCGGCCGCGGCCCGGGTCGAGCGGTTCGTCCTGGTCTCGACCGACAAGGCCGTTTCTCCCCGGACCGTGATGGGGGCATCGAAGGCATTGGCGGAGTGGTCCGTCCTCTCGGCCGACGAGCGCCACCCCGGGACCAGGTTCGTCAGTGTCCGGTTCGGCAATGTGCTCGGATCGTCGGGGTCGGTCGTCCCGATCTTCCGGCGCCAGATCGAGCAGGGCGGTCCCGTCACGGTCACCCACCCCGAGATGACCCGATACTTCATGACGATTCCGGAGGCAGTCCAGTTGGTCATCCGCGCCGGAGATACCGGCGGGGCGAAGGGTGACCTCTTCGTGCTCGACATGGGAGAGCCGATCCGGATCGTTGACCTGGCCGAGAACATGATCCGCCTCGCCGGCTACGAGCCG
The DNA here is from genome assembly GCA_046091385.1 of Solirubrobacterales bacterium. Classification (GTDB taxonomy): domain Bacteria; phylum Actinomycetota; class Thermoleophilia; order Solirubrobacterales; family 70-9; genus 67-14. The sequence goes on along the minus strand of JBJTBP010000059.1, from coordinate 17,099 downwards.
GAGGAGGAGATCGCGATCGAGTTCGTCGGCCCGCGCCCTGGAGAGAAGCTCCACGAGGAGCTGTTCGGCGAGGGCGAGCGGCCCCAGCCGACCGCCTCGAAACGGATCATGCGAGCCGTTCGCGACGACCCGGTCGATCCTGTCTGGGTCGAGGCCGCCCTCGATCGACTCGAGCGTTACGTCGACAGTGGCGACGAGTCGAACCTGGCCGAGCTGGTGATCGAGTTGGTCAACGCCCCTGGCGAGGAAACGGCCCGAATCCCCTGATTTGGCGTCCAGTCTGGCTTGACGGCCAGCCGGCAGGCCTGTCGCGGGGGCCTGTCTCTAAGATGGCGCGAGTAGTGGGTCCAGACGAGCCCCTGCCCCGTTCGGAGGGCTCCGGGGTCTCGACACCGCTAATCCAGCCGTGACCAGCGTTATCGAGACAGTTGGAGCCTTTGCCGGCCTCGTCGCCCTCGTCGGGCTGCTGGTCCTCGCCTTTCTCGTCATCTCCCAGGCCCGGGACCTACGCAGGCTCAGGGAGTGGGCCGGAGGGGCTCCCGAACGGGATGCCGAGCTCCGGGAGGTGAGCGAGGTGGTCGCCGAGGAGCGGGCCGAGGAGATTCGGGCCATGTCCGAGCGGCAAGAGCGCAGGCTGATCAGATCCGGCGACCTTTCGCCGTCGTTCTGGGAGCGGCTGGGCAGGAGCGGTCAGGTGATGCTCGTGCTCGCTGCAGTGATCCTGGTCGGTGCGGCAGCGGCCTGGTACCTGACCGGGCAGGACGGAGGGAGCTCCGGGGGCGGTACTGGCGGAGGGGGCGGCGGCAAGAGCGCCAAGTCGACCAAGCCCTCCAAGGTGACGGTCGCCGTCTTCAACGGCACTGGTGGCGCAGAGGCCGGCCTGGCGGCCGAGTACTCCGGTTTCCTCGAGAAGAAAGGCTTTCGCCTCGGCGCGACGGCGGACGCTCCCGAGACCTTCGACGAGACGATCGTCTATTTCGAGAATGGGAGCAAAGCCGGGGCCGAGCTGGTCGCCGAGGAGATCGATGCCGAGTCGGTCGAACTGGTCCCGTCGGAGATCTCCCAGCTCGCCCCGAGCGCCGACGTGATCGCGGTGATCGGTCTGAACCACTCTGATATCCCGGCTTCCGGCGCCTGACACGGGGACCATGGATCGAGGCGGCCGCAAGGGTTTGCTCGGCCGGGTCGGACTGGCGACGGCCCTCGTCCTGCTCGTCCTGACCGGCCTTGCACTGGGTGTCTCCCAGCGGCTCAAACGCCAGCCATTGGTGATCGATCGGATCGAGTATTTCGGTGGGGCCGTCTCCCCGGAGTCGCCGACCGCGACCGTGTTCAGCCCGAACGGCGACTGCCGCCGCGACGGGATGACGATCAGGTTCCGGACCACCCGATCCGACCGGGCTCGGGTCGAGGTGATCACCCCCAAGGGTGAGCCGGTCGACACCCTGGCCCGCGACAAGTTCCTCAAGCGGTACCGGATCCACCTCTTCTGGTGGGAGGGCACCGACGAGGCGGGGAGACCGGCCCCCAAGGGCCCCTACAAGGTCAAGGTGACGATGCTGGGTGAGGGCCGGGTGCTCTACCTGCCGGGGAAGATCCGACTCCACCGCTTCCCACCCCGCCAGTCGGTCTGTGGGGGTCGGGCTTGACCGAAGCGCTCGGCATCATCACCGCCGGCTTCACGGCCGGGGCGCTGCTCGACCGGGACGCTCGTCGCCGCGCCGTTTGGCTCATCGCCTCGCTCGTCCTTGCGCTCGTCCTGCTCCTGATCGACCAGTGGGACTCGGTGCCGGTCGAGGCCCTCCGGGATTCACCCCTCGGTGCGGTGCTCCTGGCCATCCTCGGGCTGCTGGTCATAGGGGGCCTTGCCTGGCTGTTCGATCGTCATCCCGTCGCCTTCCCCGTCGCCGCTGTGCTCGCCCTTCCGTTCCGGATACCGCTCGATCTGGGAGGCGAGACGGTGAACCTGTTGGTGCCGCTCTACGCAGTGGTTGCAGGGGGAGCCCTCGCCTGGCTGGTTCGGGAGTTAAAGAGCGACTCCGGCAGAGCCTCCCCCAAGGACGATCCCGAACCGGGCCGATGGGCCCGGCTGATGACCCCGCTGCTGGCCGCCTCGGTCGTCCTCTACGCGGTCGCGATCATCTGGTCGAGCAATCCGGAGCGGGGCCTCCAGGACCTCTGCTTCTTCCTCGTCCCCTTCGCCGCACTGTTCGCCCTTCTGCTCGAAGTCCGTTGGGACCGGCGGGCCCTTCGCCTCGTCTTCATCGTCCTTGTCGTCCAGGCCCTGCTCTGTGCAGTGGTGGGTTTCGGCCAGTACCTGACCCGGGAGCTCTTCTGGAACGAGGCGGTGATCCGCACCAACGACTTCCACGTCTACTTCCGGGTCAACTCGCTGTTCTGGGATCCGAACATCTACGGCCGCTACCTCGCACTGGTGATCACCGTGGTCGTTGCGGTGATCGCCTGGGCCAGGACCCGGAATGCCGCCCTCTGGCTCTCAGGCCTCGCCTTCGTCCTCTGGCTGGCCCTGGTCACCACCTTCTCCCAGTCGAGTTTCCTCGCCCTGATCGCCGGGATCGGGGCGGTGATCGCCCTCCGGTGGAATCTCCGGGCCGTGCTGGCCGGCCTCGCCGTAGTGGTTGCCCTCGGGGTCGCCTTCCTGGCCTTGGGGGGTGGTGTTCTCAAGTTCGACTTCGACCGGCTCAATCCCCAGACCGGCGGCCGGGCGAACCTGGTCACCGGTGGCGTCGAGTTGTTCGCCGACAAGCCGATCCTCGGTTATGGCGCCGGTTCATTCGCGGTCGCCTTCCAGGAAGAGGTCGCCGGCCCAGACGCTCCGGTGGCCGAGTCCCACACCGAGCCGGTCACGGTCGCTGCGGAAACCGGGGTCGTGGGCTCGGCCCTCTACCTGGCCCTGCTCGTCTCCTCGCTGTTCGTCCTTCTGGCGGGCTTTCGGACCGAGATGCCCGGGATCTCCAGGGTCGGGGATGGTGGTGAGCCCGGTCGCGGGCCACCCGTCGCCCGGGCGGCCGTCTTCGCGGCCTACCTGGGCCTGCTCGTCCACACGATCTTCTATGCCGGCTACCTAAACGACCCGGCCACCTGGGTGCTGCTCGCGGTCGGGTACAGCCTGGCCTTCAGATGTCGGGCTACCTAAGGCGACTCGCAGGGACCGGGGCCGCCTACACGGCCGCGAGCGTCATCTCGAAGCTGATCGCGGTCGCCCTGCTGCCGCTGTATACCCGCTTCCTGACTCCGGCCGATTACGGCGCGGCCGAAGTCATGTTCGCCGCAGTCGTCGCGATGAGCATCGTGATCAGGTTCGGGTTGATCGAGTCCCTGCTCCGCTTCTACTACCGGGCGGGGGAGGACCCGGACCGGGTCGTCTCGACATCGTTCGCAGCGCTCTTCTGGGCCGGGACGCTGGCGGTGATCATCCTGATGCCGTTCGCCGGCGGAATCTCCGAAGCCCTGCTCGGGGTCGACCAGACCGGCCTGGCACAGATTGCGCTCGGTGGACTCTGGGTGCTCACCCTCTCCGAGTACCTGCTGACCCTGTTCCGGCTCGACGAGGAGGCGAGGCAGTTCTTCGTCGTGACCATGCTCTCGGTCCTGCTGACCATCCCGGTCACGGTCGTCCTCGTCGTCTTCCTCGAGATGGGGGCCGAAGGACTCCTGCTCGGCTCCTACGGGACCGGGCTGGTGATTGTCCTCGGCCTGATCTTCTGGCACCGCCACCGGCTCTCGCTGGTCTTCGACCGGGAGCTCCTCAAGAAGCTGCTCCGGTTCGGCCTGCCGACCATGCCGGCCGAGCTCTCGCTCTACTCGCTCAACTTCATCGACCGGATTCTGGTCGCCCGTTTCCTCGGCCTGGCCGAGGCCGGTCTCTATTCGCTCGCGGTCAAGATCTCCCAGTCGGTGAACGTGCTGGTAAGGGGCTTCCAGCTCGCCTTCCCGCCGCTCGCCTACTCGATCACCGATGACGACGAGGCCCGCCGGGCCTATTCGGTGATCGTCACCTGGTTCGCGGTGTTGATGGCCTTCGTCGTCGCGGCCGTCTGGCTGACCGCACCCTGGATCGTCCGGATCTTCGCCGCCCCCGATTACTTCCCGGCGGTCGAGGCGGTCGGTCCAATCGCCGCCGGGACAGCGCTCTATGCCCTCTACATGGTGCTGCTGGTCGTACTCGGTCGGACCGGTCGGACCGAGTTCAACTTCCCGGCCACCCTGGCCGGGGTGGGGACGAACATCGTCCTCAACGTGATCCTGCTGCCGAAGCTGGGCATCCTCGTGGCCGGGATCTCGCTGGACGTCTCCTACCTGGTGGTCCTCGTCCTGATGTTCATCTTCACCCAGAGGCTCTTCCCGGTCCCCTACGAGTGGGGCAGGCTGGCCAAGGCGATCGGCGCGGCGGCTGCGGTGGTCGCGATCGGGACCCTGTTCGTTCCCGACGATGGCCTCGGCCCGCTCGCCCTCCGGCTCCTCCTGCTGGCGGCCCTGCCCGGGCTGATGCTCCTGATCGACTTCTTCACCCCCGAGGAGCGCCGCTACCTGGCGCTCCTCCGCCGGCCGGGTGAACTTCGGGATAAGCTGGCCTAGACGGCCGGGACGGTGGGACCCGAAGGCGCGGACCGGGGTCTCCCCGAGGTCTACGAGGTCGAGCAGATGAACGAGGACATGAGGGAGTGAGGGAGCGCTAGGCCGCGGCTTCTGAGCGGTCGCGCAGGCTCTCGCCCCGACCGGGGAAGAGGGCCTGACGGGCGTGGGCCCGGTAGACGCTCGCCGGTGCCCCCGGGAGCAGCAGGGCGACCACCGATCGGACCGCGTAGCTGAACGAGGTCAGCACCCGGACTGCGAAGGCGGCGGCCCGGGAGTGGTGCTTCCTCATGTAGAGGTCGCGGTTTCGGTGAAATTCGACGATCCGCGGCAGGCCGGCCGAGAGGTCGGTCGCCAGCTGGTCGTGGTGGATCGCCTTTGCCCCGGGCACATAGAGCGTCTTGCAGCCGGCCTCGGCCAGCCTCAGGCAGAAATCGCACTCGTCGTAGTAGACGAAGAAGTCGGGGTCGAGGTAGCCGACCTCGGCAGCTGCTTCGCGCCGGACCATCATCGCGCTCGACTGGACCCAGTCGACCTGGCGGGTGGTGGTGCCCCCGCTCTGGACGGTCAGGCGTCGGTGGAGGAAGAGCGCCCCGACGATCGCCGAGCGGACCCCCGGGAAGCGCCAGGCGCAGGCGTACCCCTTCCCTTCTGCATCTTCGAGCTGGGCTCCGGCTGCACCGGCCTCGGGTTCGGCATCGAGCGCACCGAGGAGTGCCTCGACCGCACCGGGCAGGACCTCGGAATCTTCGTTCAAGAGCAGGCAATACCGGCCCCTGGCCTTCCGGAGCAGCAGGCTGTCGTTGGCGGCCTTGCCCTGCTTTCGGTCGAGCTCGATCAGCTCGACCTCGGGGAATCTTTCGCGGACGGCTTCGGCCGAGCCGTCGGTCGAGGCGTTGTCGAGCACCAGGACTTCGAAGGGCTTCCCAGATGGGCCGTTCCTCCGGATCGCCTCGAGGCAGGCGAGGAGGTACTCGCGGCCGTCGTTGTTCACGACGCAGTAAGAGATCTCCAAGTCCACGCGAGCAGACGATAATCCGCCCCGTGCGCGTAAAGATGGTCGATCCATCGGCCCTCACCCCGCCTTATGACCGGAGCCTGGCTTCGGCCCTTGCGGCCAGGGGGGTGGAGGTCGAACTGCTGACCTCCCGGTTCCTCCATGGAGAGGCACCGGATGTCCCGGGCTGCCAGGTAACCGAGAGCTTCTACCGACGCTCCGGAGCTCGGGGCGGTAGCGCCCCCCTTCGCCTCCCCTTCAAGGCGATCGAGCACCTGGGCGACCTCGCCCGGTTTTCGAAGACGGTCGGCACCGACCAGGACCTCGTCCATTACCAGTGGCTGACCGCACCGGGATTCGACCGTCACTTCCTCCCCGATTTCCGCCCGCGGGTTATGACCGCACACCACCTGCCGGAAGGAGGCCGGGCCTTCAAAGGCATGGTCGGGCTGCTCTCCGGGATGGACCGGACGATCGCCCTGACCGAGTCGGCCCGGGACCGCCTGGTCGCCGGCGGCCTGGATCCCGACCGGGTCGCCGTCATCCCCCACGGTGCCTTCGACTACCTGACCCGGGTCGAGCCGCTGCCCCTGCCGCCGCCACTCGCGGCCACCGCCCCCAACCGCCCAGTGGTCCTCTTCTTCGGGCTGATCCGCGCGAACAAGGGGCTCGACCTGCTTGTCGAAGCGATGGCCCAGGTCCCGGAGGCCGAACTCTGGATCGTCGGCAAGTCGAAGCTCCCGGAGAGGGAGCTGAAGAGCCTCACCGCCCGGGCCGAGTCCCTTCCCGGGGGCAGCCGACTGGTCACCAGGTTCGTCGCGGAGGGGGAGATCCGCTCGGTCATGGAGCGGGCCGACGTCCTCGTACTTCCCTACCGAAGCCGGGATGAGTCCGGCGTCCTTTACGCGGGCCTCGCCTTCGGCAAGGCGATGGTCGTGACCGACCTGGGCGGCCCCGGTGAGCTGGCGGAGAAGACCGACGCGGTGGTCGCAGTCCCACCGGAGGATCCGGCCGCACTTGCGCTCGCGATCAGGGACCTGGTCGAGCACACCGACAACCGGGAGGAACTCGAACGCAGGGCGACTGCGCTGGCCGACTCGGAGCTCTCCTGGGATCGGGTGGCCGAGCAGACGATCGCGGTCTACGAAGAGGCGATCGGGGAGACCCGGCGGTGACCGTCTTCCTCGAGGTCGTCTTCTGGGTCAGCCTCGGCCTGATCTTCTTCACCCATCTCGGTTACCCGGCCGTGCTCTGGGTACTGGTCGCCCTCGGAAGGGGCCACGGCTCGGGAAGGGTCCGTCCCCCGACCCCGGCCTTCCCCGGGCCGGCCACAGAGGAGCCGGACGGCCCGGAGCTGCCCCCGGTCTCGGTGATCGTCGCCGCCTACGACGAGGAAGGGGTAATCGCCTCGAAGGTCGCGAACGCCCGGGGGCTCGACTATCCGGAGGAGCTGGTCGAGGTCATCGTCGCCTCGGATGGCTCGAGTGACGGCACTGTCGCTGCCGCAGAGGCGGCCGGGGCCGACCTGGTTCTCGACCTGCCGAGGGAGGGCAAGGCGGCTGCCCAGGATGCTGCGGTTGCCCGGGCCCGTGGGGAGATCCTGGTCTTCTCGGATGCCAACTCCTCCTGGGAGCCGGGCGCCCTGAAGGAGCTGGTCGAGTCGTTCGGGGACCCCCGGGTCAGCTACGTCTGTGGCCAGGTCACCTTTACCGGGCCCGATGGCGGCAACCTGGAAGGTGCCTACTGGGCCTGGGAGATGAAGGTCCGCCGGCTCGAGTCGGACCTGGCCAGGGTGACCGCCGGCAACGGAGCGATCTACGCCGTCCGAAGTTCCTCCTACATCCCGCTCGGGGCGACGGGCAGCCACGACCTCTCCTTTCCGGCCGCCTTCGCCCGGCATGGCGAGCTCTCGCTTTACCGACCGGAGGCCCGTGCCACCGAGCAGGTGGTTCCGAGCCTCGAGGGCGAGCTGAAGAGGAAGCGCCGGATGATGGTCGGCCTCTGGGACATCCTGATCGGCGAGCGACTGGCTGACCTTCGCGGTTACGGGGTGGCCTACGGATTCGAGATGTTCTCCCACCGCCTGCTCCGCTACGCGACGCCGCTGTTCCACCTGCTCCTGTTCGTCGCCAACGCGCTTCTCCTGGGCGGCGGGACCTTCTACGTCATCACCTTCGCCCTTCAGGTCCTCTTCGTCGTGGCCGGGCTGCTCGGCCGATGGATCCCCCTGCTGCCGTTCCGGATCGCCCGCTACTACCTGATGACCACCGCCTCGATCGCCCTTGGGCTTTGGGACCGCGCCCGCCGGGGGAGCCCTGGCACCTGGGAGAAGGCAGAGGGCACTCGATGAGCCGCCTCCTGGACCTCCTGCTCGGCACCTTCCTCCTGGTCCTCTCTCTGCCGGTACTCGCCATAGCCTCCCTGTTGATCCGCCTGGAAGGGGGAGGGCCCGCGATCTACCGCCAGACCAGAGTCGGCCGGAACGGCGAGGAGTTCGAGCTATTGAAACTCCGGACGATGGTCCCCGGCTCGGACCCGGTCGGGGTCGGCACCGCTGTGATGAGAGACGACCCCAGGGTCACCCGGACCGGCAGGTGGCTCAGGCGGACATCGCTCGACGAGCTGCCAAACCTGTTCAACGTGCTCCGGGGCGAGATGGCCCTGGTCGGTCCGAGGCCGACAATCCCGGCCCAGGTCGTCGACTACACCCCCCACCAGCTCCGCCGGCTCGAGGTCCTGCCAGGGATCACCGGCTGGGCCCAGGTCCAGGGTCGGGCCGGGATCCCCTGGGAAGAGCGGATCGAACTCGACGTCGAGTACGTCGACCGGCGCTCCTTCCTGCTCGACCTGAAGATCCTCTCCAGGACGTTCTGGTTGACGATTACCGGCGAGGGCCTCGCCCCGGACTGATTCCGGGCCTGCTCTACCCTTGTCCGATGCGGATTCCGGACATGATCGGCAACGGGAGGCCGGTCTTCTCGGTCGAGTTCTTCCCGCCCAAGACCGAGGAGGGGCACGAGAACCTCCTCACCACGGCCCGTGATCTTGCCGGACTCGACCTCGACTTCGTCTCGGTCACCTATGGGGCCGGCGGCTCGACCCGCGAGGGAACGGTCGCGATCACCGAGCAGCTGAAGGACGAGGTCGGCCTCGAGGTCATGGCCCACCTGAGCTGCGTCGGTGAGGACGCCGAAGGCCTCGGCGCCACCCTGGACCGCCTCCAGGCGATCGGGATCGAGAACATCTTCGCCCTGAGGGGCGACCCACCGAGGGATCAGGAGGACTTCGTCCGTCCGGAAGGAGGCTTCGGCAGTGCCGCCGAGCTGACCGCCTTCATCTCCTCGAACTACGACTTCGCGATCGGTGGGGCCTGCTTCCCCGAGGTCCATCCCGAGGCCCCCGACCTGGCGACCGACCTCGCCTACCTGAAGACCAAGGTCGACGCCGGGGCCGAGTTCCTGGTCACCCAGCTCTTCTTCGACAACCGGGTCTACTTCGACTTCGTCGATGCCGCGAGGGCCGCCGGTATCGAGGTGCCGATCATCCCCGGGGTGATCCCGGTAACTGGCTTCGCCCACACCAAGCGGATCTGCGAGCTCTGCCAGTCATCGATCCCGGTCGGGCTCGAGTCGGCGATGCTCTCGGCCGAGGGCGACCCCGGCGCCGAGTTCGACCTCGGTGTCGCCTACGCCGCCCAGCAGACCGCCGAGCTGCTCGCCGGAGGAGCCCCCGGGATCCACTTCTACGCGCTGAACCGTGCCCCGGCGACTCGGGCCGTGCTCGGGGCGCTCCGGGCCGCCCAGCCCTGGCGGGGTGGCAAGGGCCAGACCAGGCAGGTCGTTTACTGACCCGGGCGCCTTACGGCGCCCGGTAGGCCGGGAAGTACTCCCCGGCCTCCTTTCCCTCGGAAAGCTCGCGGTAGGCGTCCGGGTCGCAGATGATCTCCTGCGTGTACCACTGGACTTCCCGGTTCCCGAAACCCCGCTTGAACTCCTCGAGCCGGTCACCGGGGGTGATCCCGCCGCCCAGGTTGAGCGCGGTCTCCCGGTCGGCCGAGAAACCGACCAGGGCGCTCAGGACGCTCTTCATCGGTGAGTCGGAAAGGTGGGAGTCACCGGTCCCCGAGAGGTAGTAATGGAGCAGCCCGTCCGAGTTGACCACCAGTGACCCGGCGGCGATCTCCCCGTCGCCGTCCTCTGCCAGCGCCAGCCAGGCCATGCCCGACCCGAGCAGCCCCCGGAAGTAGTCGGCATCGAAGAAGTAGCGCTCCGAGGCCCCGGTCCGCTCCATAGTCTCGGTGTAGGCCCGGGTGAAGCCGTCGAGTTCCCCGGCCGCGACCTCCTCGCCCGGGACGATCCGGACCGAGTACCCCTTCTTCTCGTTCTTCCTCACCTGCTGGCGGTCGGACATCCGGCTCTTCGGCGGAAGGCCGGGGTCGGCGACCAGGCAGACGTTCCTCGGTGTCGCCCCGGTGAGCGGCGGCTCGCCGTCGGGGTCGAGGCAGTGCCGGATGAAGATCGAGACCAGGCCGGTCCCCGAGAAGTCGATTGCCTCGGTGTCGAGCGGCAGGTTCTCCGGGACGTCGGCCAGCGAGAAGCCCGGGTAGCCGTAGGGGGAGGTCGCATCGAGGCCTCCCCCCGGGATCTCCCGGGCGACCAGTGGTCCGGCGATCCTGCCGTTCCCCTCGCCGATCTCGATCGTGTGGGTCACGCCCTCGGCCTCGAGGAAGGCCGGGCAGCGGAAGAAGTCGATCCCCGAGGAGGCCCTGCCGCCATCCTCGGTGACCGTCGCCCGGTTCACCACTTGGCGATCGCCTCGAAGAACTGCTCGGGCGAGACCCCCCAGACCTCGAGGTCGATCAGCTCGCCGTCCCTTGCGATGTGGCCGACCATCGTCCCCTCATGGCGCCATCCCTGGGACTGGACCGCCCTCTTCGCGGCCTCGTTGAAGGACGGGATCCGGCCGTAGACCCGGTGTGCCCCGAACTCGTTGAAGGCTCTCTCGACCGTAAGCCGCTCGGCCCACCGACCGACCCCTCGCCCCCGGACCTCGTCACCGATCAGGGCGCCCAGCTCCGGGGCCGTCTGGCGGAACAGCCCGTAGAGCGCCGTGAACCCGACCGGCTCCTCCCGGTCCGGGACCACGATCGCGTACTTCCGGTCCTCCCCCGAGTCGCCACACGCCCGCTCGGTCCATCCCCGGGCATCCTCCTCGGAGAAGGAATCCCGGACTTCCATCAAAGTCTTGACCGCTTCGGGGTTGTTGAACCAGCGGTGGACCGCCGGTGCGTCACCTGGCTCGAACGGACGGATCGATACCGGGGATTCCTCTGCCTGGGGCTCGTCGGACACCCGACGATCCTAGGGCGATCCGGCAGCCTTCCGGCCCCGGTCGTCGACCCGGCGCTGGAAGACCGCCGTGATCTGTTCCAGCGAGCGGCCCTTCGTCTCGGGGACGAACCGCCAGCAGAACCAGAGCGTCACCAGCCCGATCAGGCCGTAGAACCAGAACGCCCCGCTCTGGGTCAGGAGGTCGATCAGGGGCAGGAAGGTGAGGGAGACCAGGAAGTTGAAGAACCAGTTGGTCATCGTCCCGGCCGACGCCGCCTTGCCCCGCACCTTGAGCGGGTAGATCTCGGCGTTCAGCAGCCAGAAAATCGGGCCGAGCGAGATCGCGAAGGAGGAGACGAACAGCATCAGGCTCAGGATCGCGACCACCGAGGTGAGCGTCCCCGAGCCGAGGAAGGCCGCCCCGAGCAGGAAGAGCGAGAAGCTCATCCCCGAGACCCCGATGAACAGGAGTGTCCTCCGCCCGGCCCGGTCGAGCAGGCGGAGGGCGACCACGGTCATCAGGACGTTGATGATCCCGACCCCCAGCGAGGCAAAGATCGCCGAGGAATCCGAGTCGATCCCGGCCTGCTGGATGATCGTCGGCGCGTAGTAGATGACCGTGTTGATCCCGGTGATCTGCTGGAGGATCGCCAGGCCGATCCCGACCAGGAGCGCCGCCTTGACCACCGGCTGGAGCAGGTCTCGCCAGCTGCCTGACTCCTCGGTCGCGAGTCCTCCCTGGATCTCGGTTACTTCGGCAGTGATCGCTTCGTTGCCGCCGGCACGGATCGTCGAGAGCGCCTCTTTGGCCCCCTCGGTGTCCCCCTGCATGACCAGCCAGCGGGGGCTCTCCGGGAGCCGGAGGACCCCGAGCGCCATGACCAGCGCCGGGACGGCTCCCAGACCGAGCATCCACCTCCAGCCCTCGTTTACGTCGGTGAAGGCCAGGCCGACCAGGTAGGCGACGAGGATCCCGATCGTCACCGCGAGCTGGAAGAAGGTGACGAGCCCGCCGCGGATGTCGGGTGGTGCGACCTCGCTTATGTAGACGGGGGTGATCGCCGAGGCGACCCCGATCGCCAGGCCGATCACGACCCTGGCGAGGACCAGGAGCCCGACCCCGCCGGCGACTGCCGATCCGAGCGCCCCGACGATGAAGACCGCGGCCGAGACGAGGATCAACTTCCGCCGGCCGAGCCTGTCGGCACGGCTGCTGGCGAACCAGGCCCCGAAGACGGCCCCTACCGGGACCGCTCCGACGACCATCCCCGACTCGAAGCTGCCGAGGCTGAAATCGGACTCGATCGTGAGCAGCGCCCCGGCGATGATCCCGGTGTCGTAGCCGAACAGCAGTCCGGCGAGACCTGCGATCGCGGCCGTGACGTACACGTTCCGCTTCGCGTGACTGGCTGAAGCAGTGCTCTCCTCCATCTCCCTGGCGGCATCCTCCCACAGGAAGGGGTCGCCGGCAGGAATCGGCGCCCACCCCGCCCGGGGGCCCTGCGACCATCCGGGCATGCCCGGCCCCCGCCCAAACCCGACCGCCCCCAGCACGTGACCGCGGTGGTCGGCCGCTACGCGCCCTCACCCACCGGGGCACTCCACCTCGGCAACCTGAGGACCGCACTCATCGCCTGGCTCTCGGCCCGCTCGGCCGGTGGCAGGTTCCTGCTCCGGATCGAGGACCTCGACTCGACGAGGGCGAAGGAGGAGTGGATCGGAGTCCAGGAAAGTGAGCTCCGGGCGATCGACCTCGACTGGGATGGCGAGCCGATCCGCCAGTCCGAGAGGGGCTCCCATTACTCGGTCGCCCTCGATCAACTCTCGGAGCTGGGCCTCCTCTACGAGTGCTTCTGCAGCCGGAAGGAAGTCCGTGAGGCCGCGTCGGCGCCACACCCGGATCCCGACCTGCCGGCCGACGCCTACCCGGGCACCTGTCGAAATCTGACCGATGCCGAGCGTGACCAGCGCCGCCAGTCCGGCAGGCCACCTGCCCTCCGGGTTCGGACCGATGGCGCCCGGGTCGCCTTTCGGGACCTGATCCACGGTGAGCACGAGGTGGTGCTGGACGACTTCGTGGTCCGGCGAAATGACGGCGACTACGCCTACAACCTCGCCGTCGTGGTCGACGATGCGGCCCAGGGCGTGAACGAGGTGGTCCGGGGCGAGGACCTGCTCGACTCGACCGCCCGCCAACTCTGGCTCTACCGGGCGCTCGAGCTATCCCCGCCTGCGGAGTGGCTCCACCTGCCGTTGATGCGGGGGTCCGATGGCGATCGCCTGACCAAGCGCCACGGCTCGGTCACCCTCGAGCAGGTCGAGGCCGAGGGCGGTAGCACTTCCGAAGTGGTGGGCAGCCTTGCGGCCTCGATCGGCCTCGCCCCAGAGGGCACCTCCTGCCTCGCGCCCGACCTCCTCGGCGACTTCAGCCGCGAGGCCCTGATCGAAGGCTGCGAGCGGGCAATGGATGAGCGATGGAGCTAGCCGGAGTCGAACCGGCGACCTCCAGGGTGCGATCCTGGCGCTCTACCAACTGAGCTATAGCCCCGCGCCGGGAAGGATACGGCCTCGGTTGTCCCCGGAGTGCCCTTATCCCCACGAGGACCGGGAAAACTCTTACTCTGTTGGAGGAGGAGTCGAGGGCACCCGGCTAGAAGGTTTTGTCGGACCCGGGACCCGGAGAAAAGTTTGGGAACGCTAGACGAAGCGATCAGGGAGCACCTAGAGCTCAAACGGCGCCAGGGCGCCGGCGACGACGAGATCCAGAAGGCCGAGGCCGAGGCCTGCGGACCCGGGGAGGAGGACGTTCCCGGGGCGTCGATCACCGCGCCGGCCGGCGAGGGCGACCATCTCGACAAGGTGTTCTCCGGCGAGGGGGCGACGGGAGATGCCCCGCCTACCACCGTGCTGGAGCCCGAGTCTGGCGGTGAGGAGCCCGCAGCCGAGGCGGAGGTCGCCGAGGTCGAGGAAACCCAGGTGATCGACACCTCCGAAGCCGAGGCGGTAATTGCGGAGGCGACCGGGACGGTCGAGGTCGAGGAGCCGGCACCGGCAGCCCCGACGCCGGAACCGGAACCACCCGCAGCGCCTGAGCCACCCCCGCCCGAAACCCAACCCGAGGAAGCCGAGGCTCCTCCGACCCCGGTCCCCGAACCGGTCGAGCTGGGTGACGAGGCGGATGCGAGCGACCTGCTCGAGGCCGAGCGGGCCAACCTGACCGGCCACCCGACCGAGAACTACGACGTTGACGCAGCGATCGCCGAGGAAGAGGAGCTCGACCTCTTGAGCGAGGGGCGCCTCTCCGAGGAACACGACCAGCCTCTGGGCGACCCCGGTGCGGGGATGTCGGGAGGACTTGGAGCCGAACCGACCCCGGAGCCCGCAGGCGAGGTCGTCGAGGAGCAGGTCGAGGTGGAAGAGCAGGTGGAGGAAGCCCCGGAGCCACCGGCCGGGGATGACACGACCGATGAGCCCCCGCGCGACGACCCGGACGGATCGAGCCCGCTGGAGGAGACCCCCGACTTCCTCGAGGAGGCGCCCGCCTCCGACGAGCTCTGGTTCGAGCAGGGCGAACCGAAGGATTTCGACTTCGGCGACTGAGCCGCCAGGCTCCCTTCGCCCCCTAGAATCGCTCCCCGGTCCGCCGCCCGCCGGCGAACCCCCTGGGGCCATAGCTCAGTTGGTAGAGCGCCTGCTTTGCAAGCAGGAGGTCGCCGGTTCGATCCCGGCTGGCTCCACTCAACAAGAGGATCGCTGGACAAAAACCCCAGGCCCCGGCGAGGCAGTGCTACGCTAGGCGGGCAAGAGAAGTTCGAGGGGTCGATCGGCATCAGGGGACCAACGCAAGGGTTTGCAAGGGCCAACGTCCCGATTTGGGGGTCGGCCATCTTGGCCGCCTTGCTCTTTTCTTTACTCGGCTTTGTTTTGGCTGCGGGTCTTGCTCCGGCCGAGGCTCAGGCCAAAAAGAAGGCAAAGCCTCGCGGCACCCTGATCGTTCAGGTAGACGGACTTCCCCGGGGGGCTTCGCCCAAGGTGGTCATCAGTGGGCCAAAGGTAAAGGGCAAGGCAGTTCGGAAGGCGATCCGAAAGAGGGGCCGGACCGTAGTAAAGCGCCTCCCCCTGGGCCGCTACAAGGTCACCTCCCGCACGGTCCAGATAGCCGGAGGCAAGGCCGAGCCGAAGAAAGGGTCTGTCTCGGTGCGGCTTTGGAAGAAGAAGCGCGAGAAAAGGGTCACTGTCGTTTTTTCGCCCGCGCAAGATGCGCTCTGGATGGTGAACCTCGGGATCTATAACGGCATCCAGTCGTTCGGGGCCTGCGTGGATCCTACGTCGCAGGCCGCGTTCGCGGGCTGCTTCGGCCCGGCGACGCTAACGACGCTCCCGAGCGACAGCAGTGGGAGCTCGATGCCCATCACCGATGGCGTCAACGTGTACTTCGGCTCGCCGCGCGGCTGGAGCTGCCCGATCACCGGCTACGGTCAGAACTGCACCCAAGTGCAGATCGGGTGGGCGAAGGGCATCCCATCGACCCAGAACTCGCCGATCTCGTATGCGGCTTATGGCGGATACATCTGGCTCGGGTACCTGAAGGGGGAGATCTACCGGTGCCCGTCCGACCTCCCCTACACGGGAGCGACTTCGCCGCCCGCTGGGTGCATCCTGCTCGACGACGCCGGTAACCGCGCTCCGTACCAGATGGTGTACGCAAGCGGTCGGCTGTACGTGGGCCTCGACTACAGCAGCGACACGTGGCTCACGGATGGGAAAGGGGGCGGGCTCCTGTGGAGCTGCGACCCGCAGACCCCCAACGCCTGCATCAACCTCGACTACCTGGATGCGCACACCAACGAGGTGTACTCCCTTGCGGTCGGCGCCGGCTACGTGTGGGTCGGCACGGAGAACAACACGATCTATCGCTGCGACCCGGTCACGCCGAACAGCTGCGAGACGTGGGTGACCACGAAGGAGCCGATCTCGAGTGTCGCCTACGACGGGGAGGGCACCCTCTGGGCGACCGTCTCGGTCAACATGGGCGATGGGAACCAGCTCATCAACAGCGGCGTCTGGGCATGCTCGACGACGAGCGCCCAGACCTGCTCGACGGCCATGACGGGCTTCTTCGCGCGGCAGGTGACCGCCGACGCCGGCGCCGCGTTCTCGGGCGCGAACGCCGGGGGATCCCAATTGCCGACCGGCCCCTGGATCTGGTCCAACACCGCCTTCTCCTATACGCCCTACTCCATGACGACTGAGACAGCCGGCCCGCTCCTCTACATCCCGAGCGGCGGCCCGACCACCTCCGGGACGCTCCGCGTCCGCGCACGGGCCGCACCCGCGGTCATGCGCCGACTCTGCGCGAAGCGCACGACCGTCCGCGCGTCGGTCCGCGTGCGGGGCCCCCACGGCATCGCCCTGACGCGCGCGACCAAACTGTGCGCACGCGGCCGCCCCGTCCGCAACCCCATGGCGACGTTCCGGCTGCTGGATCCCGGGAGGTACCGCATCTCGCTGCGCGCGAAGGGCCTCACTGCACAGGTGCGCGCCACGGTCGACGGGCGCCATCGCGCGCTCACGGTCATCCGAGCCACCCTGAGGTAGGTCGCAGACCGTTGACCCGGCGAGGGGCGTAGTACCGCGCCGGAATTCGAGCGATGCCACACAGCACCGGCCCGTGGCGGCCCCCCGGTTAATTGAAGACCAAATTGAAGACGATCGTAAGGAGTCTCAGTTAGGGAGCGGAAAACCTCCCGCTTTGCAAGCAGGAGGTCGCCGGTTCGATCCCGGCTGGCTCCACTTGCGCCGGCCGACGGTTAGCCGAGCGCGAAGGCGCCCGACGTCGTGGCGAGCACGATGAAGCCCGCGACCAGCCCCACGACACTCAAGGCGAGGAAGCCGATCTGGATCGCTCGGCGCTGGACGATGGTCGTGAGACCGGCGACGAAGAGGACGACGGCAAAGAAGACGTTGGCGAGGTCGAAGCGGTCGGAGTCTGCGTCGGCCTTCTCGGCGGCGACGCGCGACACCTCGGCTTTGTCGTCGTTGGCCTGGCCCTCGGCCAGCAGTACCTCGCTCGGCAGGTTCTCGAACTCGGGGTTTTCCGGGACGAACGGGGTGGGCGGAGTGGTTTTCTCCGGCTCCTCCTGCCACCACTTGAAGGCCGCGTACAGTTCCTTGCT
>JBJTBP010000058.1:0-39035 GCA_046091385.1 Solirubrobacterales bacterium | reverse complement strand
CACCGACCGCGTTGAGTCAGGCGGGCGGCGGCACAGAATCCATCTGGCGCGGGGCCTGTCGGATGGGGACGCACTCACCCTCGTCGTCCCCTCCTCGGTGAGCACATCCCCCGTCTACCTCCCGCGCAAGGGGAGCCAGTGACCCGGGGAGGAAACCCGAACCAACCGAGAGTTCATGGCAGGGGGGTCGGGGAGGTGCGAGTGGGAACTGGTGGGGTAGGCGAGAGCACCTGCCCGAGCCCCCGCCTGACTCAATGCGATCGGTGGATCACCAGGGCAGACGGGTCCGAAGGGGGGAGGGGGATCAGTCGGAGGGTGGTTGGACCTCGCGCACGAGCCCGAAGCCACCCTTGCCGTTCATCTCGACGATCCAGATCGGTTGGGAGACGTCCTGGTCCTCGGTGAAGCTAAACGGCCCCAGGGGGGTCTGGATGTCGACCTTCTCCATCGTATCCCGGAGTGCCTTTCGATCGGCCGCCAGGTCGGTGAACCCGAGGTCGGCATCCTCAGCGGCCGCGGCGAGGATCAGAACCCCGGAGTAAGCCTGGGCGGCGAACTGGTCTGGGTCCTCGCCGTAGGCAGTGCGGTAGTCCTGGATGAACTCCCGGTTCTCGCCCGAAGTACTCCCCTGGAACCAGGCGGCGGCCGACTGGGCACCTCGTCCGTCCGGGCCGGCCGCCCGGGAGGTGGCAGCCGAGTTGAACGCATTCCCGCCGAGGATTACGCCGCCGAAGCCGAGCTCGCGGCTCTGGCGGATCAACTGGGCTGCGAGATCGCCGGATGAGGCCGTGATCATCAGCAGGTCGGGCTTGCCGCCGATCCCGGTCGCCAGGCCGGCCGGCCTGGTGGTCATCGCAGTCACCCGGATGCCCTCCTTGCGAAAGGCATCACGCGCGATCCCTGCGGTGGTCGCCCCGAACGGGTCGCCGGACGGGTAGACGATCGCTGCCGTCTCCCCACTGACTCCCGAGGCAGCCGCGATGTTGGCCGGGATCGCCTCGGCCTCGCCGAGCGAATCCCGGAAGACGAACCGACAGGGGTAGGGGCAGTCACCGACGATTCCCGGGGCGGTGTTGGAGACCGCCAGGACGGTCGTCTCGAGCTGGTCTGCAAGGGGGTCGGCTTCCACCGCGGAGTTGGAGAAGGTCGGTCCGATCACCGCCATCACCTTGCCCGCGCGTATCAGGTTCCCCATCGCTCCTTTCGATCGGGCCGGGTCGGAGGCGTCGTTTTGCTGGACGAGCTTCAGCTTTGCCCCGTTGACCCCGCCGCCGTCGGAGTTCACCTGGTCGATCGCAAGCCGGGCGGCGCGGAGCTGCTGGGGGCCGTAGTCGGTCCCATCGCCCGATGTCGAGAAGATCGAGCCGATCCGGATCGTTTCGCCCTCCCACTCGGGCGTGTCGCTACCGCCGCTGCAGGCCGCAAGGGTGACCGAGCTGAGCAGCAGCAGGGCCGCAGCGAGGGGGAGGCTCCGCCTCACCGACTGCCCCCGGTCCGACCCGTGGCAGGGGGGTTGACCCTCGGCTTGCGTCGCTTCCGGCGCCTTTCGTTCCGGCCGGGTCGGATCGATGCGATCGTCTTGCTGTCGAGGGTCATCAGCGAGATCGACCCGAGGATAACCACCAGGCCCCCGACCATCTCGAGCCAGAGGCCGGCCGCCCCGACCCCGGTAGAATCGAGGTTCCCGGCACCGGGAGTGTCGAACAACCCGGTCTCGCCGGCGTCCGGCAGGTCGATCAGCAGGAAGACCAGCACGATCGCGATCCCCATCCCCAGGACCGGGATCAGTGCCTGCCGGGAGCCGGCCAGGACCGCCCAGATCAGGGCTCCGATCGCCACCAGTGAAGCGAGCACGACGAACGGTCCATGTTTGTCGAAGAGGGTCACTGTCTCGATCGCCAGCCCGAACGGGTCCTCGAGGACGTAGGCGGCCACGAACTGGGAGGCGATCGTCACTCCGGCCCCGAGCAGGACGGTTACCGCGGCCAGTCTCGCCGATGAGGTGCCGGTTGGCTTCATCGGGCCCCGCCGGCAGCGACCGTCATCCGGCGTCGACGGGCGGTAGGGGCCGGTTCCCTCCGGGCGCGAGGTGGGAAAGCGATCAGCAGGCCGCAGCAGGCCAGTCCGACCCCGGCCGCAAGCTCGAGCCAGAAGCCGGCCAGCAGCACTGCCTCCGCTCCGGAGTACGCGGCCGCCACCTCGGAAGCCTCGGTACCGGCCGGTAGGTCGACCAGCAGGCCCACCGCAACCGCCAGCGCTCCTGCGGCCGCCACCAACAGTCCGGCCAGTGGCCGTTTACCCCCGGTGGCCAGGACCGCTCCGACCAGGGCGACGACGGCTGCCGCCAGGAGGATGAAGGAGTGTTCGTCGATCGGTGTCCGGCCATCGGTACGGGGGGCCGTTGCGACATCGAGGACTTCCGCATATCCGGGCTGGCCGATCTCGACCGCCCGGTACTCGATGAACTGGGACCAACCGAGCAGGACTGCGGAGCCGATCGCGACCAGCAATACGGCGCGAGCGGGGGTGAGCACCCGATCGGCCGCGTACAGCCCACGGGCGATCGCCCTGCCGGTGGCGGAAAGGGCCCGGCCGAGCAGGACCACCAGCCACTCCACTGCCCGACCGACCTGCTGGAGTACCGCGCCTAGGGACCTCCAAACTGGGGAAAGGGCATCGAGTCCGGCGAGCAGGAGTGCTCCGAGGAACCCGAATGCCCTCGCCAGTTCCCTTCCGGTGGCCCTGACACCGGCGACCAGGGGGTTGACGGTCCGCCGCCGAGACCCGCCGGACCTGCGCTTCCTTCGACGGGCCTCCCTCGCCTCCCGACGTTGGCGTTCGGTCAGGACCGGTCGGCGGCTGGACTTCGGCCCAGACTCGCTGCCATTCCCTTGGCCTGGCCTCTTTCGGTCCCCGTCCACCATCGGCTCCGAACCCTATTCGGAGCTTCCCCAACCAGGGCCCACCCCCGTCCATTAGGCCTGATTTCCTCTGCTATATTTCGGTCTCGCTCGGGTTCGCCCCGCTCGCTGCGGGGCTTTTTTCTGCCCGGACCGGCACCAGTTCGATGGGGTCGGCCGGCCCCGGGGAACGAGAAGGACGAACGGAGAAAATGGCGCGCGCATTCCCACTCGAAACGACCCGGAACATCGGGATCATGGCCCACATCGATGCGGGCAAGACGACGACGACCGAGCGGATCCTCTACTACACCGGCCGCACCCACAAGATCGGCGAGGTCCATGAGGGCGCCGCGACGATGGACTGGATGGAGCAGGAGCAGGAGCGTGGCATCACGATCACCTCGGCTGCGACCGCTTGCGAGTGGCTCGGTCACCGGATCAACATCATCGATACGCCGGGCCACGTCGACTTCACGGTCGAGGTAGAGCGCTCGCTCAGGGTGCTGGACGGGGCCGTTGCCGTGTTCGACTCGGTAGCCGGCGTCGAGCCACAGTCGGAGACCGTCTGGCGGCAGGCCGACAAGTACGGGGTCCCGCGGATCGCCTACATCAACAAGATGGACCGGACCGGGGCCGATTTCTACCGCTCGGTCGAGACGATCAGTGACCGGCTCGGAGCCAATCCAGTTCCGATCCAGCTGCCGATCGGTGCCGAGGACGAGTTCGTGGGCCTGGTCGACCTGGTCAAGATGAAGGCGTTGATCTACACGGACGACATGGGGACCGAGTTCGACGAGACCGATATCCCCGAAGACATGAAGGACCAGGCCGACGAATACCGGACGGCCCTGCTCGAGGCGGTGGCCGACCAGGACGACGAGCTGATGGAGGCCGTCCTCGAGGACCAGGAGATCCCCGAGGAACAGCTGATGAAGGCCCTCAAGGCGGCGACCCTCTCGCTCGCCGTGACCCCGGTCCTCTGTGGCTCCTCATTCAAGAACAAGGGTGTCCAGCCTCTGCTCGACTACATCGTCGCGCTGCTCCCCTCGCCGCTCGAGGTCCCTCCGGTGACCGGACTCCTGCCGCTCGCCAAGGGCGCCGAGGAGCAGGAGGAAGGTGACCGACCGGCCGATGATTCGGGACCGTTCGCCGCACTCGCCTTCAAGGTGATGTCTGACCCCTACGTCGGCAAGCTGACCTACTTCCGCGTCTATTCGGGCGAGCTGGAGGCCGGCGGCCGTGTCCTCAACGTGAGTACCGGCAAAACCGAGCGGATCGGCCGGCTCCTGATGATGCACGCCAACTCCCGGGAGGAGATCGAACGGGTCTACGCCGGCGACATCTGTGCCGGGGTCGGCCTCAAGGAAACCGGGACCGGCGACACCCTCGCCGCCCCCGACGCCCCGATCGAGCTCGAGAGCATGGACTTCCCCGAGACGGTCATCGCGGTTGCGATCGAGCCGAAGACGAAGTCCGACCAGGAGAAGCTCTCGACCGCGCTCGCCCGCCTCGCCGATGAGGACCCGACCTTCAAGGTCGAGACCGACGAGGAGACCGGCCAGACCCTGATCCACGGAATGGGTGAGCTCCACCTCGAGGTCCTGGTCGACCGGATGATCCGTGAGTTCAACGTCGAGGCGAACGTCGGCAAGCCGCAGGTCGCCTACCGCGAGACGATCCGCAAGCGGGTCGACAAGGTCAACGCCAAGTTCGCCCGCCAGACCGGTGGCCGTGGCCAGTACGGCCATGCCGTGATCAACGTCGAGCCGGCACCCGACGAGGGCTTCGTCTTCGACAACAAGATCAAGGGCGGCGTGATCCCGAGCGAGTACATCCCCGCGGTGAAGCAGGGGATCGAGGAGGCGCTCGAGAACGGGGTCAAGGCCGGCTATCCGATGGTCGACGTCAAGGTCGAGCTGGTGGATGGCTCCTACCACGACGTCGACTCCTCGGAGATGGCCTTCAAGATCGCCGGCTCGATGGCGATCCAGGAGGGGGCTCGCAAGGCCAACCCGACCCTGCTCGAGCCGATCATGTCGGTAGAGGTAATCACCCCGGAGGACTTCCTCGGCGACGTGATTGGCGACCTCTCGCGGCGCCGAGGCAAGGTCCAGGGCCAGGAGCAGCGCGGAAATGCCCTTGCGGTCCAGGCTTTCGTCCCGCTGAGCGAGATGTTCGGTTACGCGACCGACCTGCGGTCCTCGACCCAGGGCAGGGCCACCTACACCATGCAGTTCGAGCGGTACGAGGAAGTGCCGGCAAACATCGCCGAGGAGATCTCCTCGGCCAGGTCCGGTGAAAAGGCGGGGGCAGAGGCCTAGCCCTGAGCCCCGCGAAGGTTGGGAATGGCTATATTTCCCGGGTTGTCCATTAGCCAGAGAAGAAGAGACGTAACGATAGAAAGGTTGAAGTCAAGCGATGTCCACTGAGAAGTTCGAGCGCAACAAGCCGCACGTCAACGTCGGCACCATCGGTCACGTCGACCACGGCAAGACCACGCTCACCGCTGCCATCACCAACACGCTTTCAGGCAAGGGCGACACCGAAGCCAAGAGCTTCGAGGAGATCGACAACGCCCCGGAGGAGAAGGAGCGTGGGATCACCATCGCCACCTCCCACGTCGAGTACGAGACCGACGGGCGCCATTACGCCCACGTCGACTGCCCGGGCCACGCCGACTACGTTAAGAACATGATCACCGGCGCCGCCCAGATGGACGGCGCGATCCTGGTCGTCTCGGCCGCCGACGGCGTCATGCCCCAGACCCGCGAGCACATCCTGCTCGCCCGTCAGGTCAACGTGCCGCACGTGGTGGTCTTCCTCAACAAGCTCGATCAGGTCGACGACGACGAGTTGATCGAGCTGGTCGAGGAGGAGGTCCGCGACCTGCTCACCGAGTACGGCTTCGACGGCGAGAACACCCCGATCGTCAAGGGTTCGGCCCTGAAGGCGCTCGAAGGTGACGAGGAGGCCAAGGCCCAGATCGTCGCTCTCGGCGAGGCACTCGACTCCTACATTCCGGAGCCCGAGCGTGACCTCGAGAAGCCCTTCCTGATGCCGGTCGAGGACATCTTCTCGATCACCGGTCGCGGCACCGTCGCCACCGGCAGGATCGAGCAGGGCAAGGTCAACACCGGCGACGAGGTCGAGATCGTCGGCATCAAGCCGACCACCACGACCACGATCACCGGGGTCGAGATGTTCCGCAAGATCCTCGACGAGGGCCTTGCCGGGGACAACGTCGGCTGCCTGCTCCGGGGAACCAAGCGCGAGGAGATCGAGCGCGGCCAGGTCCTCTGCAAGCCGGGATCGATCAACCCCCACACCAAGTTCAAGGCCGAGGTGTACTGCCTGAAGAAGGAAGAGGGCGGACGACATACCCCGTTCTTCTCGGGCTACCGGCCGCAGTTCTACTTCCGTACCACCGACGTGACCGGTGTCGCCAACCTCCCGGAAGGGACGGAGATGGTGATGCCGGGTGACAACGTCGAGATGACGATCGAGCTGATCCAGCCGATCGCCATGGACCAGGGCCTCCGTTTCGCCATCCGTGAGGGCGGCAGGACGGTCGGCTCGGGGGTCGTTTCCGAGATCATCGAGTAACGACGCCGGTTCGAAGGGCGGCTCCCCAAAGGGCCGCCCTTTTTTCCGCCCTCGGGCGGGAAAGAAGAAAGAAGTATCCGATACGACCAGTTTTGCCCCAGGACGGCTGAACCACGCCGGGCCCGTTTTACGGGAAAGGCGAAGGCGGCAGGGGACCTTGACAACGGCGCGTCAGGCAAGTTGCCCGTCGGCGCCCTCAGATTGACTCGAAGAAGGACGGAAAAGACCGATTCCAGTGGCTGCGATCGCGGCACAGAAAATTCGAATCAGGCTCAAAGCCTATGACCACGACGCGATAGATCGCGCCGCCAGCGAGATCGTGGATACGGCAGAGCGGACCGGGGCGACCGTCTCCGGGCCGGTACCGCTGCCGACCGAGCGGAACGTCTACTGCGTGATCCGCTCCCCCTTCAAGGACAAGGACTCGCGTGAGCACTTCGAGATCAGGACCCACAAGCGCCTGATCGACATCAACCAGCCGACCCCGAAGACGGTCGACTCACTCCAGCGGCTCGATTCGCTGCCTGCCGGCGTCGACATCGAGATCAGGCTCTAGGGATGGCGATGTCGGCAATCCTCGGCAAGAAACTCGGCATGACCCAGCTGTTCCGCGAGGACGGTGAGGTCGTGCCGGTGACCGTGATCGAGGCCGGGCCCTGCCCCGTGACCGCGATCCGGAAGCCCGAGCGCGACGGTTACTCCGCAGTCCAGCTCGCCTTCGACGAGGTATCCGAGTCGAAGCTGTCCAAGGCCGAGCTCGGCCACCTGGCGAAGGCTGACGCACAGCCGATGAGGGTCGTGGTCGAGTTCCGCGACGCAGAGATACCGCTGGTCACCGGAGGAAACGAGGGTGAGGAGGAGCAGGCCGAGGGCGCAGCCGAAGAGGTCGAGGAGACCGAGGGAGCTGAAGAGGCGACTGACGGCTCTGAGACCGAGGCCGACGGCGGGCTCAAGCTCGGCCATGAGGTAACGGTCGCGACCTTCGAGAAGGGCGAGAAGGTCAAGGTGTCGGGGATCACGATCGGCAAGGGTTTCCAGGGGACGGTCAAGCGTCACAACTTCGGTCGGGGACCGGTGACCCACGGCTCCCACAACGTCCGGGCCCCAGGTTCGATCGGCGCCAGCGCCTGGCCGGCGAGGGTCTTCAAGGGCATGAGGCTGCCGGGCAGGATGGGTGGCCGGAGGGCGACTCAGTCCGGGCTCGAGATTGCCGAGATAGATGCCGACCGCAACCTGCTAATGGTCAAGGGCTCGGTTCCGGGTCCGAAGAACTCGATCGTCGAGGTGCGCTCCGATGGCTAGTCAGAAGGCACCGGTTCTCGGCAAGACGACCAAGGCCGATCTTCCCGGGGAGATCTTCGGTGAGGAGTTCCACCACTCGCTGGTCCACGAGGCGGCCCGAGCCGATGCGAACGCACGCAGGCGGGGCACGGCCTCGACCCTGACCAGGGGAGAGGTTTCGATGACCACCGCCAAGGCCTGGCGACAGAAGGGGACGGGACGTGCCCGAGTCGGCGCGCTCAGCGTCCCCAACCGCTACGGCGGTGGTGTCGCGTTCGGCCCGAGGCCACGCCGGTACGTGGTCAAGGTCAACCGCAAGGCCCGCCGCCGGGCGATGCGCTCGGCACTCTCGGTCCATGCCGACCGGGACAGCATCGCCCTGCTCGAGCCGTCGGACTTCGAGACGCCTTCGACCGCCACCGCTGCCGCGCAGCTCGAGAAGTGGGGTGCTTCGAAGCCGACCCTCGTGGTGGTGCTCGCCGAGGAAACATCGGTGATGAAGAGCTTTCGCAACATCCCCCGGGTCGAGGTGGTCGAAGTCGGAGCGGTCGGGGTGGTCGACGTGATCGGTGCCGCCTCGCTGGTCCTCTCGCCAGGCGCGCTCGAGGTTCTCGAGCGGAGCGCCGGCGGCGAAGTCCGGGCCGGGTCGCCCGAAGGCGGGAAGGGCGAGTGATGGATCCCCGGAGTGTGATCATCAAGCCCGTAATCTCGGAGAAGACCTACGCCCTGATCGCGGCCGGCAAGTACACCTTCAGGGTCGATGACCGTGCCCACAAGTTTGAGATCAGGGACGCGGTCGAAAAGGCCTTCGACGTCGACGTGATCAAGGTCCGTACCTCGAGGGTCCGCTCCAAGCCGAAGCGGCGAGGACAGATTCAGGGCCGCAGCCGCTCCTGGAAGAAGGCCGTGGTCGAGCTCGCCCCCGGACAGACGATCGAACTGTTCGAAGGCGCGGCGGTGGAGGGCTAAGGCGATGGCGATCAGGAAGACCAAGCCGACCAGCCCGGGCCGCAGGTTCGCGACCTACCAGCTGCGCGAGCAGCTGACAGCATCAGAGCCCGAGAAGAGCCTGACCGAGGGCATCTCGAAGTCCGGTGGCCGTAACTCGAAGGGCCGGGTCACTTCCCGCCATCGCGGCGGAGGGGCACAGCGCCGGTACCGGAAGATCGACTTCAAGCGTCTGAAGGACGGGGTTCCGGCAAAGGTGGCGACGATCGAGTACGACCCGAACCGGAGCGCCTACATCGCCCTGCTGAACTACGCCGACGGGGAGAAGGCCTACATCCTCGCCCCGAGCGAGATCTCGGTCGGCGACGTAGTCAGCTCGGGGCCGGGAGCCGATATCCGTCCCGGTAACTGCCTGGCCCTCGGGGAGATGCCCGTAGGCACCACGGTCCACAACGTCGAGATGAGGCCCGGTCAGGGCGGCAAGCTCGGGCGCTCGGCTGGGACCTCGATCCAGCTGGTCGCCAAGGAGGGTGAGATGGTGACCCTCCGACTCCCCTCCTCGGAGATGAGGATGGTGCGGGCGGAGTGCAGGGCCACGGTCGGCACCCTCTCCAACGCTGACCACCAGAACGTCACGATCGGCAAGGCCGGCCGCAACCGTCACAAGGGGCGCCGTCCCCAGACGAGGGGTGTGGCGATGAACCCGGTCGACCATCCCCACGGTGGTGGCGAGGCCCACCACACGCCCGGAGGCCATCCCGTTACTCCTTGGGGCAAGCCGACCCTCGGCTACCGGACCCGGAAGAAGGGCAAGGACTCCGACCGCTACATCGTCCGCGGTCGCCGACGCGGGAAGAAGAAGAGGTAGACCGGAATGGGCCGATCGACGAAGAAGGGGCCGTACGTGGAGGAGCGCCTGATGGGGCGGATCGCCGCGATGAACGAGTCCGGTGACAAGCAGCTCGTCCGGACCTGGTCCAGGCGTTCGACGATCTTCCCCGAGATGGTCGGCCACACGATCGCCGTCCACGACGGTCGCAAGCACGTGCCGGTCTTCATCACCGAATCGATGGTCGGCCACAAGCTCGGCGAGTTCGCCCCGACCCGGACCTTCAAGGCCCACGGCACCGGCGGCGGGGGAGAAGAGTGAGCGTGGCGACCGCCGGCAAGACAGGAGATGGCACCGATGAGGTCCTGGTCCGGGCGACCGCCCGGTTCGTCCGGGTTTCACCGCGCAAGGTTCGGCTGGTCGCCGACCAGGTGCGTGGCAAGCACATCGATGATGCCCGGGCGCTGCTCTCTTTCTCACCCCGATCCGCGGCCGGTGAGGTCTCGAAGGTGATCGAGTCGGCGGCGGCAAATGCCGAGGCGAACCACGACCTGATCGGCGACGAGATGGTCGTCCGCGAGATCAGGGTCGACGAGGGACCGACGATCAAGCGGTTCCGGCCGCGGGCGATGGGTCGGGCCACCCCGATCAACAAGCGGACCTGTCACATCAGCGTGGCGCTCGCGCCAGAGGAAGAGGAGTAGCGGGGAAATGGGCCAGAAGATCCATCCAGAAGGCTTCCGCGTCGGCTACATCCATGACTGGAAGTCGAACTGGTTCGCCGGCCGCGACTACTCCGAGCTCCTGCTCGAGGACATGGCGATCCGTGACCACATCGAGCAGAAGCTCGCCCACGCCGGGCTTTCGGACATCACGATCCAGCGGCGCGGCGAGGTCGAGGTCGACATCCATACCGCCCGTCCGGGCATCGTGATCGGCAAGTCGGGCAGCGAGGTCGACGCCCTGCGCAAGGAACTCCACGAGATCACCGGCACCCCGGTCAAGGTCAACATCCGTGAGGTCAAGCGGCCCGAACTGGACGCGAAGCTGGTCGCCCAGTCGATCGCGGAGCAGCTCCAGAATCGGGTTGCATTCCGCCGGGCGATGAAGCGTGCGCTCACCTCGGCGATGCGTTCGGGCGCCAAGGGAGTGAAGGTCCAGGTTTCTGGCAGGCTCGGCGGGGCCGAGATGGCCCGGACCGAGGGCTACTCGGACGGCCGGGTGCCGCTCCACACGCTCCGGGCCGACATCGACTACGGCTTCGTCGAGGCGAAGACCGGCACCGGCCGGATCGGCGTCAAGTGCTGGATCAACAAGGGCGAAGTGATGCCCGAGGGCTTCGACTCCGATCGCACCGACGGACAGGAGGAACCGCTCGGCGGTCCGCCCGGAGGTGGTCGCTGATGCTGATGCCGAAGAGGGTCAAGCACCGCAAGGTGATGAGGGGTCGCCGCCGGGGGAACTCGAAGGGCGGAACTTCAGTTGCCTTCGGCGAGTACGGCCTGAAGGCGCTCGAGCGCGGCTGGATCACCAACCGCCAGATCGAGGCTGCCCGAGTCGCGATGACCAGGAAGATCAAGCGAGGCGGGAAGGTCTGGATCAACGTCTTCCCCGACAAGCCGGTGACCAAGAAGCCGGCCGAGACCCGCATGGGCTCCGGCAAGGGAAACCCCGAGGGGTGGGTCGCCGTGGTCAAGCCCGGCCGGGTGATGTTCGAGCTGGCCGGGGTCGACGAGGAGCTCGCCCGCGAGGCGATGCGCGTCGCCGGACACAAGCTTCCGATCAAGACGAAGTTCGTGGCCCGCGAGGGAGTGGGCGAGTGAAGGCCGGGGAGGTACACGGAATGAGCGACGTCGAGCTGGTCGAGAAGCTCAAGGAGGCCCGCGAGGGGGACTTCGCGCTGAGGCTCCGGCACGCGACCGGTGAGCTCGAGGACACGGCTGCGCTCAATCGCTCACGCAGGGATGTCGCCAGGCTGATCACGATCGCCAGGCAGCGGAAGATCGACGTCGAGCGGGAAACGGCCGAGGGCTAGCGGAAAGACGGGAACGAGGATGTCGGAAGAAGAGGAAAAGCAAGAGACGACTGAAGAGGCTCCCGAGGAGGCCACCCCGGAGGCGGTCGAGGAGACGCCTGAACCGGAAGCTGCCCCCGAGGAGGCCCCGGAAGGGGACGCAACCGATGATGGCGGCGAGCCCCAGGCAGAGGAGGCTCCCGAAGCCGAAGAGGCACCCGCCGACGATGGAGGCGATGAGGGCGCGGATTCCGGCGCACCGCCTGCGGCCGGCGGCGACGGAGGCTCCGCGGAAGACGAGGGCGCCAGCTGGAAGGCCGAGCGCAGACTCGAGAAATCGCGCCAGCCTTCGGAGGCCAGGCCCCAGAGGAGCCCCGAAGAGCGCCAGACCGAGCGTGACGAAGCAAGGGGCAGGCTTGCCCGCCAGCGGCGTTCGCGGAGGGAAAAGGAACGGCAGAAGCACGAGGCCGGTACCGGCAGCGTGGCTGCCGAACGGACCCGGACCGGGAAGCCTAAGGAGCGCCAGGGGAAGGTCGTCTCGAACCGGGCCGACAAGACGATCACCGTCCAGATCGACACCGCAAGGCGGCACCCGGTGTACGAGAAGATCGTCCGCAAGACCCACCGGATCCACGCTCACGATGAGCGGAACGAGGCCGGCGAGGGGGATGTGGTCCGGGTGGTCGAGACCCGCAAGCTTTCCAAGACCAAGCATTGGCGCCTGGTCGAGATCGTCGAGAAGGCGAGGTAGCAATCCGTGATTCAGCAGGAATCGCGACTTACCGTCGCCGACAACTCCGGAGCTCGCGAGCTCCTCTGTATCCGGGTCAAGGGCGGCTCCCATCGTCGCTACGGCTCGATCGGTGACGTGATCACCGCGACCGTCAAGTCGGCCAGCCCCCAGGGTGGCGTCCGGAAGGGCGAGGTCGTCGAGGCCGTGATCGTCCGGACCCGCAAGGAGCTCGGTCGATCCGACGGCACCTACATCTCCTTCGACGAGAACGCGGCGGTCCTGATCGACGAGCAGAAGAACCCCCGCGGAACCCGGATCTTCGGCCCGGTTGCCCGGGAGCTTCGCGACCGGAACTTCATGAAGATCATCTCCCTTGCTCCGGAGGTGCTCTGAGATGCCGTCGAAGACGATGAAGATCCGTACAGGTGACCAGGTCGAAGTGATTTCCGGTAAGGACGCGGGGAAGCAGGGAACGGTTTCGCGCACCGAGCCCCGTCGCCAGATGGTCTCCGTCGAAGGCCTGAACATGATCAAGCGCCACCAGCGGGCCCAGCCGTCACCGAGCGGCCAGGGGCCGGGCAAGGAAGGCGGCATCCTCGAGATGGAGGGCCCGATCCACATCTCCAACGTGATGCTGCTCGACCCGACCGACAACCGGCCGACCCGGGTCGGTACGAAGGTCAACGAAGACGGGACCCGTCAGCGGTATTCGAAGAGAAGCGGGGAGGTGATCTGACCGTGGAAGCGGCCACACCGACCCAGCAGACAGCACCGCCGCCCCGGCTCCGTGACACCTACCGGCGCGAGGTCCACCCGATGCTGATGGAGAAGTTCGACTACGGGAACCCGATGGAGGTTCCGAGGCTGGTCAAGATCACCCTGAACATGGGCCTCGGTGCCGACACCGACGCCAAGGGCCGGGAGAAGGCGGCCGAGGAACTCGCCCAGATCGCCGGTCAGCAGCCCAACTTCCGCCAGGCACGCAAGTCGATCGCCTCGTTCAAGGTGCGGGAAGGGATGCCGGTCGGAGTCTCAGTGACCCTCCGCGGGGCCCGCATGTGGGAGTTCCTCGATCGGCTCTGCTCGATCGCGATCCCCCGGATCCGGGACTTCCGCGGCATCAAGGCGACCTCGTTCGACGGCCGGGGGAACTACTCGATGGGGGTTCGGGAACAGCTGATCTTCCCCGAGATCGATTACGACTCGGTCGACACGACCCGGGGGCTCGACGTGACCGTGACGACCACCGCCAAGTCGGACGAGGAGGCTTTCGAGCTCCTGCTGGCGCTCGGTATGCCGTTCGCCCAGGAGGGCAGGCCGACTGCTGAGGGAAGGGCGGAACGCGAGGCTGCCGAGGCGGCGGCGAAGGCCGAAGCAGAAGAGCGGGCAGCCCAGGAAGAGGCGCTCAAGGCCCAGGCTGCCGAGCTCGCACCCGAGCCGGAGACGGCCCCCGAAGGCGAGGAAGGCGAAGGGGAAGAGGGCGAAGACGGAGAGGGCGGAGCCGGAGGCGCAGGCGATGGGGGCGAGGCCCCCGGCGACGACGGCGAGGCCGAAGCAGGAAACGACGACCAGGAGGGCTAGCGAAGAGATGGCAAAGACTTCCCAAAGGGTTCGACAGCGGCGGAAGCCCAAGTTCAAGACGAGGGCCTACAACCGGTGCAAGCGGTGCGGGCGACCCCGTGCCTACTACCGGAAGTTCGGCCTCTGCCGGATCTGCCTCAGAGAGGCAGCCCACGAGGGCTACGTGCCCGGGATGACCAAGTCGAGCTGGTAGGCGAGAGATGCTGACCGATCCGATTTCCGATTACCTGACCCGTATCCGCAACGGGCTGAATGCCGGGCTGACCACGGTCGACATCCCCTGCTCCAAGCTCAAGCTCGAGATGTCCCGGATCCTCACCGAACAGGGCTACATCTCGGGCTACGAGAAGGAGTCCGCCGAGGTCGGCGAGAAGATCACCGTCCGCCTCAAGTACACCGACGACCGGCGGCCGGTCATCTCCGGTCTGGAGCGGGTATCCCGCCCCGGTCGGCGGCGCTACGTCGACCGTACGGCCGTGCCCCGGGTCCAGGGGGGCACCGGTACCGCGATCGTCACCACTTCCCACGGCGTCATGACCGGCCACCAGGCCCGCAAGGAAGGAATCGGCGGGGAGGTGCTCGCCTACATCTGGTGACCACTCGGTCCACCGGAACCCAAAGCCATGAGCAGGATTGGAAACAAGCCAGTCGAGATCCCGGAAGGGGTCGAGGTCCAGGTCGAGCCCGGTTGGGTCACGGTCAAGGGGCCCAAGGGTGAGCTAACCCAGGAGCTCTCCCGGGACATGACCGTCAAGGTCGACGACGGCGTGCTCACGGTCGAGCGCCCGACCGACCGGGGACCGCACCGTGCCCTCCACGGCCTTACCCGAAGCCTCGTCCAGAACATGGTCATCGGCGTGACCGACGGTTACGAGAAGCACCTCGAGATCCAGGGGGTCGGCTACCGGGCCCAGTCCAAGGGCAAGGGGATCGAGCTGGCGCTCGGCTACTCCCACCCCGTCGTGGTCGAGGCGCCCGACGGAATCGAGTTCGACGTACCCGAGCCGACCGCGATCGTCGTTCGGGGAATCGACAAGCAGCAGGTCGGACAGATCGCGGCAGACATCCGCGACAAGCGGCCCCCGGAGCCGTACAAGGGCAAGGGGATCCGATACCGGGACGAGCGCGTAGCGAGGAAGGTCGGCAAGCGCGTATGACGGTGATGACCGGCAGGGAGCGGCGCCAGCGCCGCAGGTACCGGGTCCGGGCCCGCGTTTCGGGGACCGCCGACTGCCCGAGGCTCTCGGTGTACCGGTCTAACCGGGGAATCTTCGCCCAGCTGATCGACGACCGGGAGGGTCGGACCCTGGCCTCGGCCAGCTGGACCGAGCCGGAACTCCGCGACCTCGATCGGATGGAACAGGCGAACCGGGCCGGCAAGGTGCTGGCCGAGCGGGCCAAGTCGGCCGGGATCGAGCGCTGCGTGTTCGACCGGAGCGGCTACCGGTACCACGGACGGGTAAAGGCCCTCGCAGAGGGCGCACGGGAAGGTGGTCTGGAGTTCTAGGCGACTCCGCTACGGTGACTGACTGCTTATGAAGGGCATGGATACATACATGGTCGAGACGGTGAGCCCGAAGGATGTCAAGGGCGAGCTCCAGGAGCGGGTGATCGAGATCAACCGCGTCGCCAAGGTGGTCAAGGGCGGCCGGAGGTTCCAGTTCACCGCGCTGGTCGCGCTCGGCGACGAGGACTCGGTGGTCGGGATCGGCTACGGCAAGGCCCAGGAAGTTCCCCTGGCGATCCAGAAGGCGGTCGAGAACGCCCGCAAGAACCTGATCCGGATCCCGAAGTACGGCGACACGATCACCCACAAGATCATCGGTCGCTACGGCGCCGGCCACGTCGTCCTCAGGCCGGCCAGCCCCGGAACCGGGGTGATCGCAGGTGGCGGCGTCCGCGCCGTGCTCGAGCTGGGTGGCGTCCGCGACGTGCTGACCAAGAGCGTCGGGCCCCAGAACCCGATCAACCTGGTCAAGGCGACGATGGACGGGATCATGAGGCTGAGACGGCCCGAAGACGTGGCCCGGATGCGCGGGATCTCGATCTCCGAGGTACTGGGGATCGACCGTGATGCCGCCGCCAACGGCGACTCAGGCGGCGATGATGACTCCGAGAGCGCCAAGGCCGTCGAGCAGGCAGCCGACGCGGCAGCGTCCGCGACCCCCGCGGACATCGCCCGCCTCGAGGCCAAGGCTGACGAGGAACTTCACGAGAACCAGACCGTCGTCTCCCCCGACTCCGACACGATCGCCCCGTCCGAGGTCGAGGCCGAACTCAAGGCCGAGGCCGAGCTCGGGGAGGGAGCGGTCGAGGAGGCCAAGGCGGTGGAGGCCGAGCTCGAAGAGAAGGACGATAGGAACCTGGAGCACGGCAATGGCTAAGGTCGTCATCCGACAGGTCCGCTCCTCGATCAGGACGAATCCCCACCAGCGCGGGACGTTGCAGGCGCTCGGGCTGAGCAAGCCCGGAAGTCGGGTCGAGCGGGAAGACTCGCCCCAGTTGAGGGGGCAGATTCGCATCGTCTCCCACCTGGTTGAAGTCGAGGAGGGCTGATGGCCGCCGAGGAGGAAAAGGAAGAACCGACCGGCCGCGCGGCCGAGATCGGCCTGCACAACCTCCGACCGAAGCCCGGCTCGCGCAAGCGGCGGAAGCGGATCGGTCGCGGTCAGGGCTCTGGCAAGGGCAAGACCTCGGGTCGCGGCCACAAGGGCCAGGGCCAGCGCTCGGGCAACAAGCGCAAGGTCAACCTCGAGGGCGGCCAGAACCCGATCCAGATGCGGATGCGGAAGCTCCGAGGCCCCCACATGAAGAAGTCGATGCCGTTCGAGAACTTCCGGACCCGTACCCAGCCGGTCAATGTGTCCGACCTCGAGGAGCGCTTCGACAGCGGTGCGGAGGTAACGCCCGAGTCACTTCGCGCCGTCGGCCTCGCCACCCGGAGCGACCCGGTCAAGATCCTCGCCCGCGGTGACATTTCAAAAGCCCTGACGGTCCGGGCCCACGGCTTCAGCGGCACCGCCCGCGAGAAGATCGAGGCGGCCGGGGGAAGCTGCGAGGTGATCGAGGGCCGATGATCGCGACCGTCGCGAAGGCCTTCTCGGTCCCTGACATCCGCCGCAAGCTGCTCTTCGTAGCGGCGATCCTCGCGCTGTACAGACTCGGTGCCTACATCCCCGTCCCCGGGGTCAATGTCGACGCGATCGACCAGCTCGAGAGCCAGCTGACCGGCTCGAACATCCTCGGGTTCCTCAACCTCTTCTCGGGGGGAAGCCTCTCCCGGCTCTCGCTGTTCGCGCTCGGGATCATGCCCTACATCACGGCCTCGATCATCCTCCAGTTGCTGACGGTCGTGCTCCCCTCGCTCGAGAAGCTCCAGAAGGAGGGCGAGGTCGGCCAGCAGAAGATCACCCAGTACACCCGCTACCTGACCGTCGGGCTGGCGGCGATGCAGTCGTTCGCCTACGTCTTCCTGTTCAACTCGCTCGCCCCGGCCGGGGGAGAGAGCGTGGTCTCCAGCCTTACCCCGGCGAACGTCTTCCTGATCGTCACCTGCCTGACCGCAGGGACGGTGCTCCTGATGTGGATGGGAGAGCTGATCACCCAGCGGGGAGTCGGAAACGGAATATCCCTGCTGATCTTCGCTTCGATCGTCTCGGGGGTCCTGCCTGGGATCCAGCAGTGGTGGACCAACCCGGACCAGGTCTTCGTCGTCCTCTTGCCGTTCGTGATCCTCGGCGTGATCGTCGCGATCGTCTACGTCCAGGAGGGCCAACGCAGGATCCCCGTCCAGTACGCAAAGCGTGTCGTGGGGCGTCGGATGACCTCCGGCGGCTCGACCTACCTTCCGCTCCGGGTCAACATGGCCGGCGTGATCCCGGTGATCTTCGCTGCCTCGATCATGGCCCTGCCGCCGACGATCGGCCAGCTGATCAACACCCCGGCCGCACTCGACTTCGCCGCCTTCCTCAGTCCGGGGGGCTGGGCCTACGTCCTCGGCGAGGTCTTCTTCATCATCATCTTCACCTACTTCTATACGGCCGTCACCTTCAACCCGGTCGACCAGGCCGACAACCTGAAGAAATACGGCGGGTTCATACCCGGGGTCCGTCCGGGCCGACCTACCGCCGAATACCTGGATCGGGTGCTCTCCCGCCTGACCTTCCCGGGAGCCCTCTACCTCGGAGCGGTGGCTGCATTCCCGACCATCCTGTTCAACAACGTAGGCGGCGGCTTCTTCTTCGCCGGCACTTCGATCCTGATCGTGGTCGGCGTCGCGCTCGATTTCGTGAAACAGCTCGAGGCCCAGCTGATGATGCGGAACTACGAGGGCTTCCTCAAATAGGTTGGCCCACCTGAACCTCATCCTGCTCGGCCCCCCGGGTTCCGGCAAGGGGACCCAGGGCGAGCGTCTGCAGGAAGACCTCGAACTCCCCTACTACGCGACCGGCGACATCCTCCGGGCCGCAGTCCGGGAGGGGACCGCGATCGGACTCGAGGCGAAGGAGTACATGGACCGGGGCGACCTCGTTCCGGACGAGGTGATCATCGGCGTGATCGCTGAGCGGATCGCGTCGCCAGAGGCGGCCCACGGGTTCATCCTCGACGGCTTCCCGAGGACTTTGCCCCAGGCAGAGGCCCTGGAGGAGAAGCTCGATGAGATTTCCCTCCAGATCGGTGCAGTGATCCTGATCGACGTGCCCGACGAGGAGATCGTCCGAAGGCTCGGTGGGCGACGGGTCTGCACCGAGGCCGACCACGTCTACCACGTCGACTTCAACCCACCCGAGAAGGATGGCGTCTGCGACATCGATGGCTCCGAACTGGTGATCCGGGATGACGACGCGCCCGAAACGATCCGGAATCGGCTCGTCCAGTACCACGAGAAGACCGCCCCGTTGGTCGACTTCTACGAGAAGCAGGCACTGCTCGATCGGGTCGACGGCGCTCGGGCACCCGATGAGGTCGCCGAGTCGATTCGGGCTCTCGTGGCGACCTTGAGCCTCGAAGAGGACAACTAGGGCCGACCGGCCGGGCCGGCACCAGTCGATGATCATCCGCAAGACGGAGGAGCAGATCGAGGAGATGGCCGCGGCAGGCGACCTCCACGCCAGGTGCATCGCGATGCTCCGGTCGAAGATCGCCCCTGGGGTGACCACGGCCGAGCTGGACGAAGCGGCCGAGCGGCTCATCGTCTCGGGAGGGGGAGTGCCGACCTTCAAGGGGTACCGGGGCTTTCCCGCCTCGATCTGCACTTCGCCCAACTCCCTGGTCGTCCACGGAATCCCCGGTCCATACGAGCTCGAGGAGGGCGACGTAATCTCGATCGACGTCGGGGTGACGCTGGACGGGTGGATCGCTGACGGTGCCTTCACGGCTGCGGTAGGGGGGGTCGACCCGGAAACGGAGCGCCTGCTCGAGGTGACCCACCAGGCGCTTCGTGACGCGGTCGGAAGGGTCGAGCCCGGGAACCACATCGGCGATATCTCGAACCAGGTACAGACCACGGTCGAGTCGGCCGGCTTCTCGATCATCAAGTCGTTGGTGGGTCACGGGATCGGTCGCTCGATGCACGAGGAACCACAGATCCCGAACTACGGGCCGGCCGGGAAGGGTCCGGAGATCGAGGCCGGGATGGTCTTTGCGATCGAGCCGATGGTCAACGCGGGCGCCTCCGGCGTCTACATCGCCGACGACGGCTGGTCGGTCTTCTCGGAGGACGGCTCGATGGCGGCCCACTTCGAGTACACGGTTGCCGCCACCGAAGAGGGACCGAAGATCCTCACGCCTTGGGACGAAGAGTGAGCGTTTTCGGCCTGACTGCTATTGTTTTCGGTCGCCCTCAGGGGCAGTTCTTCGCGCCCGAAGTCCGACTAATGGGACTCTCGGGAGATCTCTCCAAAAGGATTGTGGATCGTTGAAGGTCCGGGCCTCGGTAAAACCGATTTGCGAGAAGTGCAAGATCATCCGTCGTCGCGGACGGGTGATGGTGATCTGCGAAAACCCGCGCCACAAGCAGAGGCAGGGCTAGGCAGATGGCACGAATCGCAGGGGTGAATCTTCCCCCCAACAAGCGGGCCGAGGTCGGCCTGACCTACATCTACGGGATCGGCCGCACGACTGCGGGCAAGCTGCTCGACGACGCGGGGATCTCGCGCGACACGCAGATCAAGGACCTGACCGAGCAGGAGGAGATCAAGCTGAGGGACGCGATCGAGGCCCTCGAGGTCGAGGGTGACCTCCGCCGCGATCGTTCCCAGAACGTCAAGAGGCTGATGGAGATCGGGTCCTACCGTGGACTCAGGCACCGTCGGAGTCTCCCGGTCCGTGGTCAACGGACCAAGACCAACGCCCGGGCACGGAAGGGTCCGAAGAAGACCACCGTCACCGGCAGGAAGAAGGCACCGGCCCCCAAGTAGGGCGGTCGTGAGCAGCCGGAGGAATCGAGCGAATGGCAGACGAGAAACCACAGAAGCCCAAGGGCAGGCGCCGCGCGAAGAAAAACGTCGCGGTCGGCCAGGCACACATCAAGAGCTCCTTCAACAACACGATCGTCACCCTGACCGATCTGGAGGGCAACGTGATCGCCTGGGAGTCGGCCGGGAGTGCCGGCTTCAAGGGATCGAGGAAGTCCACGCCGTTCGCCGCCCAGGTCACGGCCGATGCCGCCGCCCGGAAGGGCATGGAGCATGGCCTTCAGAAGGTCGAGGTTTTCGCCAAGGGCGCCGGCTCGGGCAGGGACACCGCAGTCAAGTCGCTCCAGGCGGCCGGGCTCGAGGTGACCGGTGTCCGGGACGTAACCCCCCAGGCCCACAACGGCTGTCGCCCACGCAAGCGGCGTCGCGTCTAGGGCCGGTCACGAAGACTTAACCGAGAGGGGCCGAGAGGCCCACCCTGACAAAGAAAGACGAAGGATCAAGACCCAGAGATGAGCACCGACTTCCAGGTTCCCAAGATCACTGCAGAGACGATCGACGACACGAAGGGTTCGTTCGCGATCGAGCCCCTCGACAAGGGCTTCGGCTACACCTACGGCTCGAGCCTCCGTCGCGTCCTGCTCTCCTCGCTGGCCGGCGCTGCGGTCACCTCGGTCCGGATCGAGGGGATCTCCCACGAGTTCTCGAACATCCCCGGAGTCAAGGAGGACGTCACCGACATCGTCCTGAACCTGAAGGACCTGGTGATCCGGATGCATACCGACGCCGACTCGGTCGAGGCACCGCTCGTGGTGACCGGACCGGGTGACGTGACTGCCGGTGACATCGACCTTCCTGCGGGGGTCGAGATCCTCAACCCGAAGGCCCCGATCGCAACCCTCGAGAAGAAGGTCAAGCTCGAGATGTACCTGACGATCGGCAGGGGTCGCGGCTACCGGCCGGCCGAGGAGAACAAGGATGAGGACCAGCCGATCGGGGTCATCCCGATCGACTCGATCTTCTCCCCGATCCGACGAGTCTCGTACACGGTCGAGGCTGCCCGTGTCGGCCAGCGGACCGACTTCGACAAGCTGACCCTCGATCTCGAGACCGACGGGTCGATCGAGCCGAACACCGCCCTGAGGGAAGCCTCCGAGATCCTGATCAAGACGCTGGCGATCTTCACCGACCCCGACCGGGTCGAGGAGCTGACCGCGAAGGAGCCGGTGGTCGAGGCGATCGAGGCCGACGTGACGATCGATGCCGGTCCCGACGGCGACATCCTGATCGACGAGCTGGAGCTGAGCGTCCGCTCCTATAACTGCCTCAAGCGGGCAGGGGTCGAGACGATCGGCCAGCTGGTCACCAAGTCGGAGTCCGAGCTCCAGGCGATCCCGAACTTCGGTCAGAAGTCGATCGAGGAAGTGATCGACACCCTGAAGGATCGCGGCTACCAGCTCCGGGGCGCCTGACCCGAGAGCAGGGACCGAGCGGATGCGCCACGCGAAGAAGAGGAACAAGCTGGGTCGCGACTCGGCCCACCGCAAGGCGCTGTTGATGAACCTGTCGCGGGAGTTGATCCAGCACGAGCGGATCAAGACCAGCCAGGCCAAGGCCAAAGCGGCCAAGCCAGAGGTGGAAAAGCTGGTCACGCTCGCAAAGAGGGGTGACCTCCACGCCCGCCGTCAGGCACTGGCGACCCTTCGCCAGGACAAGTTCCTGGTCCACAAGCTGTTCGAGGAGATCGGTCCCCGCTACGCGGACCGGGAAGGCGGTTACACCCGCATCGTCAAGCTCGGACCACGCCGGTCGGACTCGACCGAGATGGTCTTCCTAGAGTTCGTCTGAGGGACGCCCCGGAGGCCGGGTCGTGACCTGGCGGATCGACTTGAGCTACAACGGCCTCCCCTTCCGGGGGTGGGCGTCCCAGGAGGGGCAGCCGACGGTCCAGGGGGAGCTCGAGGCCGCACTCGAGACTCTGCTCGGCGAGCAGGTCTCCCTGACGGTCGCCGGGAGGACCGATGCCGGGGTCCATGCGCTGGGTCAGGTCGCGAGCTTCGAGTTCGAAGGCGAGGTCCCCGAGGATGCCGTCCGGAGCCTGAATGGACTCACTTCCCGAGCGATCTCGGTCAGTTCGATCGAGCGGGCCGGGGATGGTTTCGACGCCCGGCGCGATGCCCGCTCCCGAACCTACTGCTACCGGCTGCTTGCCCGACCTGGACCGAGTCCATTCGTCGGGGGGCGAGCCTGGTGGGTTTCCGGGCCGCTCGACCGGGGGGCACTCGACCGGTGTGCTGCCGCCCTGGTCGGTAAACACGATTTCACCGCCTTCACGCCGACCGACACCTACCACCAGAGGTTCGAACGGTTGATCGAGTCGGCCGCCTGGATCGACGAAGCGATCTTCAGCCGGCCTGGTGGCGGGGACGCTGACCCCGGGGTGCTCCAGTTCTGGATCACCGGGGATACCTTCATGCGGAGCATGGTCCGGGTCCTGGTCGGCACCATGGTCGAGGTCGCCTCAGGTGCAGCCGAAGAGGAGGATTTCCTAAACCTCCTGTCCGGGGCGCCGCGGACCGAGGCGGGCCAGACGGCCCCGGCCGCGGGCCTCTACCTGGTCGAAGTCGGCTACTGATCCGGGCCGCCCCCTGCCATATCCTTGACCGGTGAAGATCCTCGTAACCAACGATGACGGGATCGGCGCCAGCGGGATCCAGGCGCTCCGCCGTGAACTGAGGCAGCTGGACGGCGTGACCGTCGACCTGATCGCCCCTGACTCGAACCGGAGCGCCTCGGCCCGGAGCATCACCACCCGCTCGCCGCTGACCGTTGAGGAAGTCGAGTTCGACGACGGCGATCTCGGCCATGCGACCGACGGCACACCGGTCGACTGTGTCAGGTTCGCCGAGGTGGGTCTGCTCGGAGAGCGCCCGGACCTGATCGTCTCCGGGATAAACCACGGCCTGAACCTGGGGGACGACGTGACCTACTCGGGAACGGTCGCGGCGGCCTTCGAGGGGGTCGTGCTCGGGATACCGGCGATCGCGGTCTCACAGCAGTCGAGGGAGATGGAGATGGATTACGGCCCGCGCCGGGACTACGACTTCGACCTCGCTGCCAGGTTCACGGCCTCGGTGGTGCGGGAACTTGCGGAGCACCCCCTTCCCGAGGGTACCCTGCTCAACATCAACGTGCCCGGAGGTCAACCGGAGGGAGTGGAGGTGACCAGGCTGGGCAAACGCCTCTACCGCGACGAACTCGAGCTGGTCGACGGGTCAGACCCCGGTTCCGGCAGGCGGACTTACCGGATCTACGGCTACGAACCCGGACTCGACGACGAACCCGGTACCGACGTAGGGGCGATCGCCCGATCCCGGCTCACGGTCACTCCCCTGCACCTCGACCTGACCCATCACGGCAGTATCGAGGGCCTAAGGCAGCGCGACTTCGAACGGGTCCTGGAGGGCTCGCTTGGCTAAAGGGGAGGGTGCGGGTACCGACGGTGAGGAACCGGTAGAGCGGCGTATCGCGGCGCTCCGCGAGGAGCTCAACCACCACATCTACCTCTACTACACGAAGGACAGCCCCGAGATATCCGACGAGGAGTACGACGAGCTCTACGCCGAGCTGGTCGGACTCGAAGGGGAGAATCCGGAGTTGATTTCCGGCGACTCCCCGACCCAGAGGGTCGGGGCACCGCCGAGCGAAGGGTTCGAGCCGGTCGAGCACGCCCTGCCGATGCTCTCTCTGGCCAATGCCCGGACTGCCGAGGAGATGCTCGCCTGGGAAAAACGGATCCGGACCCATCTGGAGCGCGAGGGAGCCGATCCCGGTCCGATCACCTACGTCACCGAACCGAAGATCGACGGTCTGGCGATCTCGCTCACCTATGAGGATGGAAAGCTGGTCCGGGGGGCGACCCGCGGTGACGGACGGGTCGGCGAGGACGTGACCAGGAACATCGAAACGATCGCCGGGCTGCCCAAGGAGATCGCCGACGCCCCTCCGCTGCTCGAGGTGCGCGGTGAGGTCTACCTCCCCCTCGAGGCCTTCGCCGAGCTGAACGAGCGGCGGGTCGCCGAGGGGGAAGCCGCCTTCGCCAACCCGAGGAATGCCGCCGCCGGATCGATAAGGCAGCTCGATCCGAAAATCGCTGCCGAAAGGCCGCTTGCCGTTTGGGCCTACGGGATCGGGGCGACCGAGGGAATCTCCTTCGACACCCACTCGGACGAGATCGAGTGGCTGCGCGCGGCAGGCTTTCCAGTCAACCCGGATATCGCCGAGCATGGGACGATCGAAGAGGTCCTCGAGCGGTGCGAGTGGTGGCGGGACCGCCGTGACGACCTCGACTTCGAGATCGATGGGGTGGTAGTCAAGGTCGATCCCCTGGTGCTCTGGGAGGCTCTCGGCGCGGCCGGCCGGGAACCCCGCTGGGCGATTGCCTGGAAGTTCCCCCCGTCGACCGCGACCACTTTGCTCAGGGAGGTCGACTGGAACGTCGGTCGGACCGGCCACCTCGTCCCCTGGGCACTGCTCGAGCCGGTCCGAGTCGGTGGCGTGACGGTCTCGACCGCGACCCTCCACAACGAGGAGGACCTGGCCCGCAAGGACGTCAGGGCGGGCGACGAGGTGATCGTCCTGAGGGCCGGCGACGTGATACCCCAGGTCGTCTCGGCGGTGACTCGTGACCGGCCGAAGGGACGGCGAAAGCCCAGGCCCCCGGCGAAGTGCCCGGCCTGCGGCACCGAGACGGTCAAGCCGGAGGATTCCGTATTCACGATCTGTCCAAACCACAGGGGCTGCCCGGGACAGGCCTTCCAGCACCTCAAGCATTTCGTCCACCGGGGGGCGATGGACATCGAAGGGCTCGGCGAGAAACAGGTCAAGCGGCTGCTCGACGAAGGGATGATCGCCGACGTCGCCGATATCTACACGCTCGAAAAGGAGCGACTCGCCGAGCTCAGCGGGATGGGCGAGCTATCCGCTTCGAACCTGGTCGCCGAGATCGAACGCTCGAAGGAGGTTCCCTTCCCCAGGGTCCTGTTTGCCCTCGGTCTGCCTGGGGTCGGGGCGGTCACTGCCGAGGCCCTGGCCGAGGAGTTCGGTGACATCGATGCGATCAGGGATGCCGACCCGGAGGAAGTCGAGAGGACTGAGGGTGTCGGCCCGGTGATGGCCCAGCAGATCAACGAGTCCCTGGCTGACGGGAAGACCTGGGAGATCATCGAGAGGCTGAAGGGCTACGGGCTTAAGCTCCGCCTCGAGGAGGGTGAGCGTCGGGCCGGGGGCGGCCCGCTCGAAGGGGTTACGGTCGTCCTGACCGGCACCCTGCCGGACCTCTCCCGGGATGAGGCGGCAGCGCTGGTCAAGGCGGCTGGCGGAAAGGTGACCGGTTCGGTCTCGAAGAAGACCGACTTCCTCGTGGCTGGGGACACCGCCGGGTCGAAGCTCTCGAAGGCGGAGTCTCTCGGCGTTCCGGTACTCGATCGGGAGGGACTCGACCGGCTGCTCGCCGGTGATCGGGACCCCGGGAGCTAGAGTCCGGCAACCAGTGCCGCGATCCTGTCCTGGGCGGCCCGGGCGTCGTAGGTGTCGCTGACCCCGTTCATCAGGATCGAGAAGGCGAAACGCCTTCCCGACCGGTTGAAGCAATAGCCAGACAGGGCACTGACCCCGGTCAGGGTTCCGGTCTTGGTTCGACACCGCCCCTCCGCTGCGGACCCCCGCATCCGGTAGGCGACCGTCCCTTCCCGCCCGGCGATTGGCAGCGAGCGGTAGAGGGAGCTCCACCAGTCCCTGTCCCTCGCATTGACCAGCAGGCGGGCGATCGCCTCGGCGCTGGCCCGGTTGGTGACCGTGAGCCCAGAGCCGTCGACCGGGTCAACGCTCGCCCCGAGGGAGGCCGCAAATTCCCGGACGACCCGGGTACCGGACTTCGTGCTGCCACCGTTGCCCTTGGTGGCGCCCAGCAGCTTGACCAGCATCTCGGCGAAGAAGTTGTTCGAGTTGAGGTTGGTCACATCTGCCATCCAGGCCATGTCCTCAGACTCCTCGACCGCAAGCGGCCGCGACCGGAGTGCAAGGTTCGGGGTCCGCGCGAGGGCAACCTGGTCGGTGACCGAGACACCGCGCTTCCTCAGGCGCTTGGCCAGGGTCCGGGCTGCGAGGCGGGCGGGGCTCGAGCTGAATTCGGAGAGTCCGGCGCCGGTGAACCCCGCATTTATCGAGAGACCCGACAGCGGACCGATCCACGGGCTGGTGGAGTATCCGGAGTCGGCCACCCCACGCAGCGAGTCGAAGATCGACTCATCGCCGTAGACCCGGCCGGTGACTCGTTTCAGGCCGGCCTTCCTCGCCTGGAGGGCCAGCGAATCGATGTCGGTACCGGCGCCACCCAGGTAGTTCCCGAGAAATGGCCCCGTTCCGAGTGCCGGGTCGCCTCCACCCTTCAGGTAGAGGCTTCCCTCGAGGGTTCCTTCGGAATCGATCGTGCCGTCGGTGAACAGCCTGGTCTGGACGGTGTACGAAGGTCCGAGCCGACCGAGCACGGCCGCCGTGGTCAGGATCTTGGTATTCGAGGCGAGGGATCGGGCACGGCCGGGATTGAGCGCACAGGCGGTCTCGCCGGATCCCAGTTCGAGCACGACCAGCGACGGGGCCGAGTTCCCCTTGCCGGCCTGTCGACGCATCGCCGTACAGGAGCTGGCTACCGAACG
Organism: Solirubrobacterales bacterium; assembly: GCA_046091385.1. Lineage (GTDB taxonomy): Bacteria > Actinomycetota > Thermoleophilia > Solirubrobacterales > 70-9 > 67-14. The sequence continues at coordinate 12,011 of JBJTBP010000058.1, read as the reverse complement.
GGAGGCCGCAGGGGCGGCGGGCGTTGCGACCGGAGTTACTGCAGGTCGATCCGGATTGGGCAGGGGGGCAGGGCTGGCGGCTGAGGTCCCGGGCAGCAGGGCAGGCACCGCCAGCGCAGCCGGGAGGAGTCCCGCCGCGAGAAGCCTGCCGAGGTCCCGCGTCAATGCCTTCATGGCCCAGCTGAATCTACCCGGGAGGGTGGAGCTCCGCTCTGGATGCCGGTTTCCGAAGAATCAATTTCGTTCATCACCTCCCTGGATGTGAGCTGCCCGTACCACCTGGAAAACGCGCCACCCTTCCCTCCGCCCGTCCCGCTGGATTGGCATACTGAGCGGGATGGGCAAGGTCGTCGACATCGACCGGCGTCCGAGGCGGCGCGGGTCGAAAAGGCGTAAGCGTCCCTCGAAGACCGCACTGGTCCTCGGGGGTGGCGGACTGACCGGTGGCACCTACGAGATCGGGGCGCTCCGGGCCCTCGACCTGCTCGCGGTCAATGCCGGGGTGAACGACTTCGACATGTACGTCGGAACCAGCGCCGGCTCGTTCGTCGGCACGATGCTCGCCGCCGGGGTGACCCCGGACGAGATGTTGCGCGTCCTCACCGATGAGGAGGGCGCACCGATCGAGCGGATGACCCAGAACACGATGCTACGACCGACCTTCGGCGAGTACGCGAAGCGGGCGGTCTCGCTACCGGCCCATCTGGCAGGCATGGCCCGAAACATGATTCCCAGGGCGGGGGACATCTCCGTGATGGACATCGGCTGGGGCTTGGCCGAGCACCTGCCGTCCGGCCTGTACTCGAACGAGGGGATCGAGGGCTACGTCCGTGAGGCCCTCGCGACCCAGGGGATCAACGACTCCTTCGATTCGCTCCAGAGGGACCTCTACATAACTGCAACCGACATCGATTCCGGCGAGCGGGTGGTGCTCGGGGAGCCCGAGGGGTCGTGGAGCGGGGTACCGATCTCCAAGGCGGTCCAGTGCTCGACCGCCCTGCCGCTGGTCTACGAGCCGGTCGAGGTAAATGGCAGGGTCCTGGTCGACGGAGGCATCTACTCGACCACCAACGTCGACGTGGCCGTCGATCGTGGGGCCCAGTTCATCGTCGTGGTCAACCCGCTCGTTCCCCTGGTCAACGATCGTGAAGAGGGGATCCCCACTCCGGGCGGGAGGGAGGTCAGGCGAATCGCCGACATGGGCCTCCCGGCGATCGCCAACCAGACCTTCAGGCTCCTCGTCCACCAGCGATTGAAGATGGCGGTCCAGTTCTGGAACGAGAAGTACCCCGGTGTGGACATCCTGCTGATCGAGCCCGAGATGGACGATGAGCTGATGTTCGGCACATCGATCATGGATTACTCGAGCCGTCTCGCCGTGGCAGCCCATGGCTTCGAGTCGGTCACGGCCCGTCTGGCCGACAACTACGACGAGTTCAAGCAGATCACCGAGCGCCACGGACTCGAGATATCGGCGACCCGGCTGAGGAAGGTGATCCGCACGGTCAAGGAGCAGGAGCCGAGCGAGGCGTCGGTCTGGCGTCGGATCTTCGACCAGACCACCGGTTCGCTGCTCCGTCAGACCGGGGCCGATCGCACCACCGGTTGAGCCGGGCGGACCCGGCCAGCTGACCTACTTCGCGTAGAGCTCTTCGATCTCGGCCGAGTGGATCTCGGCGATCACCGGCCGCTTCAGCTTGAGGGTCGGGGTCAGTTCGCCGGCCTCCTGGGTCAGGTCCTCGGGGAGGAGCTTGATCTTCTTGACCTGCTGGACCGGAGCGAGGTCCTTGTTCACCTCGTCGACGTGGGCCTCGATCGAGGCTACGACCTCCGGATCGCGGTAGAGCTCGGCCGGGTCCTTGCCGTTTTCCTGTGCGTAGGAGACGGCTGCCTCGGGGTCGATCGTCACCAGGGCGACCAGATACGGACGCTTGTCGCCGATGACTACGCACTGGGCAACCAGCGGGTGACGCTTTACCTGGGCCTCGATGTTCACCGGGGTGATGTTCTTGCCACCGGCGGTGATGATGATCTCCTTGATCCGGCCGGTGATCGAGACGAAGCCCTCATCGTCGATCGTCGCGATGTCGCCGGTGTGGAGCCAGCCGTCACGGATCGTCTCGCGGGTCGCCTCCTCGTTCCTGTAGTAACCCTTGAAGACGTTCGGGCCCTTGACCAGAAGCTCACCTTCGTCGGAGAGCTTGAGCTCGACCCCGGGGAGGGCCCTGCCCACGGTCCCGACCTTCGACTTGCCGGGAAGGTTGGTCGTGCCACCGGTCGAGGTCTCGGTCATCCCCCAGGCCTCGTAGACCGGAACCCCGGCTGCGTGGAAGAAGGTGATGATCTCGGGGTCGATCGGTGCCGCACCGGTCAGGGCCAACTCGACCTTGCCGCCGAAGATGTCCCGGATCTTGCTCAGGACGAGCTTGTCGGCGATCCCGTGCTTGAGCTTGGTCAGGGCCCCAGGCTCGCGACCGGCCTGAATCGCCTCGTTGTACTCGGTACCGACCCCGATCGCCCAGTTGAAGATTGCCCCCTTGGCCCCCCCTTCGGCCCCGGCCGCCTTGGCGATGTCGTGGACCTTCTCGAAGATCCGCGGAACCGAGGGGAAGTTCTCAGGCCTCACCTCGGCAAGGTTGGGGATGATCTTGGTCGAATCACGCTCCCAGAAGGCGAGGCAGCCACCGACGTCGACCACGCCGTACTGGAGCAGGAGGGCGAAGACGTGGGCGAGCGGCAGGTAGATGTAGGTCTTCTCACCCGGCCCGAGGATGTCGACCTCATCGGCCATGTTCAGCATCGCCCGGTAGTTGCCGTGGGAGATCAGGCAACCCTTGGGCGGCCCGGTGGTGCCGGAGGTGTAGACGATCTTGCAGAAGTCCTCCGGGGTGACTTCGGAAACCCTCTGTTCCAGGGCCGCGCGGTCCCCGTCGGCGCCCTTCTTCTCGAGCTCCTCCATCGTCGTCGCGTCCTCGGCCGACCCGATCATCATCACGATCAGCTCGAGCTCCGGGAGGGAGTCCCGGATTTCCCGGATCTTGGCCAGCTGCGACTCGTCCTCGACGATCACCACCCGTGATCCGGAGTGCTCAAGCACGTACTGGCACTCGGCGGGGGAGTTGGTCTGGTAGATCGGGACCACGGTCGCCCCGGCTGACATCGCACCGAGGTCCGAGATCGTCCACTCGGGTCGGGTGTTACCGAGGATCGCCACCCGGTCGCCGCGCTGCACTCCCCAGTCCATCAAGCCAAGGGCCAGGTTCTCTACCCGTGACAGGGCTTCGGAGAAGGTGGTGGTCTGCCAGGTGCCGGCGTCCGTCTTGAACATGAAGACGTCGGCGTTCGGGTGCTCTGCTGCTGCGACCGTGAGCAGGTCGGCCAGGGTCTTCGACTTCGTGGTGGCTGTCGCGGTGGTGGTCAACGGGTCTCCCTTCGTCACGTTTTCCAGTCCCCCCTGGGCGGTGGTCACCCCTCTACTACACCGGGTTCGGTATGTCGATGAACTCCTTCTCGACCCCGAACTCCTGGGCCACCAGAAGCCCGAGATTCCTTATCCCGGGCACCTCGGTCGCATAATGACCGGCCGCGAAGAAGCTTATCCCGCCTTCGCTTGCGTCGGCCATCACGTGCTCGGCCGGTTCCCCGGTGATGAAGGCGTCGAGCCCCAGCTCGATCGCCTCGTGGATGGCCGAGGCAGCTGCACCGCTGACCACTCCGAGCGTCCCTACCGGATCCGGCCCGGCTTCGAAGGTCAAGGGTTCCCTGTCCCCGGTCGCGGCTCGCACCCGGTCGACCAGCTCGGACAGGGGCAGGGGCTCAGGGAAGCGGCCGACCATCCCGACGAAGCTCCCCTTGGCCTCTCCCAGCCTGGCCGGTTCGGGCTCTGCCCCCAGCTCCCGACAGAGCAGCGCGTTGTTCCCGGTCACTGGGTTGGCATCGAGTGGCAGGTGGTAGGCGGCTACCGAGAGGTCGGCTTCGAGGGCGGTCTTCAGCCTCGCTGCCATCGCCTCGGTCAGGGCCCTCGGATGGAAGTCCCAGAACAGGCCGTGGTGACAGATCAGGAGCTCCGCCCCTGAACGGACGGCAGCCTCGATCGACTCCAGATGGGCCGACACCGCAGTTGCCACCTTGGTCACTTCCCCGGACCCGGGGACCTGGAGGCCGTTGGGGCCCCAATCCTCGAACTCTCCGGTCTCGAGCAGCTGGTCGCAGAAGGAGATGATTGCGTCGCGGTCCGCCATCGGGCGACCATACCGCCAGACCGGCTGCCGGGCACGGTCGTCGGGCCCGTAGGATGTTTCCAGTGGCCGAGACCGAGAGAACCGGCGCAGCCGCACCAGCGGGAGACGGCGACGTCTTCATCGAGTCGCTGATGGATACCGACCTCTACTCGATCGGGGCCTGGTTCTCCGACACCAATCCCGAGCTGGTCGAGGAGCTGATCGAGCTCAGCCTGGAGATCGAGGAGACCGGCCTGAGGCGCTACTCGGAAGAGAGTGGGGTTGGGCTCGAGGAAGCCTTCCGGACCCTGCTGACCGGCCTGGCCGTCCGGTACTACAAGTCGGTCGCTGGGTGAACGGGGAGCAGGGCACGGAGTCACCGACCGGGGCCCGGCCGGGCCGGTTCTGGATCCTGCTCGCGCTGGTCGTCGCCGGAGGGGCCCTGCTGGTCGGGATCATCGGGCTGGCGACCAAGGAGCCATCCAACGAGTACGTGAGGGTCGAGGGAACGACCGATGCCCAGCGGATATTCGGAGGGGTACGCCAGCTCGGTGACAGGCTCGGGTTCGGCGACGCCCCGGTCCAGATCCAGTACTTCACGGACGTCCAGAGCATCCCGGGAGGGGAGAACTTCCTCGCAGTCGTCCCGGAACTGGTCGAGACCGAGGTCCGGAACGGCGACGTCCAGATGCTGTTCAGGAACCGTTCGTTGACCCGTAACCCGACCCAGATCAGCTTCTACGGGGTCGAGGCCGCAGCGGCCCAGGATGCCGGCTGGAACTTCGCATACCTGATGGTCCGGAACTTCGATCTGGCCGAGGAGGCCGGCACGATCGACGAGGAGCTCCTCTCGGACCTTGCCGAAGGGATCGAGCGGCTCGAGCTGCCAATCTGGAAGCGGGACTTCGAGCGGGGGATCGAGCCCGACAGCGCCACGACCCGGAGGCTCGAGGAGTACGACAAGATCGCTATCGACCTGGGGCTGCGGGCCGAGCCGGCGATGGTGGTCGCTGGACCCTCGGGCACGGAGGTACTCCAGGACTCGCCCGGACTCGGCCGGGTCCGAACCGCGATCGAGGCCGTTCGGTAGTTCGCCGGGCCGTTCCGGTCCGGTAGGGTCACTCCGCTCGGGGCGTGGCGCAGCCTGGTAGCGCGCACCGTTCGGGTCGGTGAGGTCCCCGGTTCAAATCCGGGCGCCCCGATAGCGCCGGTCCGGTCGGGTCGGTCCGTCCCTCCGACCTGGTCGGGTCCCTCGCCTTCGCGACGGGTCGGCCGTTTGGCGCTACGATCACGACGCCGTGGAGGAGCGCCCCGACCTGACCGGGATCTTTGGTTCGTCTCGAAGCGGCTCCACTTGGCTGCTCCGGATGCTTCGCCACCATCCCGATGTGGTCGGGATCAACGAGACCGGCCTGGGCCATCATCTCGGCGTCTGGCGGCCGATCGCGCTTGCCTGGCAGTCGGTCGAGCCACCGCCACTCACCACCTTCAAGGCGATCAAGGAGGACCGTTGCGACTACTTCTTCAATCGGGAGTACGAGGAGGTCTGGCGGTCAGGCCTCGATCGGCTGTTCCGCGACCGTCTGGTCCACCAGCTCGACCGGGATCGGCCGGACTGGCGGGATCCGCTGACCCGGGTCGTGGTCAAGGAGCCGGGTGGATCCCACATGGCCTCCGATCTGATTTCGATAACCCCCGGCTCGAGGCTGGTCTTCCTGCTGAGGGACGGTCGCGACGTGGTCGACTCGTGGCTCGACGCCTACCGGGAAGGGACCTGGGCCTCGACCGACGGTGCCTACGCGGTGACCCAGGAGGACCGGATCGGGTTCATTCGGTGGCAGGCCGCCGTCTGGAAGTACCGGACCGAGGCCGTCCAGGCTGCCTATGACGCCCACGACCCCGACCGCCGGCTGAAGGTTCGCTACGAGGATCTCCTGGCCGATCCCGAGATGGTCGTGCCGGAGATCCTCTCAGTCCTGGACCTCGACCGGGACCCGGACCTGGTCTTGAAGATCGTCGAGGCCGAAGCCCATCACAACGTCCCGGACGAGGAGAAGGGAAGCGGTCGCGAGATCAGGTTCGCCAAGCCCGGCTCCTGGCGGGACCACATGACCGGGGAAGAGGTCGAAGCGATGGAGGCCGTATTCGGGGAAAGGCTCACCGCCCATGGCTACGTCTGAGACCGGCTCGGAGGGGGGCGGGCAGAAGGGAGGCGGCCTCTCGGCCAGTGGCTGGAAGGTCTCGATCTTCGTGCTGGCGATGGCCAGCCTGGTCACGGCGATCGATCTGACGATCATCTCGGTCGCCCTGCCGACGGTCGAGGAGGACCTGGGCCTCAGCCCGTCCGAGGGCCAGTGGGTGGTCAACGCCTACCTGATCGCCTTCACCGTCCTGCTGATCCCGGGCGGGATGCTCGGTGATCGGCTTGGCCAGCTGAGGGGGATGAACATCGGCCTGGTCGTATTCGGAGTCGGGTCGCTGATGTGCGGCCTGGCCACGGACGCCCCGATGATCATCGGCGGCCGGGTGGTTCAGGGCATCGGTGCCGCGGTCCTGATGCCATGCATCCAGGCACTGGTGACCCGGGTCGCCCCAGAGGGGAAGACCGGAACGGCCTTTGGCGTCTACGCGGCGGTCAGTGCGGTCGGACTTGCGGCTGGACCACTGGCGGGCGGGGCGATCGTCGACCTGGTCGCCTGGGAGTGGATCTTCCTGGTCAACCCGATCATCATCGTTCCGCTCCTGATCCTCAACCACGTCTTCCTGCGAGCGGCAGGCGAGGGGATCGATCGCAACAAGAAGCGCCTGGTCACGATGGAGATGCTCAAACGGCCTTCGCTCCGTGCCGGCCTGTTCCTGATCTTCTGGATTCGGCTGCCGTTGATCTGGATCTTCATCTATTCGGGGATCTATTTCCAGAGCGTCCTCGGTTTCTCCCCGCTCACGGCCGGTCTGGCGATGATCCCGGGGATCGTCGGCATTGCGATCGGCGGCCTGTTGGCCGGCAGGCTCAAGGACAAGATCGGCTGGCGTCCGCCGACGGTCGTCGGCTTCCTGCTGGTCGCAGCCTGTCTGGGATTGGTGGCGGTTGCACTGACGGTCGAGTCCTACGCCCTGATCGTGGTTCCGATGTTCGTCCTCGGTATCGCCGTCAACCTCGCTACCACCCCGGTAAACGTTCACGCGATCGCCGATGCCGACCCTGTGCAGAGGGGGATGATCTCGGGCACGATGACCGTCGCCTCCCAGGCCGGGAACGTGGTCGGCTCGATGATCCTCGGTGCGATCACCAACGCCCTGATCCTCGGTGCGCTGGGAGCGAAGTACGTCAACACCGAGGCGGAAAGGATCTACCAGCAGATCCAGCATCCCGCCGATACTTCGACGCTGCCTGCGGCCGAGTTGACCGAAGGGCTCAAGGTCTTCGCCGACAGCATGTCCGAGACCGCGCTGATCGGAGCCGGGATCATCCTGTTGGCGCTCGCGGCCGCCTGGGCGATGAGGATGTTCAAGGACCCGGGTCCCGGAAGCGGGGGCCTCGACGTAGAGCGGGTCGACGAAAAGGAGTCGCTGGCCGGAACCTGAGTCCGGCCAGTTCCGGAATCCCGCTGCTGCCCACACCCCTCAATGGCAACCGAGCCAGATAGATCCGCCGAGCTTCCCCAGGTACTGATCGACGAGTACCGCAAGGCGCCTCCGGCTGAGCCCGAGGCGCCGCTGCTCGGACCCCGGGATCAGGTGATTGCCAGCAAGCCCTCGAATGCGCCGGTCGAGGAAGAGACTGCCGCGCTCCTCGCTCGACTGACGCGTGAGCTCGATGCCCGTCGGACGATCGAGACCGGGATGGCCGCAGGTCATTCTGCGGTCGCGATTGCCGCGGTTCACGCCGAACGGGGGGAAGGGATCCACACCTGCGTCGATCCGTACCAGACTGCCCAATGGAAGTCTGCCGGACTCGATCTTGCCGAGAAGGCGGGCGTACGGGACTTCATCACCCTCGTCGAGGAGCCCTCGGAACTCGCGCTCCCCACGTTTGCAGCTGGTGGGGATCGGGTAGGCCTCGCCTTCGTCGACGGTCTTCACCTGTTCGACCACGCCCTGATCGACTTCTTCTATCTGGACCGGATGCTCGAGGTGGGTGGTGTCGTCGTCTTCCATGACACCTGGATGCCGGCGATCCAGAAGGCCGTCGGTTACGTGGTGTCGAACCGTGCCTACGAACGTATCGAAGGCCGGACGCCCGAGATCAGCGCGAGACGAACCTGGCCGCCCTCAGGAAAACCGGGATGGACGATCGCGACTGGTTCTTCGATCGGCCCTTCGACGAGGCTTTGTACGACCCGCCCGGTCAGCCGCCCTCAGACCGGGGCCGGCCCGGGCATGAGGTCGAGTCGCTCGAGTAGCTGCCTGGCCTCGGGGGAGGCTTCGATCTCGGCGAGGAGCAATGCGATCGTGTCGTCGTCCATCTCCTCTCGCCAGCCCCCGACCTTCGCCTTGCGGACCCGCCTCGCGTCCGGGTCGTCGAAATCGTATGCCTGGGGCTGACCGACCCCGGTCTTCGCCTCCACTTCCCTCATCCGGTCGACCGATGCCGCGTCGAGGGCAGTCTGGAGCTCGAGGGCACTCGCCTCGATTCCCAGGCCGGAGACGAGCCTCCCGCACTCCTCGATCGGCTCGGCCTTCAGCCCCTCGTAGGTGGCCACCGTGACGTTTGGATCGTCCAGGTGGGGCTCCCAGGACGCCAGGTAGGAGACGATGTTCGGGATCCCGTACTCCGGATCTCGGGCGAACTCGTCGAGCGTCCCCTGAAACCTCCCGTCGTGCCGATTCATGTGGTGGTAGTAGGAGACGAGGACATCTCCGGGGCTCCTGACCAGGAAGACCGCTGGCAGTTCGGAGAAGGAGCTCTCCCAGGGCAGGTGGCTCATCACGATGAAGGGGACGTCGGGCCGGTCGTTGAAGCGATAGTTGTCGGGGGTCTTGGTCGGCTGGGTCTTCCCCGCGCCATCGGAGTTGGGGATCAGTCCGAACATGTTCAGCATGTCGAAACCGCCCTCGAGTCCGTGGAGGGAATCGAGCAGCTGGACGAGGGCGAATCGCATCCAGGTGCGGCCGCTCTTCGGGTGGGAGCAGAGCCAGGCGGTCGGTTGCGCTGCCACGGTCCCCGTCCCCTAGTCCGCTGTCTCGCCGAACACCTGATACCGCCCGAGATCGCCGAGCCGCGTGTTGATGACCGCGTCGGCCACGACCATGCTGGCCGGGTCGGCGGAGACTGCTCCGAGGAAGTCCTCGCGGCTCAAGACCATCACGACTCCGGCCCCAGTCGCCTCCACCGTTGCCGTCCGTTCTGTGTCCCTCAGCAGGCCGATCTCCCCGAACGAATCGCCCGGACCCATCGTTCGGACCGACTCGCCGTCGACCTTGGTGTCGAACGACCCCTCGACGATCAGGAAGAAGTCCTCGGCCGGCTCGCCCTGAGCGACCAGGGTCTCCCCGTCCTCAACCCTCCGCTCGACCATACGGGAGGCGAGGTCCTCCTGCATCTCATCGTCGAGCGGCGCGAAGATCGGCACCCGGCGCACGAGGTCGAGGCAGGATACGCCGGTCGCGAGGGCCTCCTCCGTCTCCTCGATGCCCCGAACGAAGGGAGCGAGACTCCCCGCGACGCCCTGGTCGGCTGCCAGTCCGATCGAGACGACCCCACCCACCGAGACCACGTTGAGGTGGATCGCGAGGCCGGCCCGGGGCAGTGTGAAGCTGTGGAACGAGGCGGTCGGCGCCCCCAACACGTAAAGCTTGAGTGGGGGTCCGGGCAGGTTGTGGATCGCGATGTTTGCCTGCCCCTTGCCGGTGACCAGATTCAGCATCCGCTCGCCGACCGGACCGGGGGCCTCCCTGGCCAGGTTCCGGACGGCCAGGTTGAGTTCCGGCTGACCGGCATTCTTGATCGACTCGGTCCGCTCCCTGAGCAGGCGTACCCGCCTTACCGGGTCGGCCTCCTCGAGGGGCAGGGGCACGATCATCGGGGCTACCCCGGCGTTGCCCTCCTCTTCACCCGCCTTCTTCTTCGTCGCGACCGGGACCCGCACAGCGATCTCCTCGAGCGGATAGCCGTTCTCGACGCACCACCGGCGGAGGCCTCCGGCTGTGAGGCCAAGGATCACGTCGTTCATGGTCGCGCCGGTCCCGAGGCCTCGACCAAGCAGTTTCAGCCGATCGAGTGGGTACTCGAGGGTGTGGAGTTCCAGCGGCATGCCAGACCCATGGGCGAGGGGGCTCGGCGCGACCTCAGTCCGGGCCTTCCGGATCAGGTAGGAGCTGACTTCCGCGGTTTCGGTTGCGGTCTGTCGGATCGCCTCGGGGCTGGAGATGAGGGAAAGCACCCTTTCAAGGGGGGTCTGGTCGGCCTCGGACTCGCCTGAGTCGGCCTGGCTCGCCGCCGCACTGAGTTCCGGGGCCTCCGGCAAGGGGGTCGGCTCCCAGGGGGTCGCCTCTTCGCGAACCGGCTCCTCGGCTACATCGAAGAGGAGCATTGCGAAAAGGGCGATCGAACCGAGCCCGTCTGCGAGGGCGTGGCTCGACTTGACCATTAGCGCGGCACCGTCCTCGGTAGGGACGTACTGGACCCGCCAGAGGGGCTGTTCCTCGTCGATCGGCGTGGTCATCCATTCGGCCAGCAGTTGATCGAGCTGGTGACGATCGACCGGCCGTTCGGTCTCTGCCTCGACCACGTGGTAGTCGAGGTCAAAGTCCTGGGCATCGGCCCAGACGGGAAGGCCGCCATGGTTCGGTGGTGCATAGGGGAACTGCCTGAACCGCGGTGAGCGCCCGAGACGTTCTTCCACGAGTTCCCTTACCTCTTCGAAAGAGGGGATGGTGCCGTCCGCTCTTTCCTCGAGCCGGCAGAGGCCGATCACGAGGTGGTTGATCGCCCCTCCGAGCTTCTCGGTATCCGCCTGGGTCAGGAAGTCCATTCAGTTCTCTTCTCGCCGAGCAACGGCTCGAAGCCTAGCCCAGCTCTCGTTTCGATCGAAGCCGTGCACCTGGTTCGCCGTAGACTCGCTTCCCGTGGAGGCTGGAGAAGATCGCGTCGGGAGGATCCTCGCCGAGAGCCCGCTGTTCGGTGCTTTGCCGCCCGAGGCGAGGGACCAGGTCGAAGAGCGCCTCGAACGGATAGCTGTCGAGGCGAGCGACTGGCTGATCAGGAAGGGCGATCCCGGCGATGCCCTCTACCTGGTCGAGACCGGGCGGCTCGAGGTGGTGCGCGGGGAAGGCCCGGACGGATCCCAGGATGACGACGAGATCGAGATCCTCCGCGTACTCGGCCCGGGGGCGACGGTCGGGGAGCTCGCCCTGGTCACCGGGGACCCTCGCTCGGCATCGGTCCGGGCGAGCCGGGACTCGAGCCTGCTGAGGCTCTCCTTCGAAGCCTTTCGCGAGCTGATGACCTCGGTCCCGAGCTTCACCAGGGCGCTCGTTTCGACCCTCGGTCGGCAGCTCCAGGCGAGTGGCGGGCTGCCGGAGGATCTGCCGGAACACAAGACCTTCGCGGTCGTCCCCCTTCTCGAGGGAATGGACGTAGCGGCGATCGCCGACGGGGTGAGGCGGGCCTTCGCCGATCTGGGTGGGGTGACCGTCCTCGATCCGTCGGTCGCCGAGTCCGGTGACCCGGTTTCCTGGGGTCACCTGCTCGACGAATCCGAGCGGAGCAACCAGCGGGTGATCCTCGTCGCCGATCGCGATGAAGGGGAGTGGCGGAGGTTCTGCGTGCGCCAGGCCGACCGACTGGTC
>JBJTBP010000057.1:0-13676 GCA_046091385.1 Solirubrobacterales bacterium | reverse complement strand
CTCGCTCGTCCGTTGCGAAGCCGCTCTCCGGCCGGGTCAGGAGCACGTAGCCCCGGGCACGGGCATGTTCGAGCAGGACGGAGGAGAGCTCCTGCCCGAGCGAGCCCTCGTAGCCCTCGAGCTTCTCGTGATCGCCCGGGGAGAGGTAGACCGTGTACCGATTCGGGACGTACACCCGGGAGACCGAAGCGGTCTTGTTCGCATCCATCTCGCGGGCGAGGCGTCGGGCCAGCTCGATCGGCTGGACCTCGCTCGAGAAGGCCCTGCTGAACACGCCCCTGACCAGGCCCTCGAGACGGTCTTCCAGCCGCCTGAACACGTTCAACGGGCGCCCCTCCGACCATGCCGCTCATCGGACATCGGTGACACCCCCCGATCCTACGCCAGACACTTCAAGTGCCCTCTGGGTCCGCCCGCCGGTCCTGGTCGAAAGGCGGTCGACCAGGAGACCCCCGAGCAAGGCGAGGACGAGCCAGACCGCGAGGGCGACGGGGAAGGCCGGGGCAGTGACGACCGGCCAGATGAGTTCGACAACCAGGGAGAAGGGGTCATTCGCCCAGCTGGGATCGACCTTCGGGATCTCACCGAAGAGGAGTTTCCTGCCTGAGACCGCTTCGGTCCCCGCCGCCGCCAGAAGGGAGGCGACCGCGATGACCGCCCGATCCCTCGCCCGCTCGGCAAAGGCCGCGACGACCGCCGACACGGGGGCGAGCCCGATCAGGCCGACCAACGGGGAGAGGGGAATCGCAAGCAGGGCAGCCGCTGATCCCGAAACGACGACTCCGGGGAGCACCCAGACCAGGGCGATCGCCGTCGCGGCACCCCAAAGGCCCCCGGCAAAGCCCAGCCAGGCGGCGGTCGCCAGCCCGGCGAGAGGAAACCCGATCCGGGGCGAAGCCAGCGAGGCGAGGCCAGCCGCGATCGCCGTCGCGGCAATCGATGCCGGATCGGCAACGCCGGAGAGCCCCAACACCGTGGCGGTCGCGGCAGCCATCAGGACGCCGGTGGCGATCCGGACGGGCCAGGCCCGCTCATCCCGGACCTTCCGCTCGACCGGCTCCCGCTGGGCTTCCGGTGCGCCCCGATCCAGACCCTCGGAGAGGGCAGAGACCCCATCAGCCAACTCGGCTGCCGAGGGTCGCCACTCGGGATCGAGTTCGAGACAGTCGTCGATCAGGTCGGTCAGCTCGGCCGGGAGGTCGGGACGGTAAGCGGAGAGCGGTGGGACCTCCCGGGTCGCCGCGAGGACCGTCTCCCCGGCCGTCTTGCCACGACGGGGGTTTATCCCGGTCCAGGCCTCGAACAGGGTCAGGCCGAGCGAGTAGACGTCTGCCTCGGGTCCGGCCTCGAGCCCGTCCGCCTGCTCGGGGGCCATGTAGGCGAGGGTGCCGAGGACGTCGCCGGCCGCGGTCAGCTCTTCGACCCCGGCAAGCCTGGCCACCCCGAAATCCATCAGCTTGGTCTGCCCCGTTTCGTCGGAGCGGATCAGGTTCGATGGCTTGACATCCCTGTGGACCACCCCACGCGAGTGGGCATGGTCGAGGCTCCGGGCGGTCTCGACAGCCACCCCGGCCACTTCGTGGTCACTCAACAGGTTGCGATCGATCATCTGACGGAGGGTCGGGCCCTCGACCAGCTCACTGACCAGGAAGGCCCTGCCCTCGCCCGGGCCGTACTCGTGCTGGACGAATTCGTAGAGGCCAACGATCCCGGGATGGTTCAGACGGGCCGCTGCCTGGGCCTCACGACGGGTACGGGCGGCCGATTCGGTCCGGGTCTCGATCACCTTGACCGCGACCTCTCTCTCCAGGCGTCGATCCCAGGCCCGGTAGACGGTGCCAAAGCCGCCGCTGCCCAGCCGTTCGACGATTTCGAAGCGGTTCATCACCGTGGTGTTGACCATGGGATACGGCTTTCGACACGGAATGCCCCGGACCTCCGGCTGCGAGCCGCTTCGCAGTGGCTCGACCGGTCACCTTGATTCATTGGAAGGGTCTAAATTCCGGTCGGAGAACGGACCCGGAAGGGTCCCGGTCGACCTTGTTCGCAGTGCGACCGCGTAGAGGCAGGCAAGTAACCAGGCAGGCAGACGATGGACGACGACGACTTCTTCACCACAGACACCGGCGAGACCGATCCCGGCAGCCGCGAGGCTGCAACTACGGTCTCCCCTGGCTCGGCCAGGGAACGTGTCCGGAAGCCGCGCGCCGCGACCAACCCGGCAGAGCGACGCCGAATGATGACCCGACGGGCGATCGCGGTAGGCATCGGGGTCGTCGTCTTCATCCTGATCGTCCTCGGCATCCGGAGTTGCCTCGACGCCCGCAGCAACCGCGCGCTGGAGGATTACGCGAGCAACGTCACCCAGCTGACAGACGAGACCAATGCCCTCGGCGAAACCACCTTCGAGACGATCGACGACCCGGGCGACCTGTCGATAACCGACTTCACGGACGAGATCGAGACCGACAAGAACGCGATGGACGGCTTCCTGCTGAGGGCCGAGAAGCTCGACGTCCCCGGCGACATGAAGAACGCCCAGAGATCACTGGTCCTCGCCTACCAGCTGCGAGCCGACGCGATGGGTGTGATCGCCTCGAAGATGCCGACGGCACTCGGCGATGAAGGGAGCGAGGACGCAGTCGCCGCGATCGCCGGTTCGGTCGACGTGCTCCAGGCAGCCGACGTCGTCTTCAACCGTGTGACCCCTCACCAGATCGATGGGGAGATCGCCACCGCGGGTGCAGACGCCCCCGAGCAGCCCAGGGCCGAGTTCGTTCCCGGCGACGACTGGAACGACCCCGAGACGATTTCCGATGCATTGGCCGCGATCGGCGGCGGAACGGTCGAGGCCGACGACAGTGCGATCCACGGGACCGGGATCTCCTCGGTCGCGATCGGCGGGGTGGCACTCGACTCTTCGGTCGACAACACCGTTCCGGCCGGGACCGACCCGACGGTCGAGGTTTCGGTCCAGAACCAGGGTGGGGCGGAGGAATCCGACGTCACCGTGACCGTCTCGCTCGATGACGGCTCATCCGGCGAAGGGACGATCACCACCCTGGGGGTTGGGGAGACCGGAATTGCCTCTGTCCCGCTCGACACCGCTCCGAGTGGTCAGGTCACCCTGACCGTCTCGGTCGATGCGGTGGCCGGGGAGTCGCTCCTCGACAACAACGAGGCGACCTACACGGTCACCTTCGAGTAGTGGCCTCGCCCGCAGCGAGCCCGATCGGGAAAGGGAAGGCAGGCGGATGAGGGTCGCCTTCCTCGGTCCCCCAGGCACCTTCAGCGAGGAAGCCGTCAGGAAGTCTGGCTTCGGCGGCGAAGGGTTCGAATCCCTGCCCTGCGACTCGATTCCGGAAGCGATCGAGGCCGTGGGTGACGGCAGCGCTGACCGGGCGATGCTGCCATTCGAGAACTCGATCGAGGGCTCGGTCCGGCCGACCATGGACACGCTGCTGGAGCTCTCCGACCGGGTGACGGTGGTGGGCGAGTACCGAATGCCGATAAGCGAGGCCCTGATTGCCCGGGAACCGCTCGAGCCCGACCGGATAACCGAGGTGATCTCCCACCCCCAGCCACTCGCCCAGTGCGACCGGTTCATCAGGAAAAGGCTCCCCGGGGCCACGGTCCGGGTGGTCAGCAGTACGAGTGCGGCGGTCCGTGAAGTTTCAGAAGGAACCGCGGGCCTGGCTGCGATCGCGCCGGCCTCTGCCGCCGCGATCTACGACTGCGTCGTGCTCGAAGAGGGGATCGAGGACGAGGGCGGGAACGTGACCCGGTTCCTCTGCGTCGCCCCTGCCGGGACGAGCCCCGAGGGGGGAGCGGATAGCCCGGAGGGATGGAAGACGACGCTCGTCTTCTCCGAGCTGGGGGCAGACCACCCCGGGGCGCTGGTCGATGCCCTGGTCGAGTTCTCCGACCGGGGGATCAACCTGGTCAGGATCGAATCCAGGCCACAGAAGCGGGAACTCGGCAGGTACCAGTTCTTCATCGACGTCGAGGGCCGCGAAGGTGAAGGGGCCCTGACCGAGGCGCTGGACGGGCTGCGCTCGAAGGCCGGCGAGGTACGGGTGCTCGGCAGCTACCCCGCTGCCGCCACTTCCTAGTCGGCGGCCTTCTCCGTTTCGGCGGTCTCGACCTCTGCCTCGTCGCCTTCCCCGGCGGGTGAATCCTCGGAATCGACCACCAGCGCCACGGCGCTGATCCGGTCACCGTCCTTGACGTTCATCACCTTGACCCCCTGGGTGGCCCGTCCCGAGTTCCGGATCTCCCCGGCAGAGGTTCGCTGGACCATCCCGTTCTCGGTGATGAACAGCAGCTCCTGGTGTTCGCGGACGATCAGGGCTCCTGCCAGGCCGCCCTTCTTCTCGGTCAGCTTCGCAGTCAGCACGCCCTTGGTCCCACGGTTCTTGACCGGATAGTCCGAGAGCGGGGTCCTCTTGCCGAACCCGTTCTCGGTCACGATCAACAGCTCAGCGTCATCGCGGGCAACGTTCAGGGCGAGGACCCGGTTGTCTTCACCCTCGACCTTCATCCCCTTGACCCCACTGGTGCCCCTGCCCATCGGGCGGGCCTGCTCCTCGTTGAACCGGGCGGCGTGGCCCGACTTGGAGACCAACAGCACGTCGTCGTCTCCGGAGGTCAGCTCGACCCCGACCAGCTCATCTCCGTCACGGATCTTGATCGCGATGATCCCGTCCGCCTCGATCCGGGTGTTGTACTCGGTGAACTCGGTCTTCTTGACCTGGCCGCCGGCAGTGACGAAGACGAGGTAACGGTTCTCCTTGAAGTCCCGGGTCGGGATGACTGCCATCACCCGCTCGTCCTCCCTCAGGGGCAACAGGTTGACCAGGGCGCTCCCCCGGGCCGTCCTGCTCCCTTCCGGCAACTCGTAGACCTTCTTCCGGTACACCTTGCCCCGGTTGGTGAAGAACAGCAGGTAATCGTGGGTCGAGCAGATGTGGAGGTGCTCGATGTAGTCGCCCTCCTTCAGGTTCATCCCGGTGACGCCCACCCCGCCCCGATGCTGCTTGCGGTACGAACCCACCGCGATTCGCTTCACGTAGCCCGACTTGGTCAGCGAGATGACCATCTGCTCCTCAGCGATCGTGTCCTCGACGTTGACGTCGCCGTCGAACACCTCGATCGAGGTCCGCCGATCGTCGCCGTGGGTTTCGGCGACCTCGAGCAGCTCCGACTTGACCAGCTCGTAGACCTTGCTCTCGTCCCCGAGGATCTCGCGGAGCTCCGTGATCAGCTCCATCAGCTCATCGTGCTCCTCCTTGATCTTTCCGGCCTCGAGGGCGGTCAGACGCTGGAGCCTCATGTCGAGGATGGCCTGGGCCTGCTCCTTGGAGAGTTCGAACTCGGCGATCAGGCCATCGCGGGCCGTGTCGGGATCGGATGAGGAGCGGATCAGGGCGATCACCGCATCGAGGTTGTCGAGGGCGATCAGCAGGCCCTCGAGGATGTGCGCCCGGGCCTCTGCCCGCCCGAGCTTGAACTGGGTCCGCCTGGTTACGACCTCGCGCTGGTGCTCGACGTAGTGGAGGACGAGGTCGCGCAGGCCGAGCGTACGCGGGACGCCATCGACCAGGGCGACCATGTTCAGCCCGAACGAGGTCTGGAGCGGGGTCTTCTTGAACAGGTTGTTGAGTACGACGTTGGTGACCGCGCCCCGCTTGAGCTCGATCACAACCCTCATTCCGGACCGGTCGCTCTCGTCCCTCAGGTCGGAGATCCCCTCCAGCTTCTTGTCGCGAACCAGGGAGGCGATCTTCGCGATAAGGCCGGCCTCGCCGCCCTTCTTCACCGTGAAGGGCAGCTCCGTGACGATCAGCGCCTCCTTTCCGCCCTTGAGCGGTTCGGAGTGCACCTTGCCGCGGACCACGACCGATCCCCGGCCAGTCTCGTAGGCCTCGTTGATTCCGCCCGGGTCCATGATCCCGCCGCCCGGGACGTCCGGGCCCTTGACGTGCCCGAGCAGGTCGGCAGTGCCGATCGAGGGGTCCTCGATGAAGGCGGCCACTGCGGCCGAGACCTCGCGGAGGTTGTGGGGCGGGATGTTGGTCGCCATCCCGACCGCGATGCCCGAAGCGCCGTTTACCAGCAGGTTCGGGAAGCGGGAGGGCAGCACCAGCGGCTCCCTCTGGGACTCGTCGTAGTTCGGACCGAAGTCGACCGTGTCCGAGTCGATGTCCCGGAGCATTTCGGTGGCCAGCCGGGTGAGCCGGGCCTCGGTGTACCGCATCGCTGCCGCCGAGTCGTCGTCGATCGAGCCAAAGTTCCCCTGGCCGTCGGCGAGGGTGTAGCGCAGCGAGAACGCCAGCGCCATCCGGACGAGGGTGTCGTATATCGAGGCATCCCCATGGGGGTGGTACTTGCCCATCACCTCGCCGACGATGAAGGCGCACTTCCGGTAGGCCCGGTTCGGCTGGAGGCCGAGGTCGTACATCGAGTAGAGGACCCGGCGGTGGACCGGCTTAAGTCCATCCCGAACGTCGGGGAGCGCCCGTCCGACGATCACACTCATCGCGTAATCGATGTAGGACGAGCGCATCTCGAGCTCGAGCTCGCGGTCCTCCACGTTGCCGGTCAGGGCTTCTAGCGCCATCAGCTGGCTCCCTTCCAGGCCTGGGCGACTGCCGGCTCAGACATCGAGGTTGTCAGCATCTTTGGCGTAGGTCTCGATGAAGTCTCGCCGTGGTGAAACCTGGTCGCCCATCAGCATCGAGAAGATCTGGTCCGCGGCCGTGGCGTCCTCGAGAGTCACCCGCTGGAGGGTCCGGGTTGCCGGGTCCATCGTCGTCTCGCGGAGCTGCTCGGCATTCATCTCACCCAGGCCCTTGAACCTGGTCAGCTGGCTGCCGTGCCGGGCAAGGTCGAGTACGGCCCGGTGGATGTCGGTGAAGCCGGCGGCATCTTCTTCCCGATCGTCGAGTGAAACTGTGAATGGGGGCCTGCCGAGGTTCTTCGCCAACTGGGTGTGGACCTCGGAGAGGCGAGCGAACTCATCGCCGGTGAAAAGGGTGCCCGGGATCGTGTGGTTGCGGGCGAGTCCGGAGCTCCGGTGGACTGCCTTGATCGAGGTGTCGTCGCCTTCCTTGCTGATCACCTCGACCTCGAAGGCCCCTTCTTCGGAGTTAGCGGTCAGGGCCTTGCGGGCCTGGGCTACGGTGGTCGGAGCCTCGTCGAGCAGGTTCGAGTCGGCGACGAACCGTACGACGTCGGTCCCGAACTCGGCCTGGAGGGCCGCGTGCCAGCCCTCGTACTCCTTCGAGGCCCGGAGGTAGGCCTGCCACCCCTTCTTGTTCAGCTTCACCGTCTTGCCCGTGACGTCGGTGATCGAGAACTCCTCGAGCCGATCACGGAGGAGGAGCTCCTCGAGCTCGGTCTCCTTCTCCAGGTAGGTCTCCTGGTTTCCCCGCTTGACCTTGTAGAGCGGGGGCTTCGCGATGTAGACGAACCCGGCGTCGATCAGGGGCTGCATCTGGCGGTAGAGGAAGGTGAGGACGAGGGTCCTGATGTGGGCCCCGTCCACATCGGCGTCGGTGGCCATGATGATCTTGTGGTACCTGGCCTCCTCGAGGTCGAACTCATCACCGATTCCCGTCCCGATCGCGGTGATCATCGCCTGGATCTCGTTGTTGGCAAGGACCTTGTCGATTCGGCTCTTTTCGACGTTGATGATCTTGCCCCTGAGCGGCAGGACGGCCTGGGTGCTCCGGTCGCGTGCCTGCTTGGCCGAGCCACCGGCGGAGTCTCCCTCGACGACGAAGATCTCGGCCAGTGCCGGATCCCGGACCGAGCAGTCGGCCAGCTTGCCGGGGAGGGTCGAGTTCTCGAGCGCCGACTTCCGCCTGGTCAGGTCACGGGCCTTGCGCGCCGCGTCCCTCGCCCGGGCCGCCTCGACTGCCTTGGTGATGATCCGGCGCGCATCGGAGGGGTTCTCCTCCAGGTACTCGGCAAGGCGCCGGTTGACCGTCTCCTCGACCAGGCCCTTGATCGGTGGGTTACCGAGCTTGGTCTTGGTCTGCCCCTCGAACTGCGGGTCGTGCAACTTGACCGATACGACGGCAGTGAGGCCCTCGCGGACGTCCTCGCCGGAGAGGTTCTCGTCCTTCTCCTTGATCAGTCCCTTCGAGCGGGCGTAGGCGTTGAGGGTACGGGTCAGGGCGGCCTTGAATCCCGAGAGGTGGGTGCCACCCTCGTGGGTGTTGATGTTGTTGGCGAAGCTGAAGATCGACTCCTGGTAAGAGCCGTTCCACTGCATGGCCACCTCGACCTGGCCGTCATCGCCCTCACCTTCGAAATAGACGACCTTCTGGTGGATCGGCTCCTTGTTCTCGTTGAGGAAGGCGACGAAGTCCTCGATCCCTCCCTCGTAATGGAACTCGACCGAATCCCCGTCGGCACGCCTGTCGTCGAGCGAGATCTTCAGGCCCCTCGTGAGGAAGGCCGTTTCACGGAGCCGCTCCATCAAGGTGTTGAAGTCGAACTCGACCCCCTCGAAGACCTCGTGGTCGGGAAGGAAGGTGATCTCCGTCCCGGTCTCCGAGCTCTTCCCGGTCTCCTTGAGCGGCCCCTGCGGTACCCCCCTCTCGTAATCCTGTTCCCAGACGGCGCCCTCGCGCTCGACCTTCAGGTGCAGCCTTTCGGACAGCGCATTGACCACCGAGACCCCAACCCCATGGAGTCCACCGGAGACCTTGTAGCCGCCGCCGTCACCGAACTTCCCCCCGGCGTGGAGGGTGGTCAGAACGACCTCGGCGGCAGAGCGCTTCTCCTTATGGTGATCCTCGACCGGGATGCCCCTTCCGGCATCGACCACGGTGCAGCTGTTGTCCGGTAGAAGGGTGACCGAGACCGAGTCGCAGTGCCCGGCGAGTGCCTCGTCGACCGAGTTGTCGACGATCTCATAGACCAGGTGGTGGAGCCCGCGTGGACCGGTCGAGCCGATGTACATGCCGGGTCGCTTGCGGACCGCCTCGAGACCCTCCAGGACCGTTATGTCTTCAGCCCCGTAGGAATCCTCCGAGGACGTCTTGCCTTTAGCCAATCACTGCCTTTCGTGGTTCACGCCGGGACCCGGACGAAGGGGGTCGACGGTCTCTTTCCGGACCCCGCTGACCGCCTCGGCCCGACCCATGAATAGTACCAGTTCGGCACGGTCGACTGAACCGTGACGAGCGTAAAAATACCTGCAAATAGGGCACTTTTTAGGGTCATGCCGAGCGGAAGGAGAGCCGCTCGACCGGCGGGCCGCCCCGGGCCTCCAGGGCACCGTTCAGGGACTCCCTGATCCGGGCCTCCATCAGGCCCAATTCCTCGGCCCAGACGGCACTCTCGCACTCGACGTAGACCACCCCTTCCCGTTCCTCGGAGACCGTAGTGACTGCCGCGATCCTGTCCCCCACGGCGCCCGCCCAGACTGCCTGGATCCCAGCCTGCGGGGTCTCCGGGGCGACCTCGTCGGCGAACCTCCCGACCGCCTCCGCCAGCCGTTCCGGTTGGGCCGGCCTGCCCCTCTCATCCCTACCCGTCGGCATCTCCCTACTGAGCCGTCCCGGACGAGACCCCGAGAAGACTCTCGATCGGAACACGGACCAGATCCCCATCGGACGGCAGCAGCTCCTCCTCGGCCGCCGAGATCACTGCCTGTCCACCCGAGGCAAGCTGGGTCAGCAAAGCCGAGCGGCGCTCGGCGTCGAGTTCGCTCATCACGTCATCGAGCAGCAGTAGCGGGGTCGGGTTGCCGGCCTCGGTCAGGACCCGACGCTCGGCGAAAAGCAGGGCGAGCAGGCCGAGCCTCTGCTGACCCTGGGATCCGAACCGCCTGAGCTGCCTTCCCTCCCTCTCCAGCCTGAGCTCATCGTTCTGGGGCCCCCAGGTGGTTCTGCCGGCCTCGATGTCCCGTCGCCGGCGCTCCTCCAGTCCCGTCAGCAGCTCGTCTTCGGCAGTCGCTGCCGCCGGCCTGTACTCCAGACCGTTCTCCCCCTCGAGCCCGAGGACTTCAGAGGCATCCCGATAGGCCGGTGCCAGGAGCTCGCATGCCTCCTCCCGGGCCTGGCTGAGCGAGGCCCCGGCCTTTGCCAGCTGGGTATCCCAGGTGGCCAGTGCCGACGGGGAGCCTTCGCCCCGAGCGATCGAGGAGAGCAAGGCGTTCCTCTGGGAGAGGGTCCGGCCGAATTCCCGGCGGAGCCCTTCCCTCCCCTGCCACCTCGCACCGACGAACCTGTCCAGGTGTGCCCGGCGGAGCGCGGGGGGACCCTTGACCAGCTCCAGCCGCTCGGGCGAGAAGACGGTGACGGCAGGACGGTTTCGCTCCGCTTCGGACCGGTCGACCCGGGCCCCATCGAGCGTTGTCCTCGTCTGCTCGGAGCGGGAGGTCGCCGTCATGAATTCGTGGGCAACGCCGTCCTCCTCCTCGACGGTGATCCGAACCCGGGCGTGGTCACCTCCGAACGGAATCAAGTCCCTCCGATCGGCCGTCCGGAATGACTTACCCGTCAGGCCGAAGAAGGCAGCCTCCAGAAGGTTCGTCTTGCCGGACCCGTTCGGTCCGAAGACCGCAGTCGAGCCTGGGCCGAGTTCCAGGACCACGTCTTCCAGAGACCTGAACCGGTCGGCCGAGACCGACGAGACCTTCAAGGTCAGTCGCCGAGTCGAAGGGGCATGACCAGGTAGCGGAAGTCCTCGCTGCCGATCGGCTGGATGAGTCCGGGCCTGAGCGGCGAGATCAGCTTCAGCATCACTTCCTCGCCCTTGACTGCCTCGACGCCATCCCTGAAGTACTCGTGGTTGAAACCGACGGTCATCTCTTCCCCGTCGAAGCCGGCAGGAATCGTCTCGCTGGCATCGCCGACTTCCGGCGTCTCGGCAGTCAAAGTCAGCTCTCCCGGTGAGAGGGTGATCTTGATCGGCCGACCGCGGTCGAGCATCCTTCCGACCCGCCTGACCGACTCGAGGAGCTCATCACGGGACAGCCTGACGTCGTGTTCCCAGCTCTCCGGGAAGAGCTGCTGGTACTTCGGGAACTGTCCCTCGACCATCGTGGTCGAGAAAACGGTGCCGTCGACGTCGAAGACGGCCTCGCGATCCCCGATCGAGACCTTGACCTGCTCCGACTCCGTTCCGCCGAGGATCCTGACCAACTCCTTCAACGACTCGGCCGGGACGTTCGCCTCTACCTCGGCTCCGGCCGAAGATGGGAGCTTGGTCTCCTTGACCGCCAGGCGGTAGGAGTCGGTGGCCGCCATGGTCATCGCGTCCCCCTGAATGGTCACCTGAACCGCCGAGAGGACGGGCCTCATATCCCCGGTAGAGGCGGCCCCGGCAACCAGGTCGATCGTCTCGACGAGGGCATCGCGGTCGAGCGAAACGGCCCCATCGCCGAGTCCGGGCAGCGGGGGGAAATCGTCGGCGTTGAGCGTGCGGACATGGAAGACCGAAGTGCCGGACTTGATCTCGACGTCCTTTTCGGAAGGCCTGAAGGCAACCTGAACGGTTCCCGGCCTCAAGGAGTTGGCGACGTCCGGAAGGATCTTCCCCGGGAGGAGGACCCGACCCTCGCCGTCAGGGGTTCCGGCGAGGTGCACGGGAACCTTGATGCTTCGATTTCCATCGGTCGCACTGACCGTTAGGCGCCCATCGGACAGCTCGACCAGGATCCCGCCCAGCGCCTGGTTATCCCGGGCCTGGGAGACGGACCTTCCCGCTGCTGCTGTAGCTCTTGCGAGCTCCTCCTGTTCGACGGAGAACTCCAACGCCCCTCCTAGGACACCCCTGAAAACGACTTACTGATGATCGAATTAGTAGGTCGTTTGGATTTGTTGGATTGGGCGTTCATTCCGCTTCACAATAGGGAAAAGCGCCGTTAGGCAACGGTTGGTTGGTGGGGGTATCGATTGTCACACCTGGCCCGGCGCAAGTGGCCTGTCCACACCCACCCATGAGGCCCTCTGTGGGTCCACGGGATCTCATCCGGAGATCGCCGCTCTGAAGCCGGTCAACAGGCGGGTCACATCTGGGTCTACACCCTCGGATTCCTCAACTCGACGTACTGCCGCCAGCACGGTCGAGTGGTCCCGGTCACCGTAGAGCGAGCCGATCTCGGAGAGGGTCGAGCCACATACCTCCCGGGTGACGAACATCGCCACGCTCCTCGCCTGGACTGTCTTCCGGTCCCTTCGTCGAGAGGTGAGGCTGTCGACCGGAATCGCGAAATAGGAGGACGCACGCTCTCGAACCTGTCTCGGCGTGACCTCCAGCCCACCGGTTTGCAGGGGCCCACTACCGGACGACACGACTCGGGTCACCAACTCCCGACTGACCTCAGAGCCGGCCAGAGAGGCCTCGGCGACTATCCGGGTGAGGGCGCCCCGCAGCTGCCTGAGGTTGGCCGTGACGGAGGAAGCGATCAGCCTTACCACCTCGCTGTCGGGAAGCTCGATTCCGGCTTCGTCGATCAGTTGCCGAAGGACTGTCAGTCTCGTGGCGAGGTCTGGACTCTCCAGCTGAACCGAGAGCCCCCACTCGAAACGATCGGAGAGCCTTGCCGCCATGCCATCTATTCCAGACGGGTCCGTGTCGGCCGAAAGGACCAGCTGGGCACCGGCCTCGTGGAGAGTGTTGAAAGTGTGGAAGAACTCTTCCTCGGTTCTCTTTTTCCCGGCGAGGAACTGGACGTCGTCGACCAGCAAGACGTCGACGGAGCGGTACCGCTGTCGAAAGAGATCGGCACTCCCATCCGCCCTCAAGACCTCGATGAATTCCGAGGTGAACGACTCCGCATTGGTGAAGAGGACAGTCAGGTCGGGGCGGTTTCTGGCCAGGTATTGAGCGACAGCTCCCATCAAGTGCGTCTTTCCCAGGCCCGGTGGCCCGTGGAGGAAGAGCGGGTTGTAGGCCTCGGCCGGGGCTTCGGCGACCGCGAGAGCTGCCGAGTGGGCCAGGTGGTTCCCGCGGCCAATTACGAACCGGTCGAAGGTGTGGGTCGGGTTCGGCTGGACGATCCTGCCGGACCTCGACCGAGCCCCTTCGGTAGACGCCTCGTCGAAGGAGATCCCGGAGACCTCGAAGCCCCGGGAGCCGAACGCTTCCCGGATCAATCCCTGGTACCGACGGGAGACCCATTCGCGCACACTCTCGGGACCGCGAAAGAAGAGGATTGCGTCCCTCTCCGCGACCGGGCGGATCGGTGCAATCCACATCCGGAAGGTCGACTCCGGAAGGCTGGCGGCAAGTGACTCCCTCACCTCGACCCAGAGCCTCGCGAGGTCCAGGTCGTGCGGCGGGTGGGAGGAACCCTCGGCGGGGGTGTCGATACCACCTGTCCCTGTCCGGGCGGCCGATCCAGAGGCCTCTCCTGGAGGGCCTTGCACCTCAGCCTGATGGGTTGTTTTTGGCTCCTCCATTGGCGTTGCGGGCTCTCCGGGAATCCTCACTCGAGTCTTGGACCGACTGACCCCCCGACCCCCTCGAGCCCCGGCAGGGCCTCGACGACCTCTCGGGAAGGCCGGTCGAAGATAGTCCTGGCAGGCCTGTCTGCCCGGGGGCCAGCTCGCAAGCACCGGAGAAAAAAGGTGAGCGCTCGTCGGTGTCCGCGGAGCCGCTCGACCCCTATACTCCGGCCCCCGATGAAGCGGACCTACCAACCGAAGAAAAGGAAG
>JBJTBP010000056.1:0-8198 GCA_046091385.1 Solirubrobacterales bacterium | reverse complement strand
CCCTTCAACGAGAGCTGGGCCGAGGCACTGAGCCGATCGGCCGCCAGGGATCCGGCCTTGACCTGATCGTTCAGCACGGCCCCGTCCTGGATCGCCCTGCCGGGAACCGAGGAGTTCTTCAGGTTGGCCGCTTTGATCGTCGTCTGTGCGATCTTGTCGCCGGTCACTGATCCGTCGAGCAGGTCCGACTCGGCGATCGCCCCGGCAGCGACCTTGGGCCCGGTAACCGATCCCGGCCCGAGCTTTGCCGAAGTCACTGCTCCGCTGCGGAGCTTCGGCGCAGTGACCGCACCGTTCCGGATCTGCTTGGTCCCGACCTTGGTCACCGCCCAGGCGGAACCGCCGAGTGCGACAACCAGCGCGATCACGGCGACGATCATCGCCGGCGATGGCGGCCCTACCTTCCATTTCCCAGGGGAGTTCAGCTCTCTCCCTCGACCGCGTCCCTCGACGCGACCGTCACTCCTCGAACTTGCGGGCCTCTTCGTCGATCGCGGCCTGGCTCGGGGCCTTCTCCCTCGGGCCATAGGCCGACCACGCGCTGAAGGCGGTTGCGATCCCCAGCCCCAGGATCAACCAGACCGGCCAGAAGTCGCCCTGTCCGGTGAGCGCCCAGATGACCACCGCAATGATGATCAGGATCAGGAATCCCCCGACCATTTTCTTGAAGCCTGCCTGCTGCTGGAGCCGCTCTTGGGCGGCTTTATGTGCCTTGGTCTCGTCCATGCGGGCTACCGGATCAGAGGTTCCGGGACCTGTCAGGGATCCGGAGGCCGGACCAAACCGGAGTAGGTCTGGACGCCCCCCATCAGCCCCGCTGTCCCCCGGCCGCGACCCTCGGCGCGACCGTCACTCCCCGGGCTCGCGGACCTCTTCTTCGACCTCTGCCTCTACCACCGTCTCGCCAGGGGCCTTCTTTTTCCGGTTGTAGGCCTCCCAGATGCTGGAGATGGTTGCGACCACCACCCCGACGATCACGAAGTACCACCAGGACATCTCCACCCCGGCGAACCCGGTGACTAAGCCGATCACCAGGCCGATCAACACGCAGACGACGGCCACTCCGAGCCAGCTGCTCATCCCCTTGAGCCTTCCTCTGCCTCAGTCCCGTTCATGCAGATGACCGTACCAGAGGTTCCGGGGCCCGTTGGGAATCCGGTCACCGAACCGAGACCGATTCCTTCAGTCGCCTTCGGCCTGCCGGAGCCGGATCGCCTCGGCGTGTGCCGGGAAGCCCTCGTGCCCGGCGAGGGTGATCAGGTCCCCAGCTGCTTCACCGACCGCCTCGGGCGAGGCCTCCCCGATCGAGACCGCCTTGAGGAAGGTCTCGGACGTGATCCCGCCGGTCACCCGGGCAAAGCCACTGGTCGGAAGCGCCGCCGGCACCCCGAGCAGGTAGTTCGCAAACGAGAACGGCGTCCCCTGGCCGAGCAGGACCTCCCCCGAGTGCTCGATCCCCTCGAGCACCGCCTCGGGATCGCCAGTCGCGACCTGGAGGTGCTCGGGCCCGAACTCATTTGCCACCTCGACCGCCTGGTCGAGGTCCGAAACCACGATCGCCCCGCCGTTTTCCGAAAGCGCAGCCGTCGCATACCGCTTGCGCTCTTCCGGAAGGGCGTCGAGCATCCCGCCGAGCGCATCCTCGACCGCCCCGACCAGCCCTTCCTCCGGGGTGACCAGAAGGACGGTCGAGTCCTCACCGTGCTCGGCCTCGATCAGCAGGTCGGCAGCAAGCAGCACCGGGTCGGCCGAGCCGTCGGCGATCACCATGCTCTCGGTCGGCCCCATGACCATTCGGGTGTGGCAGCCCTTCAGCTGGCAGACGACCTGGGCCGCCTGGACGGCCGGGCTGCCCGGCCCGACCACCATCCGGACCCTGGGCACCGACTCGGTGCCGACCGCGAGCGCCGCGACACCGGCCGGCCCGTTGGCCCTGAACACCCGGCCGATCCCCAGCACGGCCGCGACCGCCAGCACGGCCGGGTCGACCTCGCCTCCGCCACCGGCCATCGGTGGCACCACCACCGCGAGCTCGGGCACCCCGGCGACCGTCGCCGGGGTCCCCAGCTGGACCAGAACAGAGGGGAACGATCCCTTGCCGCTCGGAACGAACAGGCCAGCGCTCGCCACCGGGGTCACCTTCTCCCCGACCTCGACTCCGGGCCTGACCTCGACCCGCCAGCCCCGCTCCTTGACGAGCTCCCGGTTGAAGGCCCTCGAGCCTTCGATCGCCGCCCGGATCGCCCTCAGCAGCTCTTCCGGAATCCGGCCCGGGGCTGACTCGATCTCCTCCGGGGCGACCGGGAGCGAATCGGAGGTGACCTCGACCCCGTCGAACTCGGCCAGCGCCTCGGCGACCGCAGCATCGCCCCGCTCGGCTACGTCTTCGACCAGTCGCCCGACTTCCTCGAGCAGGGCAGGGTCGAAGATCCGGTCCAGGCCGCGATCGAGGAGGGCCTCGCGGGCCTCCCCGTCCAACCCGTCCCAGCGTCTGGCACGGAGCAGGCCCGACCCGGCCTCAGCCACGATCGGACCCCTCTATATAACTGCGCGCATTTTCGGCTCCAACAGCCATTCCAGCCACGGTAGCGCTCAGGATGCCCGATTACAGGCAGCGAGCGGCCGTGAACCGCCCTCGCTCAGGCCGGAAGTGGGGCACCCACCCTTGCCGCCGACCGTTCGCCGTCGCTAACCTCCCGGCCATGGTCGAAAAGCATGATCGAGAAGAGATGAAGCGGGAAGCCGAGCGGGCCGTGAACGAGGCCGGCGGCGGCGAGGCCGAGGGCTTCGAGCAGTCCGAGGAGGCGCTCCGCGAGGCGGCCGAGAACTTCGACGCGGGCCACATCCCGGCCAGGGACGCGACCCCGGTCGAGGAGGAGAACCCCGACGCCACCTACGGCGAGGCCGACCACGAGCACTCCTCCGAAACCCCGGACGACGACCACGACTGATGGCCGGCCTCCTGCCCGGAGGCTCAGCCCGAAGAGGAAGGTGGGGCCGGCGCTGAGGAGCCGCCATCCCCGGACGAGCCAGCCGCGGCAGGCTTGCCTTCGATCGAGGTCTGGGCCAGTACCTGTTTGAAGTCCCGCTTGTGGTGGCGGCGGTAGTAGAGCTCGAACAGGAAGCTCAGGCCCATCGTGATCACCAGGGCGATCGCCGAGCTCTGCTGCTCGGTGACCATGTAGTAGAGGAGCGCCGCCAGCAGGATCAGCGAGAGGATGATTGCCGTGACCAGGATCCAGAGCTTCGCCCCGGTCTTGTCGCGCAGCTTTATGTGTCCGTAGTGGACGGCCGCGTAGACGATCAGGAAGCCGGCGCTCCCCATCGAGGCGACGGCGCTCAGCGGGAAGATCAGGATGAAGACGATCGTGATCGCCGCGGTGATGAACAGGCCCTCGACGTCCCTGCCCCAGAGCTTGCGGTCGAAGGCAGGCGGCAGACCACCGTTCTTGGCGATCTGGAAGGCGACGTTGGCCGAGCCGAACAGGGTCGCGTTGACCGCCGAAGCGGTCGAGAGGATCGCCGCGACCGCGACCAGCTTGAACCCGAACTCGCCCATCGAGGGCTTGGCCGCCACCGAGAGCGCATCGTTACCCAGCGATTCGACCTGCGGCAGCGGCAGGCTGAGGATCACCCCGATCGCCACCAGCACGTAGATCGCGATCGTGATCCCGACCGCGCCGAACACGGCCCGGGGGATTTCCCTGTCCGGGTCCTTCATGTTGGCCGCGGCGTTCAGGATCAGGCCGAACCCCTCGAAGCCGACGAAGATCACACCGGCACCGATCAGGATCTTCAGCGGGGTCGACCACTCGGAGGGATCGAGCCTTGCCGCCGTGTCGCTGTCGAGCAGAGTGAAGGCGGCGATGATGAAGACGATCAGGATCGAGACCTTGATGATCACGATCACCGACTCGGCCCTGCCCATCAGCCTGCTGCCGACGAAGTTGACCAGGGTGAAGGCGAGGATGATCCCGACCCCGAAGACCTCGGTCGGCAGGTCGACGAAGGTGATCGCATACGCCGCGAAGCCAGTCGCGTAGATCGCCAGGGAGATGATGTAGGCGAAGTACTGGAAGACGTTGAGGGTGCCGGCGGTGACCGAGTCGCCGTAGCCCTGAACGAGGAAGGTAACCGAGCCGCCGATGCTGGGGAAGGTCTTGCCCAACTTGACGTAGCTGTAGGCGGCGAACACAGCGACCACCCCGCCGATCGCAAAGGAGACCGGTAGCGCCGAGCCGACGATCCCGGCAACCACCCCGAGGATCGCGAACACGCCGGCGCCAATCATCCCGCCGATTCCGATGCTGATCGCAGCGACCAGTCCGATCGACTTGGTTTCTCCCGATGCGGCCGCCTTCTGCGGTGTCGCGCTCACCCAACTCCCCTCATCTCATACCCCTTTGGACGTAGTCGGCAGCCTAGAGCAGGGAAAGGGGGTCTGGCAACGCGGGGGCAGGCCGGGTCGGCCCCGGGGTGGGAGACTCCCCCCGAGGGATGGGGAGAGCGAACTGGACGAGCTAAGGCACCGGAGCGAGCTGACCCTGGACGGGGCACGGCCCGAGGCGGTCGAAAAGCGCCACGCGAGAGGGGGCAGGACGGCGAGGGAGAACCTCGACGACCTGGTCGACCCCGACTCCTTCGTCGAGTACGGACGGTTCGCGATCGCCTCTCAGCGCTCCCGCCGGAGCGTCGAGGAGCTGATCGAGAAGACCCCGGCCGACGGCCTGGTCGGTGGCACTGCCCAGGTAAACGGGGAACTGTTCGGCGAGGAAGGCTCGGCCTGCGCCGTCCTCTCCTACGACTACACCGTCCTCGCCGGGACTCAGGGCCACGTCGGCCACCGCAAGAAGGACCGGCTGTTCGACCTGATCGAGCGGATGGGCCTGCCGACCATCTTCTTTGCCGAGGGTGGGGGCGGTCGGCCCGGGGACACCGACATCCCCGTGGTCTCGGCACTCGAGGTCCCGGCCTTTGCCCTCTGGGCAGGGCTCTCGGGGAAGGTCCCGAGGATCGCGATCGTCCACGGCCGCTGCTTCGCCGGCAACGCGGTTATCGCCGGTTGCTCCGACCTGATCGTGGCGACCGAGGGTTCCTCGATCGGCATGGGCGGGCCGGCGATGATCGCCGGTGGCGGCCTGGGCGAGGTCTCCCCTGAGGAGGTCGGACCTTCGGCGATGCAGTCCGAAAACGGCGTGATCGACTTCCTCGCCCGGGACGAGGCCGAGGCAGTCGAGGTGACCCGGCGCCTCCTCTCCTTCTTCCAGGGCCGTATCGCCCCGGGCGTAGAGCCCGACCAGGAATCGCTCCGCGAGGTGGTTCCGGAGGGCGCCCGTCGGGCCTTCGACCCGGTGCCGGTGATCGAGACCCTCTGCGACGAGGAGTCGGTGGTCGTCCTGAGGGAAGGATTCGCGCCCGAGATGGTCACCGCCTTCGGCCGGATCGAGGGCAGGCCGGTCGCCCTGATCGCCAACGACTCCCGCCACATGGCCGGGGCCGTTACCTCCGACGGCGCCGACAAGGCGGCCCGCTTCCTCCAGCTGGCCGACGCCTTCGGGATCGCCGTCATCTCCCTGGTCGATACACCGGGGATGATGGTCGGACCCGAGCACGAGAAGACCGGCCTGGTCCGCCACACTTCCCGCCTGCTGCTCGCCGGGGCGTCGCTTGGGGTTCCGCTGCTCAGCGTGATCCCCCGGCGCTCCTACGGCCTCGGGGCTCAGGCGATGATGGGCGGCGGAACCCACGAGCCACTGCTCACGGTCGCCTGGCCCGGCGCCCACCTGGGGCCGATGGGCCTGGAGGGTGCCGTCCGCCTCGCGCTCCGCGACGAGCTCGCCGGGATCGAGGACGAGGAAGAGCGCGAAGGCAAAGTCCGGGAGCTGACCGAGGCCGCCGAGCAGAACGCCCAGGCGATAAACGCCGCGACCCTGTTCGAGATCGACGACGTGATCGATCCGGCAGAGACCCGGCGGGTGCTCGCCTCCACCCTGGCCGCCGCCGGGGAGCCTCCCCACTCGAGCCGGATGGTCGACGCCTGGTAACGGAAACTCGAAGCAGGGACCGAAGCATTCGCCGGTCCGGACGGTTATCTTTTTTTCGACGGTCCCGCGGCCGATCGGGTAGGGGACGAAACGAAGAACCACCACGGAGGAGAGCAGGACCGAATGAGCACCGCACTCTCGATCGACCGCACCAAGCTCCGCCTTTTCCTGGTCGCGACCCTCTCCAGCCTGGCCGCACTGCTCCTCGTTGGAACCGACCCGGCCGATGCCATCCAGCAGCGCCCGGGCGGCTCGCTCGTGCAACTCCCGGGGACCGCCGGCTGCCTGACCATCGTCACCCGCTTCATCCCCAACGGCGGGCCGACCGTAACCGACACCCGGCGGCTCAAGCCTTCATAGATGGCCTCCGGGGCTGGCGCCGAGAAGGCGAAGCCCGCATGGGGGGTCGTCCCCGTAATCATCATCGCCTCCCTTGCCGCGGAGGCGCTTGCCTCGGCGCTCGGGATCCAGCCGGCATTGAAGATCGGCGTACTCGAGACGAAGAGCGTGGAGGGCCTGCTCGAGGTACTCCTGCCCGCCTCCATATCGTCGGAGCTGGTCACCTGGTTCGGCTTCGTGCTTGCCGGGCTGACGGCGAGCTTTGTGATCATCACCGGCCTGGCCGTCTCCAAGGAGCGGAGCCTCAAGGCCTCGATCGCTGCCGGCCTGGTGATCGCAGCGATGCTGCTCCTGGCCTGGGTCGTCTCCGAGGAGGGCGTCCTGACCGGGATCGCCACCGGTCTGATCATGTTCTTCAGCTCTCTGGCGGCCCGCCAGACCGGACCACTCGGAACGATGGGCGCCCTGGCCGGGACCCTCTACTTCCTCTTCGCGATCCTCGGGGTCACGGATGATCTGAAGGGATCGGGGATCACCGGGGCCGGGATAATCCTCGAACTCAGCCTGGTCGGCACGGTCGTCGGGGTCCTCGGACTGATCATCGTCTATTACATCTGGGTCTGGACCGGCTGGAAGCCGATGCCCGAGCACCCCGCGCCCGAGGCCTCGCCCAATCAGCCTCCTCCCCCATCGTTCTTCGCCCGCGGGCCCGGCCTCCGCTACGCGATCGTCCGCGGCCTATTGCTCGGGGTGGCGATGGGCATTTACCAAGTGACCGGTGACCACTCGATCTTCTGGGTGATGCTGGCGATCTGGGTGGTCCTCCAGCCGGTCCGCTCGAAGACCTGGGAGAAGGCGGCGAAAAGGGGGATCGGGATCCTCGCCGGCTGCCTGCTCGTCGCGGCACTTGCCACGGTCGTCTCCGGGGCCACCCTGATCTGGATCGCGATCGGCCTGCTCTTGATCGGCTTTGCCTACTACCCGGTCAACTACACGATCTTTGCGGCCTCGATCAGCTTCCTCGTGGTCACCCTCTACGGGGACGCATCCCAGGCCGGCGTCGTCCACTGGGGGATCCAGCGGGTGCTCGACAACGCGATAGGAATAACCATCGCCCTGCTCAGCGCCTACCTGATCCTGCCCAGCGATGACGGGGCCGAGAGCCCGAAGGAGCCCGCTACCACCTGATCCCGCCCTCGGGACTCGCCTATCGGCAGTTGGCGAGACCGGGGTAGGTGTCGATCACCTTGTTGGCCCGGTTGGCGGCGCTCTGGAACCCGGACTCCGCCTTCTGGATGTCGGTCTGGACCTTGTTCGCCTTCTTGATCAGCGCCTGGGCGTCAGCGGTGTTCGGCGACTGCTGGAGTTGCTCGACGTCCTTCAGCAGGCCCGGGAGCTGATTGACGATCGTGGCCAGGCCGTTCAGGTCGGCCTCGGATTCGGTTAGCGCTGCGATGAACTTGTCGATCTGCTTCTTGTCCTCCGGCGGCGGGTCGATCGCCTTGATCTCCGAGACGAACTGGCTCCAGTCACCCTCGAACTTCCTTACGGCCTTGATGAAGGGCTGGGGATCCTGCTGGATCTTGCTGCCGAGGGTCTGGACCTTCTTTTCGTCGGCTTCGAGCACCTTCTGGTACTTCTCGCAAACCTGGCCGGTCTGGTTGTCGTAGTCGGTCTGGGTCGCCTCGACCGAGTCGCCGTCGCACCCTGCGACGATGAACCCGGCGACGAGTACTGGAGCGGCCGCTGCCACCAGACTTCTCTTTTGGTTCAGGAACCCCACGATCGACCGACCCCCTCTTCTCGTTTACCTTC
>JBJTBP010000055.1:0-32436 GCA_046091385.1 Solirubrobacterales bacterium | reverse complement strand
TCTCCCTGGTTTCCCTGGTCATCGGACTGCGGCTTGGTGCCCCCCGACTCCGAGTCATCGACTTCCTCCTCGACGACCACCGGTTCGGCCTCATCCGTGGCGCACTCTTCCTGAATCATCATCAGGAGCTGAGTCATTCCGTCCCGCAGGTTCGCCTGCAGGCGATCGTCGATCTCGCCTCGGAGCGCCGCAACGTCGGCCCTTGCGCCCTCTGCCCTGTCGAGGGCGGCAAAGCAGTCACCGGCAGCGACCAGGCTGTCGATCCGGTCGATCTCGGCTGCCAGTCCCTCCGCCGTCTCGGAGCTCAACAAGTTGCTCCTGTCGGTCCCGCACCCTGCAATCGAACCGACCAGAAAAACGGCTAGGAACAGAGCCGACATATGGCGTGCCGCCTTCTTTCCCACCGTCATCGAGTCTAGAGAACCGGTCCCGCGAACCCGACCGGAGATGGGCCGTCGCATCAGGTCCCCCTCCCGAGTCGGTCGGCGAGGTTGGGTGGCAGGCCGGCGTCGATGATCGCCGTGGCAGCTCGCTCTATTTCGTAAGGGGTTCGGTGGTAACGGACCGCAAAGGTCTCGGTGTCGAGCTCGAGCCAGGCCGCCCGCGGGTCTCCGTCCCGGGGCTGTCCGACGCTTCCGGGGTTGATCAGCCAGCTCCCCACGGATGCATCGAGCTCGGTCCCCCCGGGTGCTCCGTCGGCCGAGACCCGCGACATCTCATCCCGGCGGGTGAACCAGAGGGCGACATGCGAATGCCCGATCAGGCCGACCCGCTCCTCCGATTCATCCATGCAGTCGCTGGCCGTACCGGGATCGAGCACGTACTCCCAGATCGGGTCCCGTGGTGAGGCATGAAAGAGGCCGACACCCTCCCGGGTGGCCGATGGTCCGGCGAGCCCGCTCAGGGTCGATCGGGCCGAGTCACTGAGGTTGTCACGGGTCCAGAGGGCCGCTTCGGCAGCATCGGGACTGAAGGTCGATACGTCGAGCTCTCCGAGCGCCGCCAGGTCGTGGTTGCCGGTCAGCAGCAGGTCGCACCGCTCGGCGAGGAGCTCGACCACCTCGTTCGGGTTCGCCCCGTAGCCGACCGCATCCCCGAGGAACCAGACCTCGTCGGGGTCGAGTGCTGCGCATTCCTCGAGGACCGTCTCGAGGGCCGGCAGGTTGGCGTGGGTGTCTGTGAGGACGGCGACTTTCATGGTTTCGCCTGAGGTCTGGTCGGACGGAATCGGCCGCTCCGGTCCTTGCCCGGAGCCGTCGGCCGGCCCGGGAACGCTCTCTATCGTAAAGCGGGATGCCTTCTTCCCCGACAGGGAGCGTCCCGGTGAACGATCGGGGTCCCGATCCGGTTCGGGTCGCGCTCGTGTGGGTAGCTGCGGTCGCCTGGGCCGGGCTGGTCGCATGGCTGCTCGGCCGTGGCCTGGCCCCGGCTCTCCCGTCAGTACCGGTCTCTGACCTCCTTTCCGGTGACGCCCTCGACCGGGCAAGGGGCTTCAGGGGGGCACTCCGGGTCCTTGCCCTGCTCAGCCAGGCTGCCGTCCTCGCGGCCCTTGTCATCCTGGCCCTTCAACGTCGGCTTCCTTCACCGGGGCAGGCCGCTCGTCTGTCGGCCCGCCCGGTCCTGGGGGGCGCGATCGTCGGGGTCGGACTCGCCATCGTCCTCTACCTGGTCAGGCTTCCCTTCGGATTCGGTATCTGGAGGGTCGGCTCTGACTACGGCCTGCTGACTCTCGACTTCGGAACCTGGGCCCTCGATGGCCTCAAGGGC
This sequence comes from Solirubrobacterales bacterium, assembly GCA_046091385.1. Taxonomy (GTDB): domain Bacteria; phylum Actinomycetota; class Thermoleophilia; order Solirubrobacterales; family 70-9; genus 67-14. Next base: position 30,669 of record JBJTBP010000055.1, on the reverse strand, counting down.
CTCTTGATCTCCCTCCTGATACTCGGCCTGGCAGGCGCGGCTGGGACCTGGGGCTGGGCCAGGTTCGGGCGCTTCTTCTGGGTGGCCGCCTCAGTCGTGCTCGGCGCCTTCGCCGTGGTCTGGATCTGGATCTGGCCGGTCGTCGTCTCGCCCCTGTTCAACCGGGTCGAACCCCTGCCGGAAGGCCCAGCCCGGGCCAGCCTCGAGCGGATCGCCGCCGAGGCGGGGGTCGAGGTCCAGGGGGTCTTCACCGAGGATGCGAGCCGGCGGACCAGGGCGGTCAACGCCTACGTCCATGGGCTCGGCCCGTCCCGCCGGGTGGTGATCCAGGACACGGCGCTGGAGCGCCTGGATCCCGGACAGACGGAGGTCCTCGTCGCCCATGAACTGGCCCACGTCGAGTACCGCGACCCCGAACGGGGACTTCTCTTCGCCCTCCTGGTCATTCCGCCGGCTGCGCTCGCGGTCCAGATGCTGGCCCTGCTTCTAGTCCGCCGTCGCGGCGATGGGTCGCCCGGCCCCCTGGTCATCCCTCCCCTTGCGCTGGGGGTCGCGGTCGCCTCGCTGCTTATTTCAGTTCCGGGATCCTGGCTCTCCCGGCAGGTCGAAGCGAGGGCCGACCAGCGATCCCTGGAGCTGCCCCTCGACCCCCAGGCGGCGATCTCCCTCCAGCGGACCTTGACCCGGACCAACCTCCAGGATCCCGCGCCGCCACCTGCCTGGACGGCGCTCTTCGGCACCCACCCGCCGGCGGTCCAGCGGGTCGGCCTCGCGCGGGCCTTCGACTCCGATCTGGCTGGGGGAGGGCAGGCCCGGTGAAGGTGACCCTCCTGGCGGTCGGCCGGATAAAGGCCCCGTTCGCCGACGCCCAGCGGCACTACCTGAAGATGCTCGCGCCCCGCCTCCGGGTCGAGGTGGTCGAGGTCCGCGAGTCGGATCGTCTCGAGAGCCGACTCGATGCCGGGGCGCGACTCGTCTGCCTCGACGGTAGGGGCTCGATGCTCGACTCGCTCGAATGGTCTGGATGGCTCGATGCGCGTCGGCTCGAGGCGCGTGATGTCTTGATTGCGATCGGGGGCCCGACCGGCCTGCCCGACGAAGTACTCGACCGCGCCGACGAGGTCCTCTCGCTCGGTCCCCAGACGATCGCCCATCAGCTGGCCCGGATCGTCCTGCTCGAGCAGCTGTTCAGGGCGTCGAAGATCCTCGCCGGTGAGCCCTACCACCTCTGAACCGGCACCAGTTCTCGTAGGATCCGTTCGATGACGGCGAACGACCCCGTTACCCTGCTCCAGCAGGAGGTCGAAGCGGTCGCGACGGGGATCGCCGGCAAGTTGCCCTCCGAGCCCTCGCTCGACCCACCCGACCGGCCCGAACACGGCGACTACGCGACCAATGCCGCGATGCTCGTCGCCTCGGCAGGAGGCCGCCAGCCCCGGGAGGTGGCCGAGGACCTGGCCGCCCAGCTGGTAGAGCGCCTTGGCGACTCGGTCGAACGGGTCGAGGTCGCCGGACCGGGGTTCGTCAACCTGTTCATGTCGGACCGCTGGTTCAGGGAGTCGAGTGCTGCGCGGTTCGATTCCGACGGCCCCGAGGTCGGTCCGGTTTCCGACCCCCGGAGCGCCCTGGTCGAGTTCGTGTCGGCCAACCCCACCGGACCCCTGACCGCGGCCTCCGGTCGCCACGCCGCCTTCGGCGACTCCCTCGCCCGGCTCCTGCGGGCGACCGGCCATCCGGTGACGACCGAGTACTACGTGAACGACGGTGGCAGCCAGGTGGAGAAGTTCGCCGAGTCGGTGATCGCCCGAATGGAGGGGCGCGAACCACCCGAGGACGGTTACCGCGGCGCCTACGTCGAGGAGTTGGCGACCCGGGCGGCTGCCGAGGCGGTCCCCGCCGAACGGGTCGGCGAGGTCGCGATCGGCTGGATGCTCGACTCGATCAGGGAGTCCCTCGAGCGATTTCGGGTCGGAATGGACGACTTCTTCTCCGAGCGATCCCTCTACGAGCGGGGCCTGGTCGAGGAGGGTTTGGGTCGTTTGGAGGAGTCGGGCCACACCTACGAGTCGGAGGGCGCCGTCTGGCTGAGGACGACCGAGTTCGGTGATGACAAGGACCGGGTTCTGGTCCGCTCCAACGGCGAGCCGACCTACTTCGGGGCTGACGTCGCCTACCACGCCGACAAGATCGCCCGTGGGCACACCCTCCTGCTCGACGTGCTCGGGGCGGACCACCACGGCTACGTGGGGCGAATGTCCGCTGCGGTCGAGTCGCTGGGGGGCGGGAAGGCCGGATTCGAGGCAGTGATCCTCCAGTTGATCCACCTGGTCGAGGCCGGCGAGAAAACGAAGATGTCGAAGCGGGCCGGGGACATCGTCACCCTCGACGCGCTGATCGACGACGTCGGGGTCGACGCGGCACGGTTCTTCCTCCTCGAGCGGAGCCACGACCGGACGATCGACCTCGACCTCGAGCTGGCCAGGTCGAAAACCTCGGACAACCCGGTCTTCTACGTCCAGTACGCCTACGCCAGGATCCAGAGCATCGTCCGAAAGGCCGCCGAAGACGGCATCGAGGCTGCCGGCACCCTCCCGGAGGAACCGGTCGACCCCTCCGAGAAGGCGCTACTCGCCGAGGTGCTCGCCTTTCCGGCCGAGGTCCACGAGGCCGCTGAAAAGCGGGCCCCTCACAGAATCTGCGCCTATTCGACCCGCCTCGCTGCGGCCTTCCATGCCTTCTATCGCGACTGCAAGGTGGTCGGGATCGGTGACGAAGAGCTCGAACGCTCGCGGCTCGCGCTCTGCGAGGTGACCGGTTCGACGATCCGGGAGTCGCTCGAGCTGCTCGGGATCACGGCTCCGGAGAGCATGTAGGAAGGGTTTCTCCGGCGGATCGGGAGTGGTTCAGGGGCCGAACCGGTCGAGGTCCCGATCGAGCCTTTCGGCCTCGGGCCCACTCGGTCCCTCGACCTCGGGAAGCTCCCGGTCTGCCTTCCTCCGCCAGGAGACGGCTGCGATCAGTACCAGGATCGCCCCACCGATCAGTCCGAGCAGTGGGACCAGGTAGACGAACACGTCCGTATCTTCATCCTCCGGCAGGGCGAGGACCTGTGGCCCGTACTCGGCAACCAGAGCCGCCTTGATCTGGTCTTCGTTCCGGCCCTTCCGGATCAACCCCCTGATGAAGGCCCTCTGCCGCTCTGCCGCCGGGGCGCGGGAAAGCCCGAGCAGGGTCCCGCATACGGGACACATCACCTCCTCTTCGAGTTGGGGGAGGTTGGCCCTCGGAGGATTGGGTTCGGCGACCGCCGGTTCGCCTACCAAGAGCAGCGAGAGCGATGCCAGAAGTGCTGCACCTACCGCCCGCACCCGGATGGTTCGCCTGGAGGTCATCACCCCGTCCCTCCCGTACGGGCCCCCCCTCGAGGCCGGAGGGCCGGTGCGGAGAACCGGGTGATCTCGGGCGCCGAGGCAAACGGCCCCCGCAGCCGCCGGACCAGCCGGCCGTTTGGCGAGATGAGGAAGGACTCCGGGACCCCCGTGGTCTCGAGAGCATCGGCATAGCTCCCATCGGGGTCACGGAGCTGGGGGTAGGTCAGCCCGAATTCCTTGATGAAGCCAAGAGCGTCGGTCGATAGGTCCCGGGTATCGACGCCGAGCACGGTCACCCGATCACCGTGGCGCCTGCCGAACCGCTCCAAAGCCGGTGATTCGTCCCGGCAGGGAATGCACCAGGAGGCCCAGACATTCATCAGGACCCATTGGCCGCGGTAGTCGGCGAGCGAGCCCTTCCCCCCGGGCGGAAGCGTCTCCAGGGTCTCGATAGGGACCTCCCCGCCCGGTTCGAGACCTCCGCCCTGGCTGTCGGCGAGCCCCCACGCGAGGAAGCCGAGCAGCCCCAGCACGAGAACGGTGACCACGGTCGTCTTCAGGTTCATCCATGACCGAGTATGAAGGACCGGCCCGCCCGCTTCGGCTCGGGTACCGCCCTCAGCCGCGGCCCCGGGGAGGACCCCCTGCGACCGCCTTGAGCAGGTCACCGACCCCGTGCTCCTGTTCGAGCGGGTGACGAAGCGGGACGGAGGGGTCGATCGAGTAACGATTGCGTCGCCCGACCCGCTCCCTGGTCAGGTAGCCGGCCTCGACCAGGTCGTTGACGATCCGTTGAGCTGCTCGCTCGGTGATCCCTATCCCCTGGGCGATATCCCGGATGCGGGCCTCGGGATCCCGGGCGAGCATGACGATCGCATGCCCGTGGTTGGTCAGGAAGGTCCACTCGGCCACCTCTGCAGTCTAGCGCTAGAAAAATAAGGAAACATAAAACCTGTCATATATATCGTATATTCTCCGACCGATGGATGTCGTCCTGACCAACCTGATCTCCCCCGGAGTCCTCTTCTTCGTCCTGGGTGCCTTCGCGGCACTGGTCAAGTCCGATGTCGGGCTGCCCAAGCAGGTCGCCCAGACCCTGGCCCTCTACCTGATGGCGGCAATCGGCTTCAAGGGCGGGGCACAGCTCTCGATCTCGGGGGTCAGCGTCGAGGCGCTTGCCGCGCTCGGGTCCGGCCTCCTGCTCGGGTTTACCTTGCCCCTGATCGCCTTCTTCCTGCTGAGCAGGTTCACCCGGGTCTCGAGTGTCGACGCGGCCTCGATCGCAGCCCATTACGGCTCGGTCAGCCTGGTCACCTTCGGCGCCGGCCTTGCCCTGCTCGAGGAGATCGGGGAGCCAACCGAGGGCTATATGGCCGCAGTGCTCGCCCTGATGGAGGCCCCGGCGATCGCGATCGGGGTGTTGCTGGCCCGAACCGGCGGGGCCGAGGCGAAGGGACCGAGGAAGGGAGTGCGGGAGGCGCTGACCAGCGGGAGCATCCTGGTCCTGCTCGGGGCCACCGTGATCGGGATCGTCCTCGGAGCCCAGGGACTGAAGGAGCTCGACGGCTTCTTCGTCGCCCCGTTCACCGGGGTTCTGGCCCTCTTCCTGCTCGACATGGGGCTGGTCGCATTTCGCAGGATCCGCTCGCTCCGAAAGGCCGGCCCCTCGCTGATCGCCTTCGCCCTCTACATGCCGCTGATCGGCGGCACGCTGGGAGCCCTCCTCGGGACCGTCGTCGGGCTCCCGGTGGGGGATACGACCCTGCTGGCCACCCTCGCAGCAAGCGCCTCCTACATCGCCGCACCGGCCGCGATGAGGCTCGCCCTGCCCGAGGCCGACCCGGGACTCTCGCTGCCGATCGTCCTCGGCGTTACCTTTCCTTTCAACCTGATCGTCGGAATCCCCCTATACCTGGAACTCTCGAGGCTGCTCGGTGGCTGACGCCACCGGGCCAGACCCGGGTGCGGGTCGACCGAGGGTCGGCATGGTCGGCGGCGGCCCGCTCGCCCGGATGACCCAGCAGGCGGCGGTCGACCTCGATGTCGAACTCTCGGTGCTCGCCCCCTCCCCGGAGGAACCGGCGGTGAGCGCAGGTGCCCGGTTCGTCGAGGGAGCTGCTGACGACCCCGAGGCGCTTCGCCGGTTCGCGGATCAGAACGATGTCGTCACCTTCGACCATGAAGGGGTTCCTCCCGAGGTCCTAACCGGACTGGAGGAGGAGGGGCTCCGGTTTGCCCCACCTGCCGAGGCAAAGCTCTTTGCCCAGGACAAGGCGGTCGCCCGCGAGCGGCTGGGCGAGCTGGGCTTTCCGGTGCCCCCGAACCTCCTGGCCGGATCGGTCGAGGAGGTGGAGGAGTTCGGGTCGGAACATGGTTGGCCGGTGATCGCCAAGGCCCCCCGGGGCGGCTACGACGGCAGAGGTGTCTGGGAGCTTGCCTCGGCCGAGGAGGCCGGTCCGATCCTCGAGGGCCTCGAAGGGGGCCTTTTGCTCGAGCCGAAGCTCGAGCTGGTTCGGGAACTGGCAGTGATCACGGCCCGAAGACAGGGAGGTGAGACCGCCACCTGGCCAGTGGTCGAGACGGTCCAGAGGGACGCGATGTGCCGCGAGCTGATCGTGCCGGCGCGCTCTGCTCCGGGGGTCCTCGAAGAAGCGGCAGCGCTCGGCCGCTCGATCGCCGAGGCGATCGGGGCGGTCGGCCTGGTCGCGGTCGAGCGGTTCGAGACCCCGGATGGTCTGTTCATCAATGAGCTGGCACTCCGGCCCCACAACTCAGGCCACTTCTCGATCGAGGGTTCGGATACGTCCCAGTTCGAGCAGCACCTGAGGGCAGTCCTCGACTGGCCGCTCGGTTCCACCGCCCCCACGGCCCCGGCAGTGGTGACGATCAACGTGGTCGGACCTGCCGATGGATCCGACCCCCGCGAACGGCTCCAGGAAGCTCTCGGGGTGGAGCGTGCACACGCCCACCTCTACGGCAAGGGAGCCCGCCCCGGCCGTAAGCTTGGCCACGTGACCGCGCTTGCCGACACGGTCGACGAGGCCCACGGAATCGCGATGCAGGCAGCTTCGATCCTCGAAGGTGCCGCCTGATGGCCGATCCCCTGGTCGGAATCGTCATGGGCAGCGACTCCGATCTGGAGACGATGCGCCCGGCCGCTGAGGTCCTCGACGAGCTCGGGATCCCGAACGAGATACGGGTCGTCTCGGCCCACCGGACCCCGGAGGATATGGTCGCCTACGGCAAGGATGCGGAGGGGAGGGGACTTCGGGTGATCATCGCCGGGGCGGGCGGGGCAGCCCACCTTCCGGGAATGCTCGCTTCGCTCACACCGCTCCCGGTGATCGGGGTGCCCGTTCCACTCAGCAACCTCGATGGGCTCGACTCGCTGCTCTCGAGCGTCCAGATGCCGAACGGCGTTCCCGTCGCAACCGTTGCGGTCGGCGCGGGCCGCAACGCAGGGCTGCTGGCGGCGAGGATCGTCGGTGCCTCCGACGAGGACGTCCGGCGTGGGGTGGACCGGCTCCGCGAGGAGGCGGCCGAAAAGGCCCGTGCCGCCGACGCCGGCCTCGACCGGGACTGACCAAGGACCACCGCCGGAGTTCGATCCGTGGAGCTGATCGCTGCGGCAGTAACCGTCGGGCTCGGTCTACTCGGCCTCCTGGCACCGAGCACAGCCATGCGGTTGGTCGGAATCGAGGCCGACCGGCCCCACGGTGGCCTCGAACCGAGAGCGACCTATGGAGGCCTGTTCATCGCCCTCGGGGCCTTCCCGCTACTTTCCGGGGACCCAGTTGCGTTTCAGATGCTCGGAGGGGCCTGGCTCGCGGCAGGTCTCGCCCGAACCGTCTTCACACCGATCGATCGGGTCTGGACGAAGGAGAACCTCGGTGGAATCGCGGTCGAGATCGGTTTGGGGCTGGCCGCTCTACTGCCCTCCATCTGAGTGTGGTCGCGGCCGCGCGGCCGTTCGTGCTCCAAACATCAGACGGTAGGATCGAGCGCCTGCGGACGTAGCTCAGTTGGTAGAGCGCGAGCTTCCCAAGCTCGAGGTCGCGGGTTCGAGACCCGTCGTCCGCTCTCCCCAAGCTCTGTCGGGCGCCTCAGTCGGACCGGAACGGGAGGCTATCCCTGATCCCGGAGAGCGAGGGGGCGTCTCGATCTTTCGGGGAGCACTCCAGCTCGAGGTCGGCCGGCCACTCGATCCCGACCTCGGGGTCGTCCCAGGCGAAGCCGGCGTCGAGCTCGGGGTCGTAGTAGGCCGACTGGTCGTAGAGCACGTCTGCCGACTCGCTGAGGACGCAGAATCCATGCGCGAACCCGACCGGGCAGAAGACCTGACGGAGGTTCTCGCCACTCAGCTCGAAAGCCTCCCACTGGCCGAAGGTCGGTGAGTCGGGCCTGATGTCGACCACCACGTCGAAGATCGCCCCGTTGACGCACCGGACCAGCTTTGCGACCCCGTCGCCGTACTGGAAGTGCATCCCACGGACCACCCCGCGGTGGGAACGGGACTGGTTCTGTTGAACCGGGTCGAACTCGATCCCCTCCTCGGCGAACAGGGAACGCCTGAACGCCTCGAGGAAGAAACCCCGCTCATCTTCGATAACCCGTGGACTGACCACGCGCGGTCCGTCGAGTTCGGTCGGGACGATCTCCATCGGGTCATCTTATGGACGGAGGTCTCCGCGGCACCACTCGCCCCGGATCGGTTCCTGCGGGGGCGGTTGGCCCGCCTCGGCTACCGTTCCGGGCCGGTGCCAGGGAGCGAAGAAACAGCCCGGGGACGGGACGAATCCGTCCGCTTCGGAAGGCGGACCCTCTGATGCCCCGGGTCACTGCGATCCTGGTCGGGTACCTCGAGGACCCCACGATTACTTCGGCCGCGATCGAGAGCCTGATGGCCCAGACCCGGCCGCCCGATGAAGTCATCCTGGTCGATAACTCCGGGGACGGTCGCCACCGCCCGACCGCCGAACGGACTGGTGCCGTCTATCTCGATCCGGGATCGAACCTCGGTTTCGCCCAGGGCGTGAACGTCGGGGCGGGTGCGGCCTCCGGTGACTACCTGCTGCTGATGAATCCCGACTCGGAAGCCGAGCCCTCGATGCTGGAGGTCCTCCTCGATGCCCTGGATGCAGACTCCTCGGCAGCGGTGGCCGGAGCACAGGTACTCCTCCCGGACGGTCGGGTGAATGCCGGGAACAACCCGATCCACCTGAGCGGACTCTCCTGGTCGGGCGGCTACCTCGGACCGCCCGAATCCGGTCCACCCCGCGAGGTCCTCTCGGTCTCCGGGGCGACGATGCTCGTTCGTGCCTCAGCCTTCGAGCGACTGGGGGGCTTCCACCCAGCGATCTTCATGTACCACGAGGACGTCGACCTCTGCTGGCGGGTCCGCTTGGCCGGTCTGTCCGTCCTGTTCTGTCCCGAGGCGACCGTCGTCCACGATTACGAATTCGAGAGCGGTCCCGGCAAGTGGCAGTGGCTGGAGGAGGGCCGGCTGATTGCCGTGCTCTCGAACTACGAGTCACGGACCCTCCTGCTGCTCAGCCCGCTCCTGCTCGCCACCGAGGTCGCCGCCCTTGGGGCCGCTGCTACGGGCGGTTGGTTCAGGAGCAAGGTTCGGTCCTGGCAAACCGTGTGGAGGAAACGACAGCTGATCCGCTCCTGGCGGCGGAAGGTCGCCGACCTCAGGGAGGTTCCTGACCGAGAGCTGCTGCCCGAGTTCACGGAGGTGGTCGATACCCCGGCCCTGGATTCGACGGCGACTCGTCTTGGCTCGGGCCCGCAGCTCGCCTGGGCCCGGGTGGTCAGGCGTCTCGCCTGACCGGCCGGTTCAGACAGCCTGGCCGATCGGCCTGATCAGGATCTCGTTGACGTCGACCGATTCGGGTCGTCCGAGCGCCCACTCGACTGCCTCGGCGATCTCGGTGTCGCGGAGCGCCCAGGAGCCAGGTCGCTCATCGAAGAAGGGGGTATCGACCATCCCGGGTTCGATCGCCGTGACCCGGATCGAGTTGTCGTCATCGCGGTTCCTCAGCTCCTGGCGAAGTGACTCGGCCATGGCGGTCGCGGCGAACTTGGTCGAGGAGTAGAGCGACCCCGGCAAGGCCCTCCGTCCGGCGACGGAGCTGGTGATCAGGTAGTGGCCGGTGCCGCGCTCGAGAAGGTGGGGGAGGGTCGCCCGGATGGTCAGCGCCGGACCGAGCACGTTGGTCAGGACCATCGCCCGCCACTGCTCCGGGCTCTCTTCGAGGAATCCGCGGGTGGCGCCGAACCCGGCGTTTGCGAAGACGGCATCGATCCGGCCGAAGCTCTCCATCGCCTTGGCCACCATCGCCTCCACCTGGTCCCACTCGGCCACGTCGCAGGCCACACCGATCGCTTTCCCCTCGCCACCGAGCGCTGCCGCCAGCTCCTCGACAGGGCCGGGGCGACGGCCGCAGAGCACGAGGTTCCATTCGGTCGCCAGCAACCTCGCCGTAGCGGCCCCGATCCCGCTTCCGGCCCCGGTGATCAACATCGTCTTCCTGCCTTCAGTCATCCCAGAGATTGTTTCATTGATCACCATCGATTACCCCCGAGGTCGTCACTCCCGGGGGTTGGACGGAGGACGTCTTTGCGATAATCCAGAGTCCGATGGACCGTTCGCGAAAGCGCACCATCCGCCTCGTCGTCGCCCTCAGTGCGGCGGTGCTCCTGGCCAGCGGGCTGGTCTACACCTCGTTCAACGCATCGAGCGAGGCCCGGCAGCCCTCGGAGCTGGTCGACGCGACGCCGGGCCAAAATTACGAGATGACCGGAAAGGTCGTCCACGGCACGATCGTCGACCGCGGCGATCGCGGGATCACCTTCCACGTCCGCGACCGGAAGGGTCCTGAGTCGATTCCGGTCGTCTACGACGGCGTCGTACCCGATCCCTTCCGGGAGGGGAGGGAAATCATCATCAAGGGCACCGTTGCGAACGGGGTCTTCGAGGGGGAGGCGGACACGCTGGTGACCAAGTGCCCCTCGAAGTTCTCGGAGAAGAAGGAATCAGCAGCCTAGGCAACGCAGCCCTCTCAGTCGCCTTCCTGACGGCCGTGTTCGGCGTGGTCGCAGCGCTGGTCGGGGCGTTCAGGTCGGACCAGAGGTGGGTCGATTCGGCACGGCTGGCGGCCTACGCGCTGTTCGGCCTCCTGCTGATCTGCTTCGTCGCCCTCGAGATCGCCTTCGTCTCCAACGATTTCTCGCTCGAGGTGGTAGCCAGCCATTCGTCGACCACCACACCCCTCTTCTACAAACTGACCGCGATGTGGTCGAGCCAGTCGGGCTCGCTACTCCTCTGGGTCTTCCTGCTCTCGGTGGTGGCTGCTGCATCGCTACGGCTTACCCGTGGCAAGTTGGTCGATGTCGTCCCCTGGGCCACCGCGGTGATGTTGGGGGTCGCGGTCTTCTTCACCGGCCTGATGCTGGTCGGTGGAGGGGTCAACCCATTCGGGACCCTCGCCCAGCCACCGGTCGAGGGCGCCGGCCTGAATCCCCTGCTCCAGCACCCGGCGATGATGATCCACCCGCCGATGCTCTACATCGGCTACGTCTCGCTGACCATTCCCTTCGCATTTGCGATCGGGGCATTGATCTCGCGTCGGCTCGACGCCTCCTGGATCAAGTCTTCCCGCAAGTTCGCCCTGATCTCCTGGACCTTCCTGACGATCGGGATCGTCCTCGGTGCCCGCTGGTCCTACATGGAGCTGGGCTGGGGTGGTTACTGGGCCTGGGATCCGGTCGAGAACGCCTCGATCATGCCGTGGTTGATCGTCACCGCCTACCTGCACTCGGTGATGGTCCAGGAGAAGCGGGGGATGCTCAAGGTCTGGAACGTCAGCCTGATCGTTGCGGCCTTTTCCCTGGCCCTGCTCGGCACTTTCCTGGTTAGGTCGGGGATCCTCCAGTCGATTCACGCATTCGGCGACTCGACCGTCGGGCCCTACTTCCTCGGTCTGATCTCCGTCGTGGTGATCGGCTCGACCGCCTTGATCATCTCCCGACTGGACCTCCTCCGCTCGGAGCGCCGGATCGACTCGATCGCATCCCGAGAGGCGATGTTCATGGTCAACAACCTCCTGCTCGTCGCCCTCTGCGTGGTCGTCTTCTGGGGAACCTTCTTCCCGCTGATCTCCGAGCTCCTTACCGGGACTCGCTCGACCCTGGCCGCCCCCTGGTTCGATCGGTACACGACCCCCCTTGCCGTCCTGCTCGTCCTCTTCACCGGGATCGGGCCACTCTTTGCCTGGCGGAAGATCTCGCCGAGCGGCCTTCGCAAGGTCGTCGTCGGTCCCCTTGCGGCGGCCCTCGTCATGGCGCTGATCCTCCTGTTCACGACCGATGCGATCGACAACCCCTGGGCCTTTGCCGTGTTCGTGCTGGCCGCCTTCACGGTCGTCGCGCTCGGCCAGGAGACGATCCGATCGGCGATGGCCAAGAAGGGTGCTTCGGGGGACAGCCTCCTGCGATCGGTGGTCGACGTCGCCAGGGGCAACCGCCGTCGCTACGGGGGATACCTGGTCCACCTCGGGTTCGTCGTCCTGCTGGTCGGGGTGGCCGCTTCTTCGAGCTTCGACACCAAACGGGACGTAACCCTGATGCCCGGGGAGTCGACCGTTGTCGAGGACTACAGGATCACTTACGAGGAGCCGACGGTCAGGCGCGACGACCAGGCACTTACCTTCGGGGCGAAGCTCGAAGTCGCGCCGCAGGGAGGGGGGGAAGGGGAGATGGTCCTCCAGCCAACCCGACGGTACTTCCTGGGCGGAGCGGGGCCGAAAAGCATCTCCGGGTACTTCGAGGGGGAGGCGACCAGTGAGGTCGGACTCGACGCCCGTGGCCTCGAGGATTTCTGGGTCTCGCTCGAACCCGACACCGATCGGGTCCAGGAGAGGGCCGAGATGGCGGATCGCCGGTTCGGCGCCTACATGCGCACGGTCGTCCTGCCGGCGGTCCGGAATCGCCCGGACAGGTCGGATGCGATTACCGGCCAGCTGGTCGCGATCCAGCGACTGGCGACCGATCGAGTGATTGCCGACTACACGCGTCCGGCCACGGTTAGCGAGGCGACCTTCCGGGTGATCGTCAGTCCGATGGTCGCCGCGGTATGGATCGGTGCGCTGATCGCGGTCCTCGGTGCCCTCTTCGCGCTCTGGCCGGCTCGCCGGCGTAGGGAGCAATCCTCGTGATCGACCTGCTGCTCGGCCTCCTGCTGGCCGGCCTGGTCGTCGGCCTGGTCACGGTCCCCTTTCGCCGGGAGGGCACCATTGGCGGGGAGGATCCCGAGATCGCCGAGCTGGAGGCTGCCCGTGATTCGAAGTTTCGGGAGATCAGGGACTGTGAGGACGACTTTCGTACCGGCAAGCTCGAACAGTCCGACTTCGAGAGGCTGGAGGCCTCGCTCCGAAGCGAAGCGGTCGAGATCCTCGAGCGGCTCGATGCCGCCCGCGGCTCCTCCGCCGGCTCAAAGCCGGACTCCGGCTAGTATCCCTCCCCGTGTACACGGTTCTCGCGGTAATTCAGGTCTTCATCGCCTTCCTGCTGATGTTCCTCATCCTGCTCCATTCCGGGAAGGATGCGGGGATGTCCGGCGCCTTCGGAATCGGCGGTGGCGGGAGCTCGGTCGGCGGCGGCTCGATGGTCGAGCGGAACCTGAACCGGGCAACGGTCGCGGTGGCGATCCTGTTCGTGCTCAACACGATCCTCCTGCTGAAGATCTGAAGCGGAGCCTTAACGGGTTGATGACCGATCACTTCGGGGCCCTCGGATAGGGTTCGGAACGTGTCTGACGCCGTCAAGCTGATAATCGCGATCACGGCCGGTCTGATCGGGCTGGCCCTGGCGATCTTCGCCACGATCGTCGCGGTCAACGCCCGGAATACGGCGAACAGCGACGCATCGGTGCAGCAGCTCGTTACCCAGGAGGTCGAACAGCGACTCGACCAGGCGATCGCCGAGCAGTCACGAAAAGAGGCCAGGCAGGTCTCCGTAGCTGAGAAGTTCGTCCGGTCACTCGACAAGGGCGAGCGAAGGACGATCAGGGAATACGTTCGGCTCAGGCGTTCGGTCAAGCGGTTGAAGTCCGACCTCGAGGCGACCGCAGTCGCACAGAAGGATGGCTTCTCCAGGCTGGATCGGAGAATCGACAACACGAATGAGGACCTCGCCGCTCTCAGTATCCGGGTCAGGCGAGTCCGCGACTTTCGCGACTTCGACGGCGGCGCGAACCCCTGACCGGGCCCTCCCGGGGCGGAGCATGACCTTCGAGGAGAGGATGGTCCGTTCGCTGCACGTCGGCACCATGGCCGCCTCCGACCTGACCGGTGGCCACGACCACAGGACCCTCTTCCAGGCTTCGACCATCGCCGCCCTGCTCGAGGGACGGTACGAGGGAGACGTCACCTTCGCTGAGCTGGCCCGTCAGGGAGATACAGGGCTCGGAACCCTCGATCAGCTGGACGGGGAGATGGTTGCGCTGGATGGAGAGTTCTTTCGGGCGGATGTCAACGGGAACGTCAACCGGATAGACCCAGCCGAGAAGACCCCCTTCGCCGTGGTGGTCGAGTTCGATCCTGATCGCACGGTCGAGCTGTCCGGTCCGCTCGATCGGGACCAGGCGCTCTCGCTGCTCGATTCGGAGGGGGAGGATCCAGGTCCGGTGGTCGCGATCCGGATCGACGGGGAGTTCGAACGGATCGAGGCCCGCTCGGTGCCCCGCCAGAAGAAGCCCTACCGGCCGCTCGCCGAGGTGGTGGAGGGCCAGAACGTCTTCACGATCGGTCGGTGCGAAGGGTCCCTGGTCGGGTTCCGATTCCCCGACTGGAGCGAGGGAATCGAAGTTGCCGGCTACCACCTTCACTTCGTCGATCGCGAGAGGAAGAGGGGAGGCCACGTCCTCGACTTCACCATCCTCGGGGGCGAGGCCCGGATCGAGTCGAGCTCGGACCTGAACGTCGAACTACCGCCCGGGGTCGAACTCGGGTCCGAGGGTGTCGCCGCCGATGACCACGCCGCGATCGACAAGGCCGAGCGGGGCTGATCCCGGCCCCGGCGGTTTCAGGTGATCAGCCGGCTGCAGCCCGGTAGCGCTCGACCGCGAACCGCCGCTCCTCCGCATGGTCGACGACCGGCTCCGGGTAGTCCCTGCCGATGATGCACCCGGCTTCTTCCTGCTCCTCGTCGCTCATCAGCCAGGGCCGGACCAGCTTCTTGTCGGGTACCGAGGCGAGTTCGGGCACCCACCGCCTGACGTAAGTGCCGTCGGGATCGAACCGCTCCTGCTGGGTCATCGGGTTGAACATCCTCTGGAAGTAGGGGGCGGGGTCGGTCCCGACCGAGGTGACCCACTGCCAGCCACCGTTGTTCGAGGCCATGTCGCCATCGATCAGACGCTCCATGAACCACTTCTCGCCCTCGCGCCAATCGATGTGGAGGTCTTTGGTGAGGAACGAGGCGACCACCATCCGGAGCCGGTTGTGCATCCAGCCGTCGGAGAGCAGCTCCCGCATCCCGGCGTCGACCAGCGGATAGCCGGTCATTCCCTGCTGCCAGGCCTCGAGCAAGCGGGCGTCTGCCTGCCAGTCGAGGGTTCCCCGATACCGCTCCTGGAACTCCTCCTCGACGACCTCTGGGAAGTTCTCGATTACCGCAGCGTAGAACTCGCGCCAGGCGAGCTCCGATCTGAAGACCCTGGGCCCCTTGCCTGGTTGCAGGCCGAGCTTGACCTCGAGCTCGAGCGGCGAGACGCAGCCCCAGCGGATATAGGGGGAGAGCCGGGAGGACCCACCGGAGGGGTTGTTCCGGAGTTCGCCGTACCGCTTGAGGCCTCCGTTCAGGTACGCCTTGGCGGCCTTTCGGGCAGCGGTCTCGCCCGGTTCGAAGGAGCTCGTTCCGGGGTCGGTCCCGACTCCGAGCTCTTCACAGGTGGGAAGGTCGCCGGCCTCGATTCCGGAGACCATCTCGATCGTCTTCGGCTGGCCGATCATCTCCCGGCGTTCGACCTTCTGCCAGGCCTTGGCGAATGGCGAGTAGACGGTGTAGGGGGTGCCCTTGCCCGAGACGATCGCCCCAGGGTCGTCGACGATGTAGTTGCCCGGGTGCTGGACCACTTCCACCCCGGCAGCCTCGAGGACCCCGGTCACTACCTTGTCCCGCTCGATCGCCCAGGGATTCACGTCACGGGTGAAATGGACCCTCGTCGCCCCGGCCTCCGTTGCCAGCTCGGCGAGCACTTTAGCCGGATCGCCCCTCCGAAGGACCAGCCCTGCCCCCAGCCCTTCGAGGGTCTCGCGCAGATCGGCGATGCAGCCCAGCATGAAGCCGACCCGTTCGGCGGAGGGGAACCTTCCGGTTGAGATCAGCCGGTCGTCGAAGACGAAGCAGGGGAGTACCGGACCCTGCTCGACGGCGGTTGCCAGTGAGGGAAGGTCGTGGGTCCTAAGGTCCCTCCTGAACCAGACCAGCGAGGTCGCCCGCCCGTTCGACTCGCCGTTTCCCTCCTCTCCCACGACTCGAGTATGCCACCAGACGCCCGCATCACGCGCCGGGACCGTCCTCCCTCGGCCCTATCATTCGTCCAGTTCGAGAGGTCCGGAGCCATCCGGAAAACGACACCCCCTGGAGGATCCACCAAATGGACGGCAAGCTGGTCGCTGCACTCGTGATCGCGGTAATCGGGGTCGGTACCGGCATCGCCGGGATCGTCATCGCCAACGATGCGAAGAGCGAGAACGAGAAGACGCAGAATGCCCTGAAGGCGGCGATCGCCTCGGAGAACAGGGGCGTCGCCCAGCAGGAAGCCCAGGCCGGAAAGAGGCTGAAGCGGCTCGGTAGCCAGGTAGAGGGTGAGGCCGCCTCGGCAAACAAGAAGGTGCAGGGAGAGGTGGCCACTGCCGAGCAGGAGGTGAAGTCGGAGGCCCAGAAGAGCGCTGGCCAGCTGGGTTCGATCCAGGCTTCGATCAACTCGGTAAAGAGCCAGCTCTCGGACTTCGAGGCGACCCAGGACCAGACCAACCAGAAGGTCAATGCGAGGATCTCGGCCCTGACCCAACGGGTCAACTCGATGGGGGGCTGATTCGGGCTCCGGCCCGGGTAGTGCGGCTGAGAGGAGTCGAACCTCCACGTCCCGAGGGACACAAGCCCCTCAAGCTTGCGCGTCTACCAGTTCCGCCACAGCCGCGGGGAGGGGTTCGGGAGTCTATGTAAATGAACGGCCTTCCCCGGACTGGGCACGGATGGCAAATCCGTCCCAGCCAGGGCTCTCGGAAGGAACATCCGTTCCGGTGACTAACCTACGAACATAGGTTCGTGTGGAACCGGGGGTCCCTGGGTCGGCCGACAGGCCGGGACTGGGGGCTGAAAACCAAGTCAAAACTGGAAAGGGACGACGTCACAAGGTGGACCTGACCAAGCGACAGCAGGAGATTTTCGACTACATCGGCAGGTACGCGGACAAGATGGGGTACCCCCCGACGGTGCGGGAGATCGGCAAGGCGGTCGGGCTCCACTCGTCCTCGACCGTCCACGTGCACCTCTCCAACCTGGAAAAGGCCGGAGTCCTTCGCCGGGACCCGACCAAGCCCCGGGCCCTCGAGATCCTGGTCGAGACCGCCCGCTCCGCCCGCGACGCCGTCGACTCCGTTCTGCCGGGCGGTAACGGCGGCCTGCCGGTTCTCGGCCGGGTTTCGGCTGGCCCCGGGATGCTGGCGGAGGAGAACGTCGAGGATTACGTGGAGGTCCCCTCGATGATCGGTAGCAGGGAGGGTGACTTCGTCCTCGAGGTGCGGGGCGAGAGCATGAAGGATGCAGGGATCGTTGATGGTGACTGGGTCGTGGTCAGGCCCCAGCAGGTCGCGGATGACGGGGAGATCGTTGTGGCGCTGCTGGGCGAGGATGCGACCGTGAAGAGGATCTTCCGTGAGGAAGACCATCTGCGTCTCCAGCCAGAAAACGAGGAGATGGAACCGATCCGCACCACCGATGCCGAGCTGGTCGGTCGGGTGATTGGCGTCTTCCGAACGGTCTGACCCGCCTCGATCGGCGGGGACGGTTTTCCCTGTGGGCGGGTCCGGCTGCGTATCATTCGGGGTGTGGGTCGGACGATCGCGGGGGGAGAGAAAACCCCTCGAGGAAAGTCCGGACACCTCAGGGCAAGGACGGTGGGTAACGCCCACCCGGGGCAACCCGCGGGAAAGTGCCACAGAAATACACGGCCGATGGCGCGACCACACGTGAGTCGCGAACAGGCAAAGGTGAAAAGGTGCGGTAAGAGCGCACCGGCGTCGCGGTGACGCGGCGGCCAGGCAAACCCCGTCCGGTGCAAGGCCAAACAGGATCGTCGACCCGGCCCGGTTAGATCCAGGTAGGCCGCAGGAAGCCAGGCGAAAGCCGGCCCCGCGCCCCTTCCGGGGGCGCGAGATGGATGGTCGTCCTAGACAGGATCCGGCTTACAGACCCACCTCGGAAGGGGGCCCTCGGGCCCCCTTCCCCGTTTCGTGGACCCCCGGGATCCAGCTTTCGTAAGGACAGGTACTCGCTGCCTTTCCCTTTGGAGAGGGAAAACCGGGCGAATCGGACTTCCGTGTGAAGCTTTGCTAACATCGTGACCATGAGCGCCTAATCCAGTCGTCAAGGCGGCTGGGGCGGGGGACCCAAAGGGAGAGATCCCAGGGGCGAATCACCGGCCATGAGAGCCGTGTAGCGCCAGGCAGAGGAGCCTCGCGCGAGCCCGTCAGCTAACCCCGCAGGCGCAGAGCAGATGAGACAGACCGCATCGAGACAGGCTTTCGTTTCGTCGTCCCCCCGCCTCAGGCGGTCGGGAGGGTTGGGCTTTGCCTTCCTGGCTCCGGTGATCGCGTGCTTCGGTGCTCTGGCCTTGGTGGGTTCCGCGGCGGCGGCCGAGCCAGCAGTGCGGGCGTCCCAGGCAGGGCTAACCCTGCCGGCGGACCCCGGGAACATCGATCCGGCCCCACGTTTCGGCGAGAGGGTTCTCAAGGTGGGGATGAGCGGTCCAGACGTGGGGGTTCTTCGCTCGATGGTTTCTTCGAAGACCCTTGGGCTTCGTTCGATAGGTGTCACCAACATTTTCGACGATGCGACCCACTCGGCCGTTCGGCTATTCCAGAGGAGGGAGGGCCTCAAGGAAAGCGGGGTCGTGACCAGGCGGACTGCAGATCAGCTGGTTGCTTCGATGCCCCGGTCGGGTGCATCCTGGTACGGCGCGCCACTCTTCGGGAACAACACCGCCTGCGGGCAGAAGTTCACCCCGACGATCGTCGGGGTCGCTCACAAGACCCTTCCCTGCGGAACTCGGGTCCTGATCGGGTACAAGGGGCGTTTCCTGCTGACCAAGGTGATCGACCGTGGGCCCTATACCCCCGGCCGGACCTGGGACCTGAGCCACGCGGCGATGATCGCCCTTGGCTACCAGGGCATCGACCCGGTCCGTCATCTGGTCGTCGGCCGCTGATCCAGGGCCAAGAGACGCCTGCTGGCCAAACCGCCGGGCCTCCGCCGAGGCGCGCGATCCGCTGAGTCGGTCGATCGGGTTCAGTCCAGTCCCGCACCGATTGCCGTGGTGCCGTGTTTGTAGCCTCTGCAAGCAGAAAAACCGGAGCGTCCGTCATTCGGGGGACCGAATGGCGAAGAACGGAGCAGATCAGGATGAATCAGGTTTTCCAGTCCACAGACCCGGCAAGCCGGGGTCGCCTCGCCCGAGTGGCAGTTCTGGCACTCGCGGCCATCGTCGCCCTACTCTCGCTCGCCCTGGTCGGCCTCGGCAATGGCGCGGGTGCAGACCAGTCCCGTGCGGTCAAAACCGTAGTCCTCGGCCAGTCGGCGACAATGCCGGATCCGGCCTGCCCCGACAACTGCCAGGTCGTCGCCTCGGTCAGCGGTTTCCAGACCCGTACGGCGACCAGCACGACTCCTTTCGAGGTGCCGTTCGACGGCAAGGTGACCCAGTTCCGCCTCTACCTGGGGGAGCCAACGGGTCGTGACCGTACCGCCCTGAACGATCGGTTCGGCAGTCCCCCGCAGGCGGCGATCACGATCCTAAAGAAGGTGAAGACCCCGCAGGGCAATGAGAAGTTCCAGCTCCTCAGGAAGAGCCCGGTCGAGGGGTTGAGCAAGGAGCTCGGAACGGTGGCAACCTTCAAGCTGAACAAGCCGCTGACGGCGCGCGCCGGGAACTACGTCGCCCTCGCCGTTCCGACCTGGGCTCCGATCTTCGCCCTCGGGCAGAGTGCGGCCCAGAACAAGTGGCGGGCGAGTCGTCAGCCGGGGATGTGCACGGCGGCATCGATCGACCAGTCTTCACCACAGCTCAAGGTCGACAGCAAGCGGTTCTATGGCTGCACTTTCAGCGGTAGCCGCCTGCTCTACACGGCGACCCTGACCAACGGTTAGTTCTTGAAAGAAGGCCCCGGTCCGGAAACCCGGGCCGGGGCCTTTTTTCGTTCGGTTCCTGGAGCCGTGCAGGCTGCGTCCGGCAGGATCTTCGCCGTCGCCTGGTCCATCGGCAGGGCAGCCCCTGCGGCCATCAGGCTCTGGAACTCGCCGAGTGCCACATGGGCGAGGGCCTCGAGGATCTCCTCGTCTTCCCAGCCCGCCTCGCGCGCCTCCTCGTGGAGGTGGATCGGCGGGGCACCGTCGGCTTCGAGCGATGCCTCGAGGTAGGTGAGCAGGGCCTGCTCACGGGGATCTGCCGAGGCGAAACTCCTGGCAGCCGTTATCTCGTCCAGGCCCAGCCCGGCCGACCTCGCTGTCTTTGCGTAACGGGCGATGCTGTAGCCGTCGCCCCTCTGCTCAGCAACGGCGAGCGCGATGCGCTGCCTGGTCGCCTGGGGGAGGACCCCCTTCTGAAGCTCCGCCCGCATTCGGGTGTAGGCCCGGAGCACCGCCGGTGAGCCGGCGAGCACGCCGACGAGCTTGTTGACGGCCCGCCCACCGACCTGAATGCTCTTCAGGATCGGAGCGCTCTCGTCCGGAGCGGTCAGTTCGTCGTGTATGTGGAAACGGCTGACTTCTGTCTTGACCGTCATGTCATCCTCGCTTCTTCGATCGGGAGACTTTTGCCTCTTTATCACCCGTTTAGGAAGCCATTACTTTACTTTTAGCTACCTACTTACGGGGCGTAAGTGTACCTGCCCGCCCGGTCGTTTTCAACCCCGGTTGCCCTATCGTTCCGTAGCCCATGGGAAGCGGTCGAAAGTGCGGGGAAAGGTGGCTTGTGCATCGACGGGGGAAGCGTGCCCGGAAAGGCTGACGCCGACGCCGACGTAGCCCGGCTGGTCGCCGAGAACGACGTCCGGTTCATCCGGCTCTGGTTCACGGACATCCTCGGGAGGCTGAAGAGCTTCTCGATCAACGCATCCGAACTCGATCGGGCACTCACCGGCGGCATCCCTTTCGACGGGGCATCGTTGACTGGCTTCAATGCGGTGGAGGAATCCGACATGGTCGCCCGACCCGACTCCTCCACCTTCTCCCTGATCCCATGGAGGCCCGGAAGCGAGGATGCGGTCGCGAGGATGTTCTGCGACATCGAACTCCCTGGTGGGGTTGCCTACGAAGGTGACCCGCGCTGGGTGCTCAAACGGGCCCTCGACCGGGCGGCAGGGATGGGGTTCGATGAGTTCGCGGTCGCCCCGGAGCTCGAGTACTTCTACTTCCGGTCAGCCCAGCCCCCGGAGGGCGCTCCGGAGGTGCTCGACGAGGGCGGCTACTTCGACCTGACCACCCTCGACGCCGGCTCGGACGTCCGCAGGGCGACCGTACTCGCCCTCGAACAGATGGGGATCGAGGTTGCCTCGACCCATCACGAGGCGGGGCCGTCCCAGCACGAACTCGACCTCAAGCTAGAGCCGGCTTTGGCCTCGGCCGATGACTGCATGACCGCCCGGATCGTCGTCAAGGAGTACGCCCAGCAGCAGGGCTGGCACGCCACCTTCATGCCGAAGCCGATCGGCTCGGCCAACGGCTCCGGAATGCACCTGCACCAGACGTTGATGGCCGGAGGGGTGAATGTCTTCCCCGATCCCGAAGATCCGTCACGCCTTAGCCCGGTGGGCCGAGCCTTCGTCGCCGGACAGCTCCGCCATGCCTCAGAGATCGCAATTCTCTACGCCCAGTGGGTCAACTCCTACAAACGTCTGGTGCCGGGATTCGAGGCGCCGGTCTACCTCTCTTGGTCGAGGCGCAATCGTTCTTCGCTGATCAGGGTGCCGCCGGTGGCCGAGGTCGAGGGTGACGGCCTCGACGTCGAAATCAGGTGCCCGGACCCTGCCTGCAACCCCTACCTCTGCCTGGCCGGGATCCTCCAGGCCGGCCTCGAGGGCATCGAGCAGGGTTACGAGTTGCCCGAGCCGATGGAGGAGAACCTCTACGACGCCGACCCGGGAGAAATGACGGCCCGCGGCGTCGAGCTGCTCCCCGAGACGCTCGGCGAGGCGATCGAGCGGGCGTCGGAGTCCGAACTGCTGCTGAGGACTCTCGGGGAGCACACCTTCAGCCGGCTGATCGAGCTGAAGCGCCAGGAGTGGGACCGCTACCGGGTCCAGGTCACGCCGTACGAGATCGAGTCCTTCCTGCCGATCCTCTAGGCGATCTGGTCGCGGTCCAGCTCCTCCTCGAGCGCTTCCGGGGAAGTGACCGGTTCGAGGCAGACGAACCTTCGGCAGAGGTAGGCAGAGGGGTCGCCGTCGGCGGTCGGGCGGTCGACGAGGAGGGGAGGGGCGGTCGTGCCCTCGGGGCCGGCCGCCAGGACCGTATTCGGCAGGTACCGCCTGCGGATCGGGGCGAGCAGCGTCTGGATTGAATCCGGAAACGGCGATCCGCTCGGGCCGACCAGGGCGAGCTCGGTCTGGTCACCAAGGGCGAAATCGAGGGCCTTGAGCAGGTGCCCGAAGGCGTCGGGCCGGCGGGTCGAGGCCGGGGCGAGCATCCTCAGGATCTTCTCCGCTTCGTCCCGGAGCCTCCCTTCGCCGGTGAGTCCCCAGAGTCTCAGGAGTCCCAGGGCTGCAGAGGCACTTCCGGAAGGGATCGGGTGGTCGCCGACGTCCTTTCGGCGGGCGATCAGGCCGTCCTCCGGAGCCTCGCGGGTCGTGAAGAAGCCACCCCTTACCCGGTCGCCGAAGCCCTCGATCATCTCCTCGGAGATGCCTCTGGCCCTTTCGAACCAGACCGGGTCGAAGGTGGCCTGGTAGAGGTCGAGCAGGGCCTCGAGCAGGAACGCGTGGTCTTCCAGGAATGCCCCGCCCCCGGCCTCACCGTTTCGCCAGACCCTGAGCAGGCGCCCCTGCCCGTCGCGCAGCTCCTCCCAGATGAAGGTCGCACAGCGGATCGCTGCCTCGACCAGGTCCGGCCGATCGAGTACCGCCCCGGCTTCGGCGAGGGCCGAGATCATCAACGCGTTCCAGGAGCAGACCGCCTTGTCATCGAGCGGCGGTCGGACCCTCCCGGTGCGGGCTTCGAGCAAGGTTGAACGGATCTCGGCGTCGTCGCCCTCGAATCGGTCCGGCGGGGTCCCCGAGGGAATCCTCAAGACGTTCCTTCCCTCGAAGTTGCCCGCCTCGGTCATCCCGAATAGTTCGAGGCCCCGATCTGCCTTGTCCCCGAGTACTGCCGTGAGCTCATCGGGGGTCCAGGTGTAGAACAGGCCCTCGACCCCTTCCGAGTCGGCATCGAGGGATGCGTGGAAGCCACCCTCACCATTGGTCATCTCGGCCAGGGCCCACTCGAGGGCCTCGACTGCGATCCGGCGATACCGCTCGAGGCCCCTGACCTGCCAGGCATGGAGGTAGGTCCGGGCGAGCAGCGCGTTGTCGTAGAGCATCTTCTCGAAGTGGGGGACCTGCCAGGCCGCGTCGACTGCGTACCGGCAGAACCCCCCTCCGACCTGGTCCCACAACCCGCCGGCCGCCATCCGGTCGAGGGTTATCCCTACCTCCTCGGCATGTCCATGGGCGAGCAGGAAATCGATCGCCGAGGCCGGGGGGAACTTTGGCGCATCCCCAAACCCCCCTTCAACGGGGTCGAGTGACTCGAGCATTCCCTTCACCGCCGCTTCGAGGATCCGGGGGTCCGGGAGGTCCTCGGGTGCATCCACCAGGGCGATCGCAGACAGCCTCCTCACCACCTCTTCGGCCTGGGCATCGATCTCTTCCCGCTTCTCCTTCCATGCCTCGACCACGGCCTCCATCACCATCCGGAAGGAGGGGCTTCCCAGCCGGGGCTCGTCCGGGAAGTAGGTGCCCCCGTGGAAGGGAACCCCGTTCGGGTCGAGGAACACGGTCAGGGGCCAGCCGGCATGGCCGGTCACCGACTGGACGAACTCGATGTAGAGCGCATCGACATCCGGCCGCTCCTCACGGTCGACCTTGATCGGCACGAAGTGCTCGTTCATGTAGCGAGCGGTTTCAGGATCCTCGAAGGACTCACGCTCCATGACGTGGCACCAATGGCAGGCCGCGTAGCCGACCGAGAGAAGGATCGGCACGTCGCGCTCCCGAGCCTCGGCCATCGCCTCCGGTCCCCAGGGCCACCACTCGACCGGGTTGTCCCGGTGCTGGAGCAGATAGGGACTGAGCTCGTCAGCCAGTCGGTTGGGCATCGGCCCAGCCTAGAGAGCCGGCCGTCTGCGCCGGGAGACCAGGATGACCGCCTGGGTTGCGGCGACGACGATCGCGAGGGCCGCGGCGAAGAGGAAGCCGACCTCGTAGCCACCGAGGGTCACCGCCACCCCGACCAGGGGTGCTCCGAGGGCGACCCCGAGATCGAAGGTCGCTGTGAAGGTTCCAAATGCCGAACCCCGGCGAGACTCAGGAACCCTCCGGAGCACGATCAGCGAGAGGGACGGGTAGAGGACGGAGAAGGCCGAGCCCATCACGATCGCTCCGGCCAGGGCGACCGGGAGCGTGTTGGCCAGGCCGATCACGGCCAGGCCGATCGCCTCGAACAGGGCCGCGACGAGGGCGACCCGTCGGGGACCCAGGCGATCGGGCAGGCCGCCTGCGATCAGCCGTGAGAGAACCAGACTGACCGCGAAGGCTGTGAACGCCCAGGCTCCTCCGGCGACGCCCTCATCCCTCATGTGGAGGACGACGAAGGAGGCCATCGCAGCGAATCCGGCCGAGACCAGGGCCATCGAAACTCCCGGGCCGAGCGCTTCGCGGGAGATCAGGGATCGGTCTTCGCCGGCGGGTCGCGGTGCCACGGGGGAGTCGGTCAGCCTCGAGGCGATAACGGTCGAGAGGACGGGGGCGAGGAAGACGAATGCCCAGACCATCTCGAAGCCACCCGCTGCCCGAAGCGCCTGACCGACAAGCGGGCCGATGCTCAGGCCTGCCCAGATCGCGAGTCCGTAGATCCCGATCAGGCGGGCCCTGTTTCGCTCCGGAGAGATATCGGCCACCCAGGCCGAGCCAGCGGTGAAGACGGCTCCCTCACCGGCACCGAGTAGGAGCCGGGAGCCGAGGACGGCGACCAGGCCGAGCGGCCGGAAGAGGCATGCCCCGGCCACGGCCGAGGCGAGCGACCCAGCCATCACGACCCACCTCCTTCCCCTGCTGTCGGCGAGCGCCCCGGCGAGCGGACGGAAGGCGATCCCGGTGATCGCGTAGGCACCGATCACGATGCCGACCATCAGGTTGCCCTCGTCGAGCGGACCCCTCACGTAGAGCGGGAGGGTAGGCAGTAGCGCCCCGACCGCCAGCAGGTTCAGCATCGTCGCCCCGAAGAGCGCCCCGAAGGTGGCCGACGGCCACGAGGCCCTCCAGGGGACGTCGTTCATTCGGTCGCTTCCCGGAGAGCCCTTCTCGAGACCTTGCCGGTGACCGTCTTGGGCAGGTCGTCGACGAAGTCGACGATCCGCGGGTACTTGTAGGGAGCGGTCCGCTCCCGGCAGAATGCCTGGATCTCTTCGACCAGGCCGTCTGTCGGCTGGTCGGCCTCTAGCACCAGGACCGCGCGGACCACCGATCCACGCTCCGGGTCGGGTGCCGGAACCACCGCGGCCTCGGCCACCGCCGGATGTTCGAGCAGGACCGATTCGACTTCGACCGGACCGATCCGGTAGCCCGACGAACTGATTACGTCGTCGTTCCGTCCGCGGAAATAGAGGAAGCCGTCTTCGTCCTCCTCGACCAGGTCGGCAGTCGGCCACCACTCCCCTTCGAAGGACTCCCCGTCGAGGTAACGGGTGAAGAAGGTGGGGGAGGTCTCGACCTTGAGCTGGAGCTCGTCGTCGACGATCCGCGTCTCGATGCCGGGGAGGGGCCTGCCCATCGAGCCTTCCCTCCCGGCGACGTCGTCCTCGACCCTGAATCCGGTCACTGCGCCGGTCTCCGTCTGACCGTACCCGTCGGCGATCTCCAGCCCGGTCGCCTCCCTGAAGTTGCCGATCACCTCGGCATCGAGTGGTTCACCGGCCGAAACGAGTCGCTTGAGGGCCGGCAGCTCGGGGATCGTCGTTCGGCTGGCCAGCATCCGGTATTCGGTCGGCACCTGACAGAGGACATTGACCCCCTCGCTCCGGGCGATCTCGAGTCTGGTCGATGGATCGAACCTCCCTTCGACCAGCAGGGCGGTCGCCCCGCAGAGCCAGGGGGCGATGAAGGCATTACGGGAAGACTTCGACCAGCCGGGGGCGGCAGTACACCAGGCCAGGTCGCCGGGTTCGGCACCGAACCACTGGCGTGCCTGCAGTTCCTGGCCGAACAGGAAGCGCTGTCCGTGGACGATGCCACGAGCCGGGCCGGTCGAGCCCGAGGTGTAGAGGATCAGAGCCGGGTCGTCCGGCCCCAGGTCGGCCGGTGCGGCCGGCATGGCCTGGTCGAGGTCCTCATCGAACACCCTGGCGAGGTCTTGCATATCCATCGCCGGGAGGCCTTCCGGCAGTCGGTCCAGAAGGTCCTCCTCCCCGATTGCCAGTACCGCCCCGGTCTCGGCGACCCGTCGGGCGAGGTCCTCATTGCTCAACTGGGTGTTGCAGGGGAAGGCGATCGCCCCCATCCGGAAGCAGGCGAGCATCGAGATCACCCACTCGATTCGGCTGCCGACCAGGATCAGCACCACGTCACCGCGGTGGACGCCACGAGCCAGAAGCGCTCCGGACAGCCCGAGGCTTCGGGCAAAGAGGTGGCTGAAGTGGTGGACCTTGCGGTTGCCCTTGCTGTCGATCGCGATCACCGCTTCCTGCGAGAAGGGGAAACGCTGGATGACGTCCTCGATGAAGTTCACGGCGCGCCCCGGCCGCCCGGGCCTACCCCTCGTACTTCTTGACGATGGTGACGGCGCCCTCGGGAGCTGCCTCGACACAGAGGCCGCAGAGGACGCATTCGTCCAGCCTGGAAGCGATGATCTCGGTCCCGGAGTCGGTTGCCTCGAAGATCGAGACCGGGCAGACCTCCTCCAGTTTCCTGGCGAGCTCGGGATCGGAAGCAGCCGGCTCCTCGATCTCGATGCCGATGAAGATGCTCTCCTGCTCCGCGCTCATCCGCCGATCCCTTCCTTGACTGCGTCGGGGATCTCGTCGATCCTCTCGACAACGGTGATCCCTGCCTCCTGGAGACGGGCGATTTTCTCGGTGGCCGAGTCCTCCTTGCCTTCGACGATCGTGCCGGCGTGTCCGAAGCTCATCCCCTTCATCTCCTCATCGTCCATGAACTTGCCGGCCATGAAGGCGACGATCGGCAGCCTCGAGTCGTTGGCCGCGACCCACTCGGCCAGCTGGGCCTCCATCCGACCACCGGGTTCTGAGTAGATGACGATCGCCTGGGTTTCCTGATCGGCCTCGAAGAAGGGCATAAGTTCGGCGTAGGTCGACCCGATGATCGCATCGCCCCCGATCGAGATCGCCGTCGAGACCCCCAGGCCCGCGGCGGTCAAGGTCGAGGAGATCTCGGTAGTCATCCCGCCCGAACGGGACATCACCCCGACGACCCCTGGCTCGTAGGCCTTTGCCGCATCGGCCGCAGGACCCCCGATTCCACCCATCTTGCAGAGGCCCGGGGCGATCAATCCGAGGCAGTTGGGACCGATGATCCGTGCACCGACCCGGTCGGCGTACTCGACCATCTCGGCGACATCCCCCCGTGGAATCCGCTCGGTGACCACGACCACCAGGCGAATTCCGTTGGCCAGAGCCTCGATGACTGCATCCTTGGTGAACCCCGGGGGAACCGTCACCACCGAGCCGTCGATCGGGCCACCGTGGTTCTCGACTGCCTGCTCGACCGTGTCGAAAACCGGCACCCCGTGGACTTCGCGGCCCTTTCGGCCCGGCGTTACCCCGCCGACGACCTTCGAGCCGTAATCGAGGCACTCGCGGGTCAGGTTGACGGCCTCTCTGCCGGTGATGCCCTGGACGATGAAGGTGGTGTCGGCGTCGATCAGGATGCTCATCAGCCCTGAACCTTCTCCACGGCCCTTCCGGCCGCATCCCAGAGTGAGACGGAGCGGTCGTAGTACTCGACCCCGTAGTAGTCGAGGATCTTCGCCCCTTCCTCCTCCCAGGCCCCGGGGATCCTGAAGAGAGCGATCGTCTCGGAGGGGTCGAGACCGAGCTCGAGGCAGGCCTTGATCACGCCGCGGGCAACGATGTCGACCCGCGTGTTCGAGACGATCGACATCATCACGGCGATCTTCTCGACCCCGTCCTTCTGCAGGACTTCCTTGGCCAGGCCACAGGCCTTCGCGACAGAGGGGTTACCGCCGATCTCCGAGTAGTTGGCCGGCTTGCCACCCTGACTGCGGACTGCGTCGGTCAAGGTCAGGGAACCACCACCGGCCCCGATCACCAGCCCGAGGTTGCCGTCGAAGTTGTGATCCTTGCCCTGGATCACGCCCCGGTGGTCGCTGGCGTCGATCTCCTTGACCCGACGCTCGAAATCGCTCGGCTCGTAGCTCTCCCTGGTGTCGTCTTCGGCGATGTCCAGTTCCTCGCGGAGGAGCTTCGCCTGACGACCGACCGCTTCACCCTCCCTCTCCATGTGGGCATCCAGGGCGACGAACCGACCGTCGGTCAGCTCGGCGAGGGGGTTGATCTCGGCCAGAAGCATGTCCTTGTCGCGGAACAGCTCGGCCAGGCGGGCGAGGATCGGTGTCGCCCGGGTCAGCTGGCTACCGGTCACGCCGGTCCGGGCGATCACCTGCTTGGCCTGGAAATCGAAGACCGGATCGAGGTTGGAGATGTGCCCTCGTCCGACGTGGTCGGGGTGTTCTTCGGCCACCTGCTCGATGTCGATCCCGCCCATGTCGCTGAACAGCATCAGTGGCTTCTTGGCGGTCCCGTCCCAGACGACGCCCGCGTAGTACTCCTGCTTGACCTCGGCCTTCGGGTCGACCAGGACGCCGCGCGGCACGTGGCCGTTGATTTCGAGTTCGAGGATCGTCTCGGCGTGGGCGGCTGCCTCGTCAGGGGTGTCCGCAAACTGGACGCCCCCCGCCTTCATTCGTCCGCCGGTCAGGACCTGCGACTTGACCACGGTTGGACCGTCGATCTTCTCGGCGGCAGCCCGGGCCTCCTCCGGAGTCCGGCAGAACCCGTACTCGGTGACGGGTATCCCGGCCAGCTCGACGATCTTCCGGGCTTCGTACTCGTAGAACCTCATCGCGCCCGCAATCTATTACGAACGGACGGCCCGACGGCGACCCCCTCGGTCGGCCCGCTACGGCTCCTGGCGGGCGTGGGGCGCCTGTAGGCTCGCTCCATGGAACGACTGGGAGTGCGGCGAAGGGCAGCTTCGAGCCGGGGGAGACGGGCCCGGTCCCGGGCGATGGTCGGAACCCCACTCCTGCTCGTAGCCGGGGTACTCACGGCATGCGCAGGGACCGTGATCGACGACAAGAAGGCCCGTGAGGCGATCAAGGACGACGTTCAGCGCAAGACCGGGGTCGAGGTGAGGACCGTCGTCTGCCCGCAGGACGTCGAGGTCGATCCGGGTACGTCCTTTACCTGTGTCGTGGTGACTGAAGACGGTCGCCGGGCCGAGGTCAGGCTCCGGATCCGGAACTTCGATGCCGACGTCGAGACGATCTCGATTACCCCGGTCCGAGGATGAACGCAGAGAGGTCCCATTCTGGGTAAGAATCAAGGTCCGGGGCCGACCCGCCGTTACCGGTTACCGGTCTGGAGGTTCGGGCCCCGGATCGAGGAGTTGACACCGAAACCTTGACCGAAGCAGAAGGGTCGCCCGCGCCCACCACCAACGCAAAGCTCGTCGAATGGGTCGACGAGATTGCGGCCCTGACCAAGCCCGACCAGGTCTACTGGTGCGACGGCTCGCAGGAAGAGTACGACCGGCTCTGCGCCGAGATGGTCGAGGCCGGAACCTTCACCCGGCTCGACGAGGCGAAGCGCCCGAACTCATACCTGGCCCGCTCGGACCCAGGGGACGTTGCCCGGGTCGAGGACCGGACCTACATCTGTTCAGAGCGCGAAGAGGACGCCGGCCCGACCAACAACTGGGTCGATCCGGCCGAGATGCGCGAGAAGCTCTCGGGCCTGTTCGACGGTTCGATGAAGGGGCGGACGATGTACGTCGTTCCTTTCTCGATGGGCCCGATCGGATCCCCGATCTCCCACATCGGGGTCGAGTTGACCGACTCCCCATACGTGGCCGTTTCGATGCGGATCATGACCCGGATGGGCCGCGCCGCGCTCGACGCGCTCGGTGATGACGGCGAGTTCGTGCCCTGCGTCCACTCGGTCGGGATGCCGCTCGCCGATGGCGAAGAGGACGTTCCCTGGCCCTGTAACGCCGACAACAAGTACATCGTCCACTACCCCGAGACCCGCGAGATCTGGTCCTACGGCTCGGGCTACGGGGGTAATGCGCTGCTGGGCAAGAAGTGCTTCGCCCTGAGGATCGCCTCGGTGATGGCCCGGGACGAAGGCTGGATGGCCGAGCACATGCTGATCCTCAAGCTGACCAGCCCGGAGGGTGAGGTCAAGTACGTCTCGGCCGCATTCCCTTCGGCCTGCGGCAAGACCAACCTGGCGATGCTGATCCCGACCATTCCGGGCTGGAAGGTCGAGACGCTCGGCGACGACATCGCCTGGATGAAGTTCGATGACGAGGGGCGGCTCCGGGCGGTCACTCCGGAGTTCGGTTTCTTCGGGGTCGCTCCGGGCACCAGCCAGGAATCGAATCCACCCGCGATCCAGACGATCGACGGCAACTCGATCTTCACCAACTGTGCCATGACCGACGACGGCGACGACTGGTGGGAGGACATGACCGACAGCCCGCCGGACCACCTGATCGACTGG